>NZ_CFHWOM010000064.1:0-16850 GCF_984391705.1 Vibrio sp. | reverse complement strand
TCCGTCGTTCAGGGCTGCGAATTATAAGAGCATTTTTTTGTGATGCAAGTCCTTCATGCAAAAAAAAGTTGTTTTTTTTCCGTTTGATGAAAAAGCACACAGAACTGAATATTAATCGCTCTAAATTAGCCCTCTTAACCGTCAATTCCGTAAAGTCGCTAAAAGATCAAATGTTAAAAATCGTTTGGCGATAGTATTTTAGCTCAGCAATAGATTCGCGAATATCATCTAAAGCTAAATGGCTGCCAGATTTTGAAAAGCCATCTAGTACTTCCGGTTTCCATCGACGAGTCAGCTCTTTCAAAGTACTAACATCGACATATCTGTAGTGAAAGTACTCTTCTAGTTCAGGCATATGCTTGTATAAGAAACGGCGATCCTGGCCAATGCTATTACCACAAATTGGCGATTTACCTTTAGGAACCCACTTCTCTAAAAACTCAAGAGTTTGGCGTATTGCTTCTTGTTCTGTAACTTCGCTTGCTCGTACTCGAGCGACTAATCCGCTCCCTGTGTGAGTTGTTGTACACCACTCGTCCATTTTTTCGAGTTCAGATTCAGGCTGATTAATGGCAAGTACAGGTCCTTCAGCTAAAATGTTTAGCTCACTGTCAGTTACGATGGTCGCGATTTCGATAATTTTATGGGTTTCCGGGTCCAGTCCGGTCATCTCCAGATCCATCCAAATTAAGTTTTGATCGCTAAAGGACATAAATCGTTGCCTATTGGTTTTCTGATAAAAAAGGTACTATACCCAAATTCCGATCCTCAAGATAGCTGTCATAGAGGATCCATTACGACGATAAATGATTTAAGTAGACAATTGTGGCAAAGAAAAAAAAGCTCACCAAAGGTCAAGTAAGACGTGTACGTAGCAACCAAAAACGTAAGTTGAAAAACGAAGAATCGGTCCAGTGGGATGAGTCAATGTTAGGCTCTACTCAAAAGGGGTTGGTCATTACTCGTTTTGGCCAACACGCTGACATTGAAGATACCGAAAGTGGTGAAGTTCATCGCTGTAACCTGCGTCGTGGAATCGAATCTCTCGTATCGGGCGATAAAGTAATATGGCGAGCAGGGCTGGAATCAATGGATGGTATCTCAGGCGTTGTCGAGGCTGTCGAAACACGTACTTCAGTCTTAACTCGACCTGACTACTATGATGGGTTAAAGCCTGTTGCAGCCAACGTGGATCAAATGATAATCGTCTCATCTGTGCTCCCAGAACTTTCTTTGAACATCATTGATCGTTACTTAGTCGCGGCGGAAACCTTACAAATAGCGCCATTGATCGTACTAAACAAAATCGACTTGCTTGAAGCTGAGCAACTAGAGCAGTACAAAACGTGGCTCACCGAATATGAGCGTATCGGTTACAAAGTCCTGTTTGTCAGTAAGCAAACAGGTGAAGGCATCTCTGCACTAGAAGCCGAATTGAGTGACCGCATTAATATTTTCGTTGGTCAGTCCGGCGTAGGTAAATCAAGCTTGGTCAACGCGTTAATGCCACAATTTAACGTTGAAGAAGGTGCAATCTCTGAGAACTCTGGCTTAGGTCAGCATACGACAACAGCTTCTCGCCTATACCACATTCCTTCGGGCGGCGATCTTATCGACTCTCCAGGAGTGCGCGAGTTTGGCTTATGGCATTTAGAGGCCGAAGAAGTGACCAAAGCGTTTGTTGAATTCCAGCCTTACCTTGGTGGGTGTAAATTCCGAGATTGTAAGCACTTAGACGACCCCGGTTGTATTTTGGTTGAGGCGGTCGAAAAAGGTGATATCAGTGAAATTCGCTTTGAAAACTACCATCGTATTTTGGAAAGCATGGTCGAAAATAAAGCAAACCGTCAGTATTCTCGCAATAAAAAAGCAGACTTGTAACGCCTTATTGCACAAATGAGCAACGCTTTCTACTGACTTTTGACGCGTTTTTAAGTAACATCTCGCGCCCAAAAGTAAACAACATCTAGTTAACATTGGAAATGACGACAATGGATAAGATTAAAGTTGGACTGCAATACTGGATCCCCCAGCATGGTCTAACCCGCTTAGTCGGTAAACTGGCTTCAGCAAAAGCAGGTGGTCTTACAACGGCTATCATTCGCTGGTTTATCAAACAGTACAACGTAAATATGGATGAAGCGCTGCATTCTGATCCTAAACATTTTAAGACATTTAATGAGTTTTTTGTCCGTGAGCTTAAAGAGGGTGCACGCCCAATCGCAGATGACGAAAATGTTGTTACTCACCCAGCAGACGCTTGCGTGAGCCAATTTGGTCCGATTAATGATGGCAAACTAATTCAAGCGAAAGGTCACGATTTTACGGCCCAAGAATTATTAGGTGGTGATGCAAACCTAGCAGCAGAATTTTCGGATGGTGAGTTTGCTACCCTTTACCTATCACCGCGCGATTACCACCGCGTACACATGCCTTGTGACGGTACACTTCGTCAAATGATCTACGTTCCTGGTGATCTATTCTCAGTAAACCCACTTACCGCTGAAAACGTTCCAAACCTTTTTGCACGTAACGAACGCGTAGTGTGTATTTTTGATACTGAATTTGGCCCATTGGCTCAAGTTCTTGTCGGAGCAACAATCGTCGGTAGCATCGAACAAGTTTGGGCAGGTACGGTTACACCACCTCGCGGCAATACTGTGTACAAATGGGATTATCCGTCAGAAGGTGACAAAGCTGTAATCTTGAAGAAAGGCGAAGAAATGGGTCGCTTCAAGCTGGGTTCAACCGTGATCAACCTATTTGCTAAAGATGCAATTACGTTTGATGAAACGATGCAAAATGGTCAAGCTACCGTAATGGGCACACCTTACGCTCATTTAAACCAAGATAAGTAATTTTAGAGCACCATTAACACTTTATAAGCCCCGATAATTCGGGGCTTTTTTTGACTAAAAACAATTCATTTGCAACATTTCTAACCAGCTTGCAAAATTTCAACCTCAGTCTAAGACCCTAATTTGATTATTAATTATCCTAGTCGCCATAACTAAGTCGCAAGGTTAATTACTTTATGCCCAAAATCGATCACAGGATCTTGGTTAAGCTTCTGATTTGTTTTAGCTTACCCATTGCAGTCCTATTTATGCCCATCGATTACATACCGATTGATGATCTCACCTTAATTCAGCATCGCTTACTCGCGATCTTCCTGCTCGCAGCTCTACTTTGGGTGCTTGAGCCCGTGCCTGTATTTGCAACGTCGATATTGATCATCGCACTGGAGCTGATCATGATCTCCGACAAAGGGTTACACCTATTTCGCAATCCACCAGCAGGGCATGAACTTGGTGAGCTAATGAACTACACCGACATATTCAGTGCCTTTTCTTCACCTATCATCATCCTTTTTATGGGTGGATTTGCTTTAGCGATAGCTGCGTCCAAATATGAACTCGACAATAACCTTGCACGGGTATTGCTCAAACCCTTTGGCCATCAACCAAAATTCATCATGCTTGGTTTAATGCTGATCACTGCGGTGTTCTCCATGTTTATGTCCAATACCGCGACTACCGTGATGATGCTCGCTCTCCTCGGACCGATTGTGGCTTCAGCTCCTAAAGGCGATCTTGGGATTAAAGCCTTGGTACTTTGCATTCCGATTGCAGCCAATACTGGTGGTATTGCGACCCCTATCGGCACCCCTCCCAATGCAATCGCACTGCAATATTTGACGGGAGAGAATAGCATCGACTTTTTGAGCTGGATGATGATGGGGCTGCCGTTCGTGGTTGTGCAATTGACTATCGCATGGTTCTTGTTGCAGAAACTATTTCCTTCCTCTCAAGCGACCATGAAACTTAAGCTCAATGGGCAGTTCCAAAAAAACTGGCGCGCTATCGTTGTTTACATCACTTTTGCTGCAACCATTTTGCTTTGGATGACAACCAAACTGCACGGTATGAACACTTATGTTGTCTCGATAATTCCATTGGCAGTATTCACATTAACAGGCATCATGGGTAAGCCAGAGTTAAAGCAGATAAACTGGGATGTACTTTGGCTGGTTGCCGGCGGGATCGCTATTGGCATCGGCTTAGATAAAACAGGTCTCGCAGCTGCTCTAGCCCATGCCATTGACTATGAAGCGCTATCCCCTGTTGCTGTCGTCATTACCATGTCGATTGTCTGCTGGCTAATGGCCAACTTCATGTCCAACACAGCTACGGCCAACTTATTGATGCCAATCGCTGCGGCCATTGGGGCATCGATGGAAAGCCTCTCTGCAGTCGGCGGGCTACAAGGTTTACTCGTCGTGGTCGCCTTCTCTGCATCGCTAGGTATGATTTTACCCGTTTCTACTCCGCCAAACTCATTGGCCTATTCAACCGGACTTATTGAAAGCAAAGATATGGCCAAAACAGGTGTGATTATTGGAGTCATCGGCCTACTTATTGTCTACACAGCTGCACTCATTATTACCTGAACCTCGTTGTGACTTCTTCCCTTACGAATTGGGTAAGAAGTCACAATTCCCACAAAAGTTTGAGTTATATAGATATTCCACTATCTGAATATCTATATAGATCAAAAATATGAATGCCTAGTTTCTATACTATCAGCCTGATATTCCAACAATCCCACAAAATATCCTATAAGAACCCATCTGAATGTTAATTGCCTAGAGTAATTCACTAAACAGAACGGACGAATACTTTAGTTTGTTGTCTAATAATTGAAGGAAAGGCAATGAAAAACACAATAAAACTTAAAATACAAATTGCCATTGCAATCATTATAGCGGTTGTCAGTGGTGTCCAAGCTTGGATTTCCGTAAGCCAACTTAAACAAGAAACAACTTCCGCTTTGAACAGTGAAATGGCGAATATCAGCCATGCGACTGCGCGTTACATCTCGGACTGGTTAGAAATTCGCAGTGACATGATGCTAGCGAACGAAAAAAACATTTTGGAGGCGAGCGATGCTGACCGCGAAATGCTAATAACCAAGCGCGCTGGCAACTTCTTGTCTGTGTATGCGGGTTTTGAGGATGGCAGTATTGCCTACGGTGATAAAACCGAAGATTGGCCAGCCAACTATGACCCTCGAACTCGGCCTTGGTATCAAGATGCCATGTCTAGCAACGGCCTAATCATCACTGAACCATACCAAGACTTTGATGGCAGCGTAGTGATTAGCTTTGCTAAAGCATTCCGTGGAACTAAAGAGGGTGTATTGGCGGCGGACTTAACTGTCACCAACATCATTGATGAAGTACTTAATGTGTCACTAGACAATAATGGCTTCACCTTCTTGGTGGACGGCAACAACAATATCGTCGCCTACCAAGACGAAAAGCTTAGCCAAAAGCCACTAACACAGCTTAACCCTGTACTCAGCACCCAAAAGATCAGCGAGCTGATCGATACGGCTTATATCTCAACGATCACTTGGCCTGAACAAGGTAATAAATTGATCTTTGTTGCCAATGTCCCTTCGACTGACTGGTCTTTAGGTATTGTCGTCGATAAAGAGCTGGCTTTCGCTTCTGTGTCTGAGCAAATTCAGTTCACTGCTATTGCTTCAATTATACTGTACTTAGTGATTGCCTCCGTTAGTACCTACGTGGTGACACGTCTACTTAAACCACTGCAAACACTGTCAGCGGCGCTGTCAGACCTCGCAGAAGGCGAAGGAGACTTAACACAGCGCATTGAAATTCGTCGTATGGATGAAATTGGCGAACTCGCGACCCATGTCAATCAGTTCCTAAGCCAGATGCAGGCGATGATCGCGAATATCATTACCCACAGCGAACAACTCGCGGATCAAGCAGAGCAAGCCAACCAACTTTCTCAGCAAGCATCGCAGCAAGTAGAAACACAGCAAAACGACGTCAACCAAATAGCCACAGCCATCCATGAGATGTCAGCGACAGCAGCAGAAGTTGCTAGCCACGCAGAGATGACGGCAACCGCTTCCCAAGGCTCAGCATCTGCTTGCGAAGATGGCCAGCAGGTAATTGAGAAAAACCGCAGTGCTATCGTTGATTTAGCGGAGCAAGTCTCATCAGCATCTGGCATCATTTCAGAGCTAGAGAGCAATACGCAGAGCATCAATCAGATCCTCTCCACCATTCAAGAAATTGCAGAGCAAACGAACCTATTAGCCCTCAACGCCGCCATTGAAGCAGCGCGCGCTGGGGAGCAAGGGCGCGGCTTTGCTGTTGTAGCGGACGAAGTCAGGGTATTAAGTCAGAGGACCCACGGTTCAACCGAAGAGATCCGAAATATGATTGAGACACTACAAAACAACACTCAATTAGCGGTAAACAGTATGCAAGCGAGCACCTCATTGGCAGACACCAGTGTTGATTACGCCGAAAAAGCGTCACAAAGCTTGAATACCATCACCTCTGCAATTAATGAAATCAATGATATGGCATTGCAAATTGCCAGTGCGGCGGAGGAACAACGCGCCGTCAGTGAAGACATTAGCCGCAATACTCAAGGTATCAAAGATGCTTCTGATATGCTGGCGTCACAGGCTGTACAAAGTAGTGACAGCGCAAACAACATGCGTGATTCAGCAGAAACCATGCGTATGGAGGTTGGCCGCTTCAAAGTGTAAACGCTTTGTTTTAGCGATAATTTGATGCATATTGTCAGCCATTCCCCTTACCTATTCACAAGGAATTCGTGTCAATGGGCTTTGAATGGCTGGCCTTGGCGGCGGCATTTTTATGGGCTGTCGCCAGTTTACTCTCAGTAACTCCCGCACAACATTTAGGTACCTTTGCCTATAGCCGCTGGCGCATGGGTTGTACCTCTCTAATTTTAGGCTCAATGGCACTGTATACCGACGGTTGGAGCACCGTTGAGAGCACCGCGATTTCAGCGATGATGCTATCTGGTGTTATCGGTATTTTTGTTGGTGATACAGCCTTATTTGCTTGCCTTAATCGTATGGGGCCAAGACAAGCTGGCTTGCTCTTCTCATGCCACGCCGTATTTTCTGCAATTTTGGGCTACTTCCTGTTTAGTGAAACCATGACCAATATGGAGCTACTGGGTTCTTTGTTGGTATTCGCTGGTGTACTCACCGCCATTTTCTTTGGTCGAAAAGGACAGAGCGATAATCAGCTTGAAGCGATTAAAGGTAAGGTTTGGGTAGGAATTTGTCTCGGGTTGATTGCGGCATTATGCCAAGCCTTAGGGGGCATCATCGCCAAGCCCATCATGCAAACCAGTATCGACCCAGTTGCTGCCTCAGCAATGAGAATGATGACCGCTTTTGCCGCTCACTGCTTATTTTTCCTAAGTGGAGCCAAGTTAGCCAGAGCCACCCAGCCGATGAACTTAAAAATCTTCTCTATTACTGCGGTGAATGGTTTTCTGGCCATGGCCGTCGGTATGACGCTCATTCTTTATGCACTGCAAGAAGGTAACGTTGGCATGGTGGCGCTACTCTCTTCCACAACCCCAATCATGTTATTGCCTATACTTTGGATTTACTCTGGTAAGCGACCCAATCGATTCGCGTGGATTGGGGCAATTGTTGCCGTAATTGGAACAGGTATTTTGGTCCAATAAGCTATTACAGTAATCGGTAATTCCAACTTCTTTTTTGCTCCCATAGAGTGAAAATGAAGCAAAGAAAATGAGTAAAGCTGAATGCGTTTACTAATACACACTGTTTATAAGGTGAAAGATAACAACAATATTTCACAAACAATATTTGATCTTAACCTACAGTTTTGGTTAAAAAGTGTAGTAAAATTACGCTAATTTAGTTTCCAAAGTTACTTTGAAATTTGACGAGGTCATCACTATGACAGCTAAGAAGCCTATGGCTCTAGTTATTCTTGACGGTTACGGACACCGTGAAGATACTGCAAGCAACGCAATCGCGAACGCAAAAACTCCATTCCTTGATAGCCTGTTTGCTAACAAGCCAAACACTCTAATCTCTGCTTCTGGCATGGATGTTGGCCTACCTGATGGTCAAATGGGTAACTCAGAAGTTGGTCACACTAACATTGGCGCTGGTCGTGTTGTATACCAAGACCTAACTCGCATCACTAAATCTATCGCTGATGGTGAGTTCACTGAAACTCCTGCGCTAGTAGACGCGATCGACTCTGCAGTAAAAGCAGACAAAGCGGTACACATCATGGGCCTTATGTCTCCAGGTGGCGTACACTCTCACGAAGACCACATCTACGCAGCTGTTGAAATGGCAGCAGCTCGTGGCGCAGAGAAGATTTACCTACACTGCTTCCTAGACGGTCGTGACACGCCACCGCGTAGCGCAGAGAACTCTCTAAAACGCTTCCAAGACCTATTCGCAACACTAGGCAAAGGTCGTGTGGCTTCTCTAGTAGGCCGTTACTACGCAATGGACCGTGATAACAACTGGGATCGCGTTCAAGTTGCTTACGATCTTCTAACTCAAGCGAAAGCGGAGTTCACAGCAGAAACGGCTGTTGCAGGTCTAGAAGCGGCTTACGCTCGCGACGAGAACGATGAGTTCGTTAAAGCGACAGCAATCAAAGCAGAAGGTCAAGAAGATGCAGTAATCGCAGACGGCGATGCAGTGATCTTCATGAACTACCGTGCTGACCGTGCTCGTCAAATCACACGTACTTTCGTACCTGCATTCGACGGCTTCGAGCGCGCTGTATTCCCAGCAATCAACTTCGTAATGCTAACGCAATACGCAGCTGACATCCCGCTAGCAATTGCATTCCCACCAGCGTCTCTAGAGAACACTTACGGTGAGTGGCTATCTAAGCAAGGTCAAACTCAGCTACGTATCTCTGAAACAGAGAAATACGCACACGTAACCTTCTTCTTCAACGGTGGTGTTGAGAACGAATTCGAAGGCGAAGAGCGTCAACTTGTTGCTTCTCCAAAAGTAGCAACTTACGACCTACAGCCAGAGATGAGCTCTGAGGAGCTAACTGAGAAGATGGTTGCTGCAATCAAGTCTGGTAAGTACGACACGATCATCTGTAACTACCCTAACCCAGATATGGTTGGTCACACTGGTGTTTACGAAGCTGCAGAAAAAGCTATCGAAGCAATGGACGAGTGTGTTGCTAAAGTAACAGCAGCTATCGAAGAAGTAGGCGGTCAAATGCTGATCACTGCTGACCACGGTAACGCAGAAATGATGGTAGACCCAGAAACAGGTGGCACTCACACTGCTCACACTAACCTACCAGTACCTCTAATCTACGTTGGTGACAAAGACGTTGAGTTCAAAGAAGGCGGTAAACTGTCTGATCTAGCTCCAACTATGCTAGCGCTAACAGGTCTAGAGATTCCTGCAGAAATGACTGGTACTGTTCTAGTTAAGTAATTCTAGTGTAAGAATTAAAAAGCCCGGACACATAGCTGTTCGGGCTTTTTTGTTTTCTCTTCGTAACCTGCAACTTTTGACATTCTGCTTTCTTCCCAGCAATAGGTTTGGGTATACTGGCTTTCTCTCAAAGACTTAGCTTGCATAGGAAACAGATAGTGATTCGACCAAGGAAAATGTCAGCGTACACAAGGTTATGCGCACTTGGGTTTATCCTTTCCATTGGTTCACTTCCCCCCGCATATGCTGCATCAAATGCGGAGCTAAAAGGTGTGAGTGGCGAGATATCGCGTCAGAAACAGTCTTTATCTAGTCAACAAAAAAAACTCGACGACCTACAAAAGTCACTCCGTAATCAAGAAACGACCATCACTCGACTAGAGAGTGAAATAAAACAAACTAAAGCTGCCCTAAACAAAACCAATAGCAACATAGCGAATCTACAAGCAAAGGTAACTAAGCTTGATGTTCAGAAAAAAGAACAAAGTGATAAGCTAGCAGAATTGGTCCAAACCTATTACGTTACTCAACGAGCGAAGTCATCTTCCAACCTTCTCAATCAAGGTGTTGAAGAAGATCGCATCAGTCAATACTTTCAGCATCTTGCGAAACAAAGAGCGGTAACGATTCAAGAGCTTGAGCACACGGTCGAGCAATTGGAGCTCAGCCATAAACAACTCAAATTAGAGCAGCAAGAGATCACGGCACTTCTAAGTCAACAGACGAAGAAACGTGACCAACTGTCTAAGACCCAATCCCAACGTAAAGGAACGGTATCAAAGATTCGCAAGAGCATTTCAAATGATAAAGTTTACTTGTCAGAATTGCAGCGCAATGAGACTCGCTTAAAAGCGGAGATCGCAAAAGCAGCTAAACGCAATGCGGTTCCAATGGATGGTCTGAGTCGTCAAAAAGGTAAATTACCGTGGCCTTTAAAGGGCAAAGTGTTACACAGTTATGGAACCAAACAAACTGGTCAGCTGAACTGGAAAGGCATGGTGATAAATGCCAACTACGGGCAGTCTGTAAAAGCAGTCTATTCGGGCACCGTTGTGTTTGCTGATTACTTACGTGGCTATGGTCTAGTCGTACTCCTTGACCATGGTAAAGGTGATATGACCTTATATGGCTTCAACCAAAGCTTACTGAAAAAAGAAGGCGATAAAGTCACGGCCGGCGAAGCGATTGCCCTCGCAGGTGACACAGGCGGTCAATCAAGAGCATCACTCTACTTTGAAATTCGCCGTAACAGTAAGACACAAAATCCGAAGTCTTGGCTGGCCCGTTAATCGCCTTTTCCTGCGAGCTACATCATGGTGCGACTGCATGTCATGATGTCGCCCGCTCTATCTGTAATAGGTTTCTACCGCCTCTATAAACGCAGCAAGTTGCTCTTTCTCGAGAGCATTCACTCCCGCAGCTGCAGCTCGCCCTCCACCAGATGGGAATTGCGAGCAGATATCTCCCGCTCCTTGCTTATTATGTAAAGGAGCTCGTAAAGAAACTGTATAAGTGCCATCCGCATTCTCAGTTAATACAGCATGCGCTGAGTCTGGAGATTGATTCGCCAACATGTTGCCATAAACACCGCTGATACGTCTTGATGATGCTTCATTTGGCAATTCAAAAACGGCTACTTTTTCGCTCTTATATTGCGGCTCAACGGCTAAGGCTTTGTCCATATCTTGCTGGTAAGCGTAACGCAGAGAATGAAATGGGGAGTTCTGATCAGCAATTGCAGCAAATGGATCATCATAAGCCAAAAGCGCTTTAAACAGCACTGCTGGATCAAAATGCAAATCTTCCAGTTTAGAACCATAACCGTTGTAGTTAATCAATGTCCCGAGTTCTTTTAACTGCGCTTTCTGCTCATTCGTCAAACCATGCTTTTCCGCGAGTTCATCAGCTCTGGCAATTAAATTGTCACCATACGCAGCAGTAATCGCCCAAGTATGGAAGCGGCCGTTCAAGAGCTCATCGACTATCAATGCAGTACAAGTGTTGGCGTCCAAATTGATATGAGCTTCCAAGTTTGAAGAAACAGGGATCTGGCTAGCTTTATGGTGATCGGCATAAAACACAGGTGTACCAGTAGCAAGTATTCCTTCAAGTGCCACTTGGTTTTTGTCCATCGAAATATCTAATACGGTTACAGAATCGCTGGAATCAACAGACAGCTTCTCAAGCAGTTGGATATCTCGTTTAACTCCGGTAATCAAAGTGGAGGCAATTGGTTCGGCTAAACGCAGCTGAAGCAACGCAATAATGCCGTCTGCATCTCCATTAAAAACATCGTAATGCATAGAATAAACCCATCAAAGTGTATCTCTACACTTTAATGGGTTAGGAAAATTAGGACAATTTGAATTGGTTATATCTTAGGAAAGATTCAATATCAGACAATCACTTATGCGTGAATTGCTTTAACGCCATCTTCTAAAAGTTGCAGTTGCTCTAAACCTTGTACGGTAGCTTTAGGCTTAACAACAGCGATCATCTGCAGCATTCCTTGATGAATCACCTGCTCTGTAATTTGTGTCTTTGGTGACATCGCTGCCTGGTAACCAAGCCAGCTACAAGCAATGAGGTGAAGGGTTGTTACCAACGACTTCATCTCTCTTTCTTCAACATTAAGTAATTCTAGACCAACAAAAGCGCGCATTATGTTAACTAAGTTCGTCTGCAGCTTTTCTTGTACCTGAATATACTCATCGTGCAGCTGTTCATCACGCTGCAAAATCTCGGGTAAGTTTGCGTAGAAAAAACGGTATTTCCACATTAGGTTAAAAATGGAATCTAGGTAATGCTTAAGCATAACCAAACTCTCTTGCTGGCCTTGGATGGGCGTAAAGCGCTCTAGCAGTTCATTCGAGTACAGCGCAAAGATTTCACGCACGATCTCTTGCTTATTGCGGAAATGGTAATAAAGGTTACCCGGACTGATATCGATATGCGCAGCAATATGGTTAGTGGTGATGTTACGCTCACCGTGTTGATTAAATAGCTCTAGAGCCGCTAGCACTATTTTGTCACGTGTCTTCATTATTATTCCGTACCCTCTTCCATTACTAATGTGCAGTATAACGGCTAGTGTAACCTATAACAAAAAAGCGCCTGGTCATATCAGGCGCTTTCAATACGTTACTTAATTATTTGTGGTATGGCTTAGATAGCTCGTGAACAGCTTCTACAAATACGCCCGCATTCTCTGGCGGCACATCTAAATGAATACCGTGACCAAGGTTGAATACGTGGCCAGTTCCTGCATTACCAAAGCCTTCTAGGATAGTCGATACTTCTTCACGAATACGTTCAGGAGAAGCGTATAGCATTGACGGATCCATGTTGCCCTGCAACGCCACTTTATCACCGACACGTTTCACTGCATCTTGGATATTGATTGTCCAGTCTAGACCAACCGCATCACAGCCCGTAGCTGCGATTTGCTCTAACCACATACCGCCGTTCTTAGTAAATAGTGTGACTGGTACACGGCGACCGTCGTTTTCACGAATCAAACCAGCAACGATTTTGTGCATGTACTGTAGTGAGAACAGGTTGTAGTCACGCGGAGTAAGTACGCCACCCCAAGTATCAAATACCATTACAGATTGAGCGCCCGCTTTGATCTGTGCATTTAGATATTCGATCACGCTGTCTGCTAGCTTATCCAACAGTAGGTGTAGCGTTTGTGGCTCTGCGTACATCATCTTTTTAATCTTAGTGAATGCTTTCGAGCTGCCACCTTCAACCATGTAGGTTGCAAGCGTCCAAGGGCTGCCTGAGAAACCAATCAGAGGTACATCACCATTTAGATCTTTACGGATCTGACGTACGGCATTCATTACATACTGAAGCTCACCTTCAGGATCTGGCAGACCAATCTTTTCAACGTCCGCTTTACAAGTGATTGGCTTATCAAATACAGGGCCTTCACCTGCCGCAAAGCGCAGCTCTAAACCCATTGCATCTGGGATAGTTAAGATATCCGAAAACAGAATTGCGGCATCAAGAGGAAAACGGCGAAGTGGTTGAAGAGTTACCTCTGACGCTAGCTCTGCATTCTTACACAGCGACATGAAATCACCCGCTTCAGCACGTGTTGCTTTGTACTCAGGAAGGTATCGACCAGCCTGACGCATCATCCATACTGGAGTGTAATCTACTGGCTCTTTCAGCAGAGCGCGTAGGTAACGATCATTTTTTAATTCAGTCATTCCGTTTTTCCGATTCTTTAGACTCACTTTTTGTGGGCGCTATTCTAACACTGTTTGACTCGCAAAAGCTGTGTGCTTTGCAACCTAGATCAAGTTATTAACTATAAAATCAGTGCTTAATTTGCGCCCAACAAGTAAGGGTGTTAAAAATTTGTTTGCTAGCGAAAACTACAATTATAAACTGAACATGTAAGTGTTCAGCATCTCATAACGACATCTTACTTACCCCCTCCTTACCGGAGGGTTTTTTTTATCTATTTTTCAAAGTTATAGAGCATTTATGGTCGCAACAGTGTCAGCGATAAGCGCCCGTGCAATCGTGCCTTTTGGCGCTACTGGTGGCATGTTATCGACATCAAACCACTGTGCATCCGCCAGCTCACTGTAGTCTGGTTTCAACACTCCTGACTCATATTCAGCGACGAACCCCATCATCATGCTCGATGGAAATGCCCATGGCTGGCTGCCAAAGTACTCGATATTTTTAACCACTACGCCCGTTTCTTCTTTGACCTCACGGGCAACACACTGCTCCAATGTTTCTCCCACTTCGAGAAAGCCGGCTATCACCGTATACATACCATTACGGTGTCTTGGATGCTGAGCGAGCAAAATTTGCTTACCTTTACGTACCGCGACAATAATACATGGAAAGATGCGAGGATAATGCAATGTTCGACAATCCCCACACTGCATCGCTAATTGATTGTGATTAAGATGATTTCTCCCACCACATTGAGGACAAAATCGCATTGTCTGGCTCATATGGCCGTATTGAATAGCCTTGCTGGCTAACAAAAATAGAGCTTCTGGGAAATGTAGACAGTCGCGTAGTGACGTAAGCAAATACTCCTGACTCAAATCTGCCTCATTCAGCCACATGACAGGCACATTTTCGTGTCGACCAATTTCAATCGCTTTCTCATAGGGTAAGCCTAGTTGTGTCCCCGTTCCTTTTGGAAGTTGACCATCAATCAGCCATAACTCGCTTCCTGATACGACACACCAATAACAATTGTGCATCTGGTTGATGTCACCTTTATTTAACATTGCCTATCCTCATCGCTTGCAGTTCGATCATTTTACTGGCAATCTAATTTCATACCAGAGTTTGTAGTAAGGCAATTTTCTGGCTATAAATTCTAGTAAGGACAAGAGGTTGTATCTCTAGAACAGCTTTGTTATTACAAAGCGTAATGATCACCGGATGTGATCCGATCATGAGGGCATGGTCATGCTAAATAAATTCAAACAAACGCAACAGCAATGGGGTGGCTCAAGTGAAGTCATCGATCATTGGTTAGAGACTCGTCAATCGTTGATTGTTGAGTATTGTAAATTGGCTTCGCTTCAGCCATCGTCTGCTAAATCCTCACTTTCTACACTTCCTACACCTGAAGAATTACAAGTATTTTGTCAGCATTTGGTCGACTATATTTCTGAAGGCCACTTTAAGATCTACGATATGGTCATGGATAAGTGGAAATCGACCGGTTTTGAAGCCACTGACGAGATTAATCACACCTATGCTCGAATTGTACTCACCACTGAACCACTATTAAACTTTACTGATATGTATGCCTCTGTTGCGGCAGAAGATACGTTAGAAAGCTTTGATAGTGATTTATCCCTCATCGGTGAAATTATCGAGGTGCGATTTGAAGTTGAAGATGAACTAATTCAACTCATCGCCAATAGCTTAGCTGTTCCTCCTGGAGCATAGCGAAACAAGAAAAAAGTAAAGGGTTGGCGTATGTACCAACCCTTTTGTTGTTATACAGCCAACAGTTTTCTCAAAGGAAGATTCTCATCCCATCTCTTCTCTATGCTGCGCTTAGAGTTTCTGTCGCCAAAATACAAAAAAGGCACCCGAAGGTGCCTTTTATCATTTCTTATCTAGCGATTACTCGTCAGCAGAGAAGCCTGCATTAAGTAGTGCTGCGAGGTTGTCAGTCGCTTGTTCAGCCGAAGGACCTTCTTGCTCTTCTGCACGCTTAGCTTGACGCTCTTGGTGGTATGCGAAACCTGTACCTGCTGGGATTAGACGACCAACAATTACGTTTTCTTTCAGACCACGTAGCTCATCACGCTTACCAGAAACAGCTGCTTCTGTTAGTACGCGAGTTGTCTCCTGGAACGATGCCGCAGAGATGAACGATTCAGTCGCTAGAGACGCCTTCGTGATACCTAGTAGTTCACGTTCGAAGCGTGCTGGCTCTTTGCCTTCTGCTTCTAGTTGACGGTTAGCAACCTTAACGTTCGCGTATTCAACCTGCTCACCAGCTAGGAACTCAGAGTCACCAGCAAATGTGATTGTACACTTACGTAGCATCTGACGAACGATAGTTTCAATGTGCTTATCGTTAATCTTAACGCCCTGCAGACGGTATACTTCTTGAACTTCGTTCGCGATGTATTCAGTCACAGCGTGTACACCACGTAGACGTAGAATGTCATGTGGAGACTCTGGACCATCTGCAATTACGTCACCACACTCAACTTTTTCACCTTCGAAAACGTTAAGCTGACGATGCTTAGGAATCATCTCTTCGTACGCTTCACCACTCTCTTGAGTGATAACTAGACGACGCTTACCTTTAGTCTCTTTACCAAAGCTCACAGTACCCGTCTTCTCAGCAAGAATCGCAGGCTCTTTTGGCTTACGTGCTTCGAATAGGTCCGCAACGCGTGGAAGACCACCGGTGATATCTTTGTTACCGCCAGACTTCTGAGGAATACGTGCAAGTGTATCACCCACACCTACTTCTGCGCCGTCTTCGATGTTCACGATCGCTTTACCAGGTAGGAAGTAGTGAGCTGGCATTTCAGTACCAGGAATCATTACGTCGTTGCCTGCTGCATCAACAAGTTTGATAGCTGGACGCATATCTTTACCTGCTGATGGACGAGCTGCTGCATCAGTTACTTCGCTTGAAGATAGACCTGTTAGGTCATCTGTTTGACGAGAAACTGTAACACCGTCGATCATGTCTACGAACTGGATGCGACCTGCCACTTCAGTGATGATTGGCATAGTGTGCGCTTCCCAGTTAGCTACTGTTTCACCAGCTTCAACTGCGTCGTTGTCGCCTTTAGTCAGTAGAGAACCGTAAGGCAGTTTGTGTTTCTCTTTCGTACGGCCGAACTCATCAATGATGGTTAGTTCAGATGCACGAGAAGTGATAACAAGCTTACCGTCTTTGTTCGTTACAAACTTCGCGTTGTGAAGTTTAACAGTACCTGTGTTCTTAGCTTGGATGCTGTTCTCTGCTGCTGCAGTAGATGCTGCACCACCGATGTGGAACG
>NZ_CFHWOM010000063.1:0-17010 GCF_984391705.1 Vibrio sp. | reverse complement strand
ATTTTCGCCCAAAACGACGAAAGCCTAGCATTGCTGCTAGGCTTTCTGGAATATGAAAACAAGGGATTCGAATCACAAAACTAAGTGATAACCCTTGTAGTAAACACCATGAGATAAGGCCTAGTCTTGCATGTATCCATACTCCAAAAACATCCTTTCACACCGAAAGAGCAAAAACATTTACAGTTATAAATCAGAGATTCCCTTGTATTCTCACTCTTAAAACAAACTTATACTCAGCTCACTATTCGAATCTTTACCAACAAATATGCTAATTTGTGTAACTTCTTGCTCAAAACGCTCGTTGATTCCATAGAACGCTAGATCATCTGCCGTAATGGTAAACTGAACCTTCGTTTGCTCACCCGCTGCGATAAACTGTTTTGCAAAGCCTTTAAGTTCACGCTTCGGTCGAGTTGTTGAAGTTCCAGTTTGAGAAATATAACACTGAACAACTTCGTAGCCATCGACAGGTGATGTATTGCGCACATCCACTGTTACTTCAATATCATCACCAACAGAGTAGCGTTCTGAATTGACGGTTAAGTTGGCATACTCAAATTGACTAAAGCTGAGCCCATATCCAAATGGATACAGTGGTGTATGCTCAGAGTCTTTATAGGCTTGATACTCCTGAAACGCGCGCATTTTACCTAACTCTTTACGTGCATAGTAAATCGGAATTTGCCCAGTTGAACGTGGCACCGTCATGGTCAATTTACCTGATGGGTTATTAATACCATAAAGTGTTCGAGCTACCGCGTTCCCTGTTTGAGTGCCACTTTGCCAAGCATAGATTAACGCATCAGCATAACGTTCAATCGCTGCAGACGGCACCGGTCGACCAGTACATTGCACGACGATCAACGGTTTGCCAGTTCGACCAATCGCTTCAATCATCTGCTCTTGGCCTGCAGGTAAGGTTAGCTCTGCGATGTTTCTTGCTTCACCCGTCCTGCGATGACTTTCTCCAACACATAGCACCACGATATCGGCACGATGAGCACACTCAACCATCTCATCACTAAAGCCACAATCATCGGTGATCACCGTGTTTGAACGGCTCAGCTGTTTCATACCTTCAATGATAGAAACGACATCATCAGCTTTACCATCAAGACACCATGAACCAAGATGTTGGCGCTTTGAGTCAGCATGCGGACCAATCACTGCGACGGTTAAACCACTGTCTGATAGTGGCAAAGTAGCGTTATCATTTTTCAGCATCACCAAGCATTGTTCAGCAAGCTGAAGTGCCATCTCGCTATAGGAGGATTTACCCAAAACCTGCTTGTGGCACTCTGGATCAACATAAGGGTTTTCAAATAGCCCGGCACGGAATTTCGTTAACAACACACGACGCACTGAGTCATCAAGGTAGTTCATCAACTCAGGATCTGTCTCTAATGCTGTTGCTAAGAAACCCTCATAAGCTTCGTGGGTCATCGCCATATCGATACCTGCTTGAAGCGCTTTAGTCGCAGCTTCTTGGCCATCTTTTGCAACGCCAAAATATTCCAGATCAGAAATTGAGCCCCAGTCACTGACAACCATACCGGAGAAGCTTTGTTGTTGTTTTAGCCACCCCTGAACCAGCGCCTTAGAGCCTGTTACCGGCGTGCCACCAAGGTCATTAAAACCAGACATCACTGTCGCGACACCCGCCTCGATCGCCGCTTTAAATGGCGGGAGATAAACGTTATGCAAAGTATTCGCAGAGATCTCCGTAGTATCATAGTCACGTCCACCTTCAGAAGCACCGTAACCTACAAAGTGCTTAGCACAAGCCACTAAACTATCAGTAGCTGCTGGGTCATCACCTTGAAAACCTTTCACAACGGCTTTTGCCATTTGACTGGTTAGAAACGGGTCTTCTCCTGAACTTTCAATAACGCGCCCCCAGCGAGGATCGCGCACAATGTCGAGCATCGGAGCAAAGGTCCAGTTGATACCTAAAGAGGCCGCTTCCGCAGCAATACAACGATAAGCTTGTTCAACTAACTCTGGGTTCCATGAACATGATTGAGCCAACGGGATTGGCAATACCGTTTTTTGACCATAAATCACATCACGAGCAAAAATAATTGGAATACCGAGCCTACTGTTTTCAACCGCTGCTTTTTGGATCTCATTCAGTTGATTAGGGTCAACCGTTTCGCCTGGGGCATTCCCAGCCCAAGCAGTATCGGCAAGAATGCGCGATCCCCACTCACCTTGGCTAACTTTTTCCAAATAGTTTTCACGGTTGTCGGCATACTCCAACATTGGAGACTGACAAAGTTGACCGATTTTCTCCGCTAACGTCATTTTCGCTAAAAGATCTTCTACACGCTCATGATGAGGCAGTGATGCATCTTGATACTTTTCCATCGGTTATTCCATATTGTTCTGAGCGTTGTAGTAAGGAAAGGCTTCGATTAAGAACTCTTTCATTTCAGTGGCAAGTAACGCATTGCCTGAATCGTTTGCCACCTGTTGAAGTTGGTGGGCCACTTCAGGAACGTAACGAGAATCTAATTCGACGTAAATCTGAATAAACTCTTCTAACTGCTTCGCACTCAACTGATTAATAATCTCATTTGGCTTGTCTAAGGCTTGGTAGTAACTGTCAGGCTTAGGACCTAATACTGCCCCTTCCCACGTTTCGATAACTTGTTGGTAACCACCCAAATACTCATCACCTCGACGCAGTTCCAGTTTATTCATCCCTTTAAGAGCAATTATCGCATTGCCCTGCTGCTGTTGTTCCGTCGCAAAATCGTAATATTGTTGAGAAAGGTTATAGGCTTTAAGCCATGCTGCGCTATACGCCACCAGCACCAGTGCCGCCAAAACGCCCCACTTGATCAAATTGTTCATCACTTCACCCCTACCCCAGTAAACGCTTTAATGAAGTTCTTTTGTAAACAGAAGAAAACAATAACCACAGGAACAGCAATCATGGTTGTCATCGCCCATAACTGTTCCAAGTTCGTTCCCGGAACTTCAGTTTGGAAGTTATACAAAGCGAGTTGCAACGTCATCAGTGACTCGTCACGAACGTACAGTAACGGCCCCATAAAATCGTTCCATGCACCCATGAAGGTTAAAATACCAACAGTCGCCAATGCAGGTCTGAGCATAGGTAACACAACCTTTCTAAAGATTCGGAACTCACTTGCCCCATCAATTCGTGCCGCCTCAAGGTAAGCGTTATCAATCTGCTTCATAAATTGAACCAACAAAAAGATGTTATAAGCACTGATAGAGCCTGGAATAATTAACACTCGGTATGTATTAATCCAGTTCCACTCATACATCATCATGTAAGTTGGAATAGTAAAAAGTACGGCAGGAATCATCATTGAACCCAAGATTACTTTTAACCAAAATTCACGTCCGGGAAGATTAGTTTTGACAATCGCATAGGCCACCATCGAAGAGAATAGAGTATTCAACACAGTGACCGAAACTGAGATGAAAATAGTGTTAAAAAATACTCTAAATAAATTTACTGATTCAAAGACTTCAATATAGCCTTTAAATGACCACTCTTTGGGTAGACTGTTTGGGTAATGCATAATTTCCGGACCAGTCTTAAAAGAGTTAATAACCATATAAAAGAACGGATACATCACCAAAATAGAAGCAAGTACCAAAGTAGCATAAATTAATATCGTTTTATTTTTATTCTTTTCCATCATTAATCTTCCTTGCTAGTGATCTTCAACTGCATCATAGTTAACAAATAAATCACAGCAGCAAGCATTAGACCTATCGTTGACGCTTCGCCCATTTTCATCTGTTCAAAACCTGTTTGGTAAAGATATAAAACCGGAGTCAATGCTGATTGGTAAGGACCACCACTTAAGTCAAAATTCATAAATACTTCGATGAACATTTGCAGGCCGTTAATAATATTCATCGTCATAACAAAGATGATTTGCGGCATAATCATTGGCAGTGTAATTTTGCGGGTTTTACGCCACCATGAAGCGCCATCGATGTCAGCAGCTTCAAACAGAGAGCGGTCAATACTTGCAATACCGCCGAGAAAAATGATCATTTGAACACCAAACCATTTCCAGGCGCTGAACACTGCAATCACTGGCATCGGTAGCCATTGTTCAAACTTCCAAAAAACCGGCTCGTTCAACAGCGAAGATTCGACCATTGCACTTTGCACTGGACCTGATGGCCCTGAAACAAAATCAAAGATCACCATAGCAACCGTAATAGAAGTAATTACTGGTATAAACATAATAGTTCTGAAGAAGCTTGCCATAAATTTAATTTCATTTAATAGCAAGGCTAATCCCAGACCAATAATAAAACTCAGAAATACAAATATTATCTGGTTAAATAGAACGTTAAATAGTGATTTCCAAAACAATGTATCTGTCACAACCGAAATCCAGTTTGCTAAACCAACAAACTGCGTATTTTCCGGAAGTAAAATATTCACATTCAAAAAACTACTTTCAAAAGAAAGGAAGAATGGATACATCAAGAAAACAGTGAAATATATAATCCAAGGCGCAAGGAATACATATCCCATAATGAGATTATTTTTTTTCATATTTTTACCACACTAATCCGTTGATATATTATCGTTTAAATATATCTTTAGCCTGTTGACTTGCTGATTCGACTGCTTGTTGAGGTGTCACTTCTTTTTTCAACACTACTTTGGAGTATTGCTGCAAAATGATATTAGCCACATCAGCCGACTGTGAAAATGGTTCACTCATAACGGTATAAGGAAGCTGATCAACAAACGGTTTAGCCTCGGCGCTCTTATAATAAGGACGATCTTTCAATGACACTAACGCAGGTAGCTGACCAAGCGCTATGTTCGCTTTATGGTTTAGCTCATCATCCATCAACACTTGAACAAACTGCCAACTTAGCTGCTCTAGCTCTTGATCATTTTTAAAAATCATCAGTGCTCGACCATCAAGCGTTGAATACGACTGCTCTCCCTTATTAAGCGTTGGAATTGGTGCTAACCCAACATCTTCACCAATCACCATCGGCTTCTGTGCAGCTTCCGCTAGGTTGGCTTTCCAACCAAAACCAAACTGTGGCCACATGCCTATATTTCTTGAGAAAAAGCTCTTCTCCATAGTTAGAGGGGCATACTGTTGCATTCGCTGCATAGTCGAAAGGAACATCGCCATATTGGCATCTTGTTTATCGAAAATGGGATGAGTACCAAAACGATTTAATAAGGTGTATTCACCACCGTTGAAGTTGTAGTACAGCTGAGCAAGCATGCCCCAGTACCAACTGCCCGTTGACAACACATCATTCCAAAGTACCGTGCCATAGACAGGGCTGCCATCGGCTCTTGGCGGCAGTTGGTTTATTTTATCTGCTACAACAAGAAACTCTTCCCAAGTTTGAGGTGGCTGTTCAGGGTCTAATCCAGCTTCACGAAATAGCTCTTTGTTGTAAATCATCAGCTGAGTGGTCACATTCCACGGAATGTAGTAGCTACGACCAAAATTTTTGCGCATAAATACTGGATCAATACGCTCGACCAACTCTTGATAACCTTCGAATTGATCGAAGTATGCCAATTTCCCCATCTTGGCATACTTCGCCGGCTGGTAACCAAATACCCCTGCATAGAGGTTTGGCAAATCACCGGCAGCCATACGTGTCTCTAGGTTCTCATCGTTCGAAACGACCACTTCGACATCAGGAAAGCGTTTGTTAAATTCAGGAATCACTTCCTGACGAACGAAGTTCATATAGTTACCTGCAGGCGTCATCACCTCTAGCTTAGTGGCCGCCGCACAGGTTTGGTAGCTAAGGGCAAGCGCACACCCGATTAACCATTTTTTCATGATCTACCCTACAAAGTTTCCCTCGAGATCAGCTTAGTTGGTAGGAGACGTAATTCTTCCAGGTCTTTTTTACCGTTAAGTGCATCAATCAGTGTTTGTGCAGCTAATTCACCCATACCTGTTTTTTGATGGGAGATGGTCGTCAACCTAGGAATCATCAATTCAGCCATATGTATATCGTCAAAACCGACTAGCTTCATATCTTCAGGGATATTGATATCGTGCTCTTTTGCAGCACGTATAATACCTATAGCCATTTCATCGTTCGCTGCGAAAACCGCTTTCGGCTGTTTGCCTTTTTCGAGCAGTTCTAGCATTTGTGCGTACGCTGATTTTTCAGTGAAGTCACTTTCAACCAGCAAGTCATTATTTACAGTAATTTTGAAATACCCGAGTGCAGAGATGTATCCATCAAGGCGTTTTTGAGCATCGTATGAATCTTTCGGCCCACCAAAGTAATATATCTCTTCAATTCCAGAAGCGATCAGGGCTTTAGTGGCAGCAAATGCACCGCCGAAGTTATCAATCAAAATATTATAAATGTGTGGACCTGAAACCTCGCGGTCCAAAACTGCGATTGGGAAATCCTTTTTTGCTATAGCCTTTAAGAACTCATCATCAAACGAGTTGGTAAGAATAATGGCACCGTCAACGACTCTGTCTCGAATGTATTTATGTGCAGTCGAGTTTTCATTGCCATACATACTGCATGCCACTAAATCATAACCATGTTGATGACATACTTGTTCAATACCTTTCACTAATTCACTGTAGATCGGGCCAAACCATGAGTTGAAGAATAGGCCGATAGCATTGCTCTTTTTCTGCTTAAGTTGCTTAGCATTGCTATTTGCTACGTAATTCATTTCTTCGGCCACGCTAAGCACATGCTTGCGTGTGGCTTCACTGATACGAGTGCTTCCGTTCATAGCGTAAGAAACGGTCGCAATTGACACACTCGCTTTTTTGGCTACATCTTTAATCGTTACTGTCATGTATAAATTTTGTCCTTGTTGAGAATCATTAACCGCCAACTATTTTTGTTGAAACGATTCTACCAAGAAAGTGCATTAAGCAACAATTATTGCTGAATTAGTGTTTGAAATACGGGAGGTTAACCCGAACGCTCGGGTTAACCTCATTTATTACAGGGTAATCTCAAGTACATTTTCGTTCTGATTTAAGTTTTCATTCAACCAGTTACGAGAAACCAATGCAGCACCTGAACGATAGCGGTTAGCCATTAACTCAAATGGTACGTCTTGACCATTCAGTTTAATCGTTTTAGGTGTATGAGTACCTTTTTGTGGTGAAATAAGCAATTTAACCGACTTACCTTCGATTTCGTATTCAATCGCAACCTTACCCAAACGCGGTGAGATCACTGGATCGAGAACCAAATCTTGATTGTCAAAACGTAGACCGAATACACTGCTCATTAATTGATTTAAGTAGATACCAGGTCCACTTGAATAGATTCTCCAACCACCTTTCACTGCCACTTCACCAGAGCGTACTTTTTCAAAGTTATCGTAAGCCATGTAACGGTCGTTAAACTTGGCATCAGAGCTTGAGAAGTATGCATTCGACTGGCGTAGCTCAGCATTTGGAACCACATCTTGAATACCAACAGGAATAATCTTGTACAGGTTATCAAATACGGCTTCTGCATCACCCAGTTTACATAGCGCTTCAATAAAACGAATATGCGCATGGCAATACTGCAGACCAACTTCACGACCCAAGTTTGCCGCTAACTCTGCACGTTTGAAGTATGTCTGTTCACCCGCTTTATATTCCGCCATTTTATCCATCAAGCGCACACCATCAGGGTGAACCAAGCGCTCTTTGATCAATTCCATATGGCTTTGTGCCATTTCTGGAGAGAATGTCTCAGAGATAATAGAACGACTCGCAGGCAGAAGGCGATGCTTGATACCTGTTTTCTTGTCCGCAGGGTGTAGTAAGTACTCCACTTCTTTTACATCGCCATTTTCAGCGCGATCAAAGTGAATAAAGCCAGCGATGGTGCCATCTTTAATCAAGTAATGATGGTAATCATGCTCCATTGATTGTGCTAGCTGTGCTAGTTGCGCAGAGAAGTCAACGTGTGAATCGGTCTTCTCTAACGCTGCAACCATACCGTTCAATGCTTGTAGAGTTAGTGGGATAGTCCAACCACTCACCATATTTTCACGCAGTGATTGATTCGCAGGCTGCAAAGTATCATCCCAGTCACCATCACCATAACAAGAAAGTGAGGTACCAGGGACAAGATTGTCGATAATATGCTGAACTTGGCGCTCAACGTGGGTAAGCAGTGAGTATGTTTGTCCACTCTTCACAAAACCATCATGTGCTAATGTGTACGGCAATAGCTCATCAAGCAATTTAAGATCCCCAGTCACAGCAAGGTAATCAGCTAGCGCTTTTAATGGCCAAACAACAATATCACCATGTGCTTCTTCCTGTTGAATCTGCGCATACTGATCAAACATGAACCATTGCGGCCACGTACCAGTTTCTTGATACTGGTGGCTATAGATCTCTTTAAGCAAGTCGCGGGCTTTTGCGTACTCTTGCATTGACATAAATAGCTCAAATGGACCTTGTGATACATCACGGGTACCCCATGCAGCACCTGAATATTGCTCTAACCCATGTGGGGTGCTGTAGTGCACTAGTGCATTGTGTGTAAACCAATGTACTGTCTCATTCAAACGTTGGCTATTTAGCTCATCGGATTCAAAATGCAGCTTAAAGCCTTTAGTTAGCTGATTGACTTGAGAGTGGCACTTTGCCTTCTCCTCATCAAAATCTACCCACTGACCTTTTGAGTTAACACCGTTAAACTCGCCACCAATAGCAATGCGAGCTTTGTCGCTAACAACGCCTTTAAGTACTAGGTATTCTGCAGAATTAGTCTCTGGATTAGTGAAGATATCGCATTCGCTAAGCTCAGCACTTGGCTCAATGGCAAAGCTTAAATCTTTACCGAACTTACCAATCAGTTCATTTTCGCCGCGAACAACAAAACCTTTATCTTCTTGGCTTACGATGATCTTGCTTTCACCTTCGTTATTACCAAACACCAATTGATGAGATACCGCGATTTCTAATAAAGAGCTCAGGCCACGAGTCATAATTTCAAGTTGAATCAGAGGCGATTCTGCAGCAGTAAACGAGCGTACTTCAATGAAACCATCGCGGTATTTATAGACCCAACGAGAGTAGTTAGTACCAACTTCGTATGCTGAAGGCATACCCAGAACTTGGTATTGCTCACCTTGTTTTACCCAAATTCGCTGACCGCTGTTAGCAAACTGGTTTAATGGATTACGGCATACGCCTAGTAGCTTGTTGAAAGAGGTGTTACCAAGCGTCAATTGCGAGTTAAATACACCATACATGTAGTGTGTCGCACTCATAATTGGGTTGCGGTAATCTTTGTTGTTACCCGATGCGATTACATGACCCGTTGTACGCTCAAGGTAGCGCTCTTTAGCCGCTAGCGTCACGTACTGGCTGTCACCATAGAAAAATGATAATAACTCAGAGTTTTGCTTTTCAGCGAAGCGTCGCTCGTCACCAAACAAGTCGCTCACCTCTTGGTCACTAAGCTCTTCACCATTGATATATGCCGCTTTAGCTTGAGGTTGATGTTTCAGTGCAGATTCTAGTTGAACGTCACCAGCAGTGGCATGCAGTTCAGCGATGGTTGGCATCGCAACTGTTTGAGTCCAGTTAGAGCTAGAACAGTTGGCCTCCACGATCGCATAGAAAGTATGAGTAGCAGCTTTGTTTGGTTGAACAATGCTTGGCGCAGTTTGCAAAGCAGCATAACCAAATTCATATTGGTACTTTTCGTTAGCAAGTTCACGCAGTTCCAACGCAGCTGGTTGACCAGTGAACTTAAACTCTTTACCGAAGAACTGATAACCATCAGTGCTGTAACCGACAACGGGGCTAAAACAACCAAGTTGAATACGAGGGTTACCTGAACTTTGTGGCAAGTTCTGGCGGCTACAAAGCGTAAAACCGTACTCAGGTGAATTAAACACTTCATGATCAAGGTACTGCGAACAGTATGCTTCATTGGTTTTCACTGCACCTTCATCAGCTAAGCCAACGTCTTGACCGTAAATCAGATCGTAGTTGAAATCGCTACCACTTGTATTCAGCACTTCAACGTCGTAAAAGAAAGCATTTTCGACAATTTTTAGTGAAACAGTAGCTTGGAATGCGTCAGTTGTTGTGCGCCATGCTGGCAAGCCATTTGACTGTATAAACGTTTCAATTTGTTCATTAAAAAAAAGCAACGGAGTTGCTGTTACTACATCATTTTCAAATGTGCGTAGATAAATATTGCTGATTGCATGCTCACCATTTGGTGTTTCAAATAGCGATATCATTAGTTCGTTACTACGAATAGCAGCCAACACGCCCTCAGGGCTAAATGTCATATTAAGTTTTTCACCACCGACTTTGAGTGCCGGCTGATTAATTTGTGGGTACATTGCGAATACTCTCCAGACGCCGCAAAAATTAAGAATAAAAAATATTGTTGTCAGTGGCATCATCAAACAGATGACACTTATTCATAAATAGTTCGATATAGCAACGGCTCGCGACCATAGGAATCTGCTCTTGGTCAGACTGCTTACATACCACTCGGCAACCAAGTACATTAAGGTGGATGTATACCTCTGAACCTAGCTCTTCAATCGCTTCAACTTCAGCTGATAGCGTATTGAAGTTACTTTCACTACGCACAGCGATATGCTCAGGTCGAATCCCCACATGAACAGGTTTATCTAGCCACATTTCCGCACGCGTATGACGCTCTTGTGGTAGCCCTAGCACTTTACCACCTAAGTTAACACCCACCGCATCGCCTGATTTCACCACCTTACCACCAAGCATGTTCATTGCTGGCGAGCCGATGAATTCTGCAACAAAGCGATTCTTTGGATTGTGATAAACGTTCATCGGTGTATCAACTTGCATGATGCTGCCTTTGTTAAGAATGCATACACGATCACCCATCGTCATCGCTTCAACCTGATCATGTGTAACGTAAATCATGGTCGCAGGACTACCGGAATCTTTTAGCTGTTGATGCAGACGCGTAATACGCATACGCATTGATACACGCAGTTTGGCATCAAGGTTTGATAACGGCTCATCAAAAAGAAATACTTCTGGTTTACGTACCATCGCGCGACCAAGAGCCACTCGCTGACGCTGACCGCCAGACATCTGCTTCGGCTTGCGGTCGAGCAACTCAGTAATCTCGAGTAGCTCAGCAGCTTCCGCAACACGACGTTCAATTTCTTGTTTTGATTTCTTAGCTGTCTCCAGACCAAACGCCATGTTTTCATAGGTCGTCATATGTGGGTATAGCGCATAGTTCTGAAAAACCATCGCAATGCCACGATCTTTTGGAGGCAAGTCATTACACACCTTGTCACCAATTGATAATTGACCGCTGGTAATGCTTTCTAATCCTGCAACCATTCTTAGCATGGTTGATTTCGCGCATCCTGAAGGTCCAACAAGCACCATAAATTCACCATCCTTGATGTCTAAGCTCACATCATGAATCGCGTGGAAACCGTTGTCATAAACCTTATTAATGCCTTCGAGTGTAACCTTTGCCATGGGCTTATTATTCCTATTCAAAAGCTATGTTAAACGTTTCAACAAAGAGTAGCGATACCGAGTTTTTTAATCAATCTAAAAACAAAACTACTCTTACGTTTCGTGATCTTTATCTAGTGTTACGGATCTAAGGATAAGTTTTCATCAGCAACAAAGTCGTCGTACATGAACTCCAGCGTAGTCTGATAATTTCTTGAGGTTAAATAGCTCTGAACGTTGCTACGTATGGACTCAGCAATGAATGCACCCACAAACATACCTTGGTCAAGACCAATCACTTTATGCGATACTTCACCCTTGTCATCGATGGCATCAACCCAACCAGCACTGGTTTCAATTTGAGGATTGGCTTGTTTAAGCTGGTTTAAACGATTTAAAGCATCAGTTTCATTCGTCATGTAATAGAGAGCGAGTGTATGCGGTGAGCCTGTTGTTCCAGTCTCGATGGCATTACCAAATTTTCGGTAACTTTCCGAAACACTTTCTAAACCATAAGCTGCATAACCATCAGCAATGGTAGCCGAAGCCGAAACGAAAGGAATATCATAGTTATCCGCATTAGCTGCATGTACAAGCGAGAAGTCATACACCACCTGATAATCTGGTATTAAACGCGCTTCATCTAGCCACAATGCTGGCAACATAGCTTGAAAATAAGAACCATCCCAAGTCAACATTGGATTAACTGTACTGCCATTCAATTCCACACTTCCCGTAATCAGCAACATATCTTCAAACACAGCTGTAGGTACTCTTCCTTCACTCACTAATACTGCCCAAATTGGTGCCAGTCGGCTCTCGTTAGCTTTGCGGTCAATGTGGTAACCAAGAAAGTCATTCTCTTTATTACTCCAACCAGCCTTTAATAGCCCTTTATCTGAATCATAAAGTGATTCCCAACCACTCTGTTGCGCAACCAGTAATTGCTCCGCCCGAGCTGCAATGGCATTTAAGCGTTCATTGTTATGATTTTCAAAAGCGCCAACTAAGCCCGCCAAAGTAAAAGAAGTAATCGCGTTGTCTACAGCCGATGCAGTCGCATCTTGGTTGATGGCCAGTTGCTCATTGTCAAACTGGTAGAGCCAATAAAACAACCCACGCCATTTCGGCGCCGCTTCTAATTGTGCCAAAACTCGCTCTAAACGAGCGATCGCTTTTTCATCGTTAGTTTCAACCATTTCGATTAGGACATTGATATATAAAGCAATGGTTGAAATGTTAGTGTAAGACGACACCGAAATATTCTCACCGTCGACCAAGACGTGGTCGTATGGCAAATACGTACTACTAGAGACACCGACTCCATCCAAAAAGTAATCGATGTTATCTTGCAGTGACCGTTCGAACCCTGCTGGATAGAAATTTGGGGCAAGTTCAATTGCAGTAATCGCCTCATTAGGTAGCTTCGTATTTGGTTCACTATCAGATGAACCACCACAGCCCATCATTAAAGCAAGTGTAGAAACAACAAAAGCAACAGATATTTGTTTCATAACAACCTCAAAATTAGGTATAAAAAAAGCCCCGAAGGGCTTTGAGCAATGTCCGGCAGCAATATAAGTTATTAACTTATATTGCTTCGAGTTTTGATCAGAATGTCCAAATCACACCGACTTTGGCAAACACACCCTCTTTGTCACCCCAAGTGTACTCATTGCCATTGCGCTGTTGATGATCACGATACGCTAAGTCCGCTAGCAGACTGATTGATTGGTTAACCGGAATCTCGGTGTATAGAGCATAGTTATTGTAGTCATAACCAGTACCATCAAAGATTTCGGTTTCACCCAGTTCGTATCGCAATTCCAGGTACACACCACTATCAAACCTAAATTGTACGAGCGGCTTAATCGCTGTTTCTGTCCATGCAAAGTCGTTCTTGTCTTCGTGGTATAAGAACTTAGTACCAAGATTGATCCAGTTATTTAATCGATAAACATAGAGCGGTTCAGTTTCATAAAACATTGCCCCTTCTTCATCCCAATAACCAGATTCAAGGTTTAGGTGTAGGAAGTGCTTACCAAAAGTAAAATTCAGTTCTGGTGTAATCTGGTAACGAGTACTCTCTTCGAAGCCTGTGACTTTCTCGTAGCCAAGCTCAATTGCGTAATTAAATGACTCGTTTACCCACTTCTCATAGCGAGGCATTAACTCCGTCGTCAGCAACGAATTACCTTCCGAAACTTTGTCTTTACCACGATATTTGTGCGTCTCTTTTAAGACGTAAGCCAATCGGAAATTATCCGTGATTTTGGTTGAACCATCCGCAAAGATAATTGATTGAAATAGTTGGCTTGGTGCATTGTCATAAACATATTCTTCATATTCAAAACCAGTAAGAACACGAGTTCGCTTTATAGTCGCGACAGACTCATTAGAGGCCATCAACACATCACCGAAACCTCCCACATCTTCTAATCCCTCAAAGCTGGTCGCGGTAATCGCACCATAATTGGGAAACTCAATGCCATCCCACATACGAGGTTGTTCTTTTAGCGCGGCATAACCGCTAAACTCTACGCCTTGCCAGAAGTCTTCCTTCACTTCCTCTGCAAATACAGGTAATGAGGATGTAGCAGTAAGAGCGAACAAAAGTGCCGTTAGTTGTTTCATACTAATACCACTCACTGTTAACCGTTATTTGGAACATAACTGCGATACATCTGCTGGACATCAGCCATATAACCACGAGCAATTAAGTACTTTTCTACATCTGCATTAATTTCATTCGCTAAGAACGCGCCAACAAACATTCCTTGATCAAGAGATAGGATCTTTGTCGACATTTTTCCTTGTGAATCAACAGCATCATACCAACCATACTCTGACTCAATCTGCGGGTAGTAGTTCTTCAGCGCTTTCAATGCTTGCACTGATGTTTTAGGGCTAACGATGTAAGACAGTGCGAGCGCGTGTGGCGTGCCAGTTGTACCTTCATGAATCTCATTGTTGAATTTCACTTTACTCTCTGACAGGAATGGGACACCAAATGCTGCATAGGCGTCATCAACCGTCGCAGAAGAAGATACCAGTGGGATGTTGTGTTTCGCTGCATAGGTCATCTGCAAGAAAGTCATGTCTTTGACCATCGTATAGTCAGGCATCAACTCTTTCTCATTCAGCCAAATTGCAGGCAACATAGCTTGGAAATAAGCACCATCCCAAGTCAGCATTGGATTATATTCTTTACCATTGAAAGTGTACTTATGGGTATAGAGTTCCATATTATCGAACGCAGATTGAGGGATTGCTTCATCGCCCGCTTCTTTCGTAATAAGCGCGGCCCAAAGTGGAGCTAAGCGGCTTTCATTCGCTTTACGGTCGATGTAATAAGGAAGCGCCGCATCATTTTTAGTACTCCATCCCGCATGCAATAGGCCTCTACCTTGGTCATAAATTTCAAACCAACCTTGTTTTTGTCCGACGAGAATCGCTTCAATACGTTCAACAACTTTTTGCTTTTCAGCATCCGCATCGTCTAGGTATGCGCCAGCTACGCCTGCGAGTGCAAGAGCCAAGTTAGCATTATCAACCGCAGGAACGATACCGTCATCTGTTGGTTTCAGCTTACCTTCAACAATGTCATACGGCCAAAAATATAGACCTTTCCATGTCGGGGTTTCTTCTAGTACATCAAGCACCTCCAAGATACGAGTTAAGGCCTTGGCTTCACCTGCTTTTTCAGCTTCAACCAAAATATTTAGGTACAAACCAATCTCTGTAGTGTTTACATAGTAGTGTGGTTTTACCTTACCTTCGACGATTGAAACTGTATCAAAAGGAACTTTAGCTACTGGATCAACACCGACACCATCTCTAAAGAAGTTAAGATTATTTTGTAATTCTGCTTTAAATTCGGCTGGATACAAGTGGTCGCGAATAGATAATTCATTAATCACCACATCATTTGCAAGTGCCTGACTAGCGAGGCTAAACAGCAACGCGGCTGCGAGAGTACTTTTTGTATTTATCATTGTAGAATTCCGTTTTATTTCACTGGACTCATGTTTAAACGTTTCTATTAATCTGTGACAAATAGTCGTAATCGTCAATACCATTAGTTGTGTAAACGTGATCCAGTTACAATATTATTTCCTCTCTTAATAGGAGCCTGTGAGACCCAACAATTAAAGATATAAAAATCAACAACTTATGATACCAACAACAAATAGGAAAAAGCTGGAGCATACTGAAATATCAGATAATCCATGCCAAAACTTGGTCATAATCACAAAATGAAATACTCATTTAAACGTTTTACTTGATTAGTACAGCCAATATGGACATGCTCTAATCAATTAAACGTTTAAACATGATTAATCCCTGCAAATTTTAAGCGGTATAACGATATGACAAGTAATGTTTTTAACAAAAAGCTCCTTACAACTTTAATATGCACAACAAGCTTGGCTGGCTGTCTAGATGACCCATATAACGAGCCTGATGCCTCAACGCCACCTACATCGCAAGAAATTCATTTATATTCACCAAATAGCGATAACGCTTTTACTATGGCGATTACGGATAGCAACGGAGTAGAAGCAATCGTAAGTGGGAATAGTGTTTCCCAAGGGAACATGAGTGCCACCAATGTATCCGGTGAAGCCAATGGTACGTTGAATATCGCTATCAGAGACAATCAATCAGGAAGAGTCGCACTTATAAGCAGTGATAGCAGCCACAGAGATTTAAATATTGATCCCGCAACATCAACTTTGCAGTTTTCGACTCGTGTGATGAGTTTACCGACTGCAGAACAAGACATTTATGTGACTAGCCAAAAAGAAGCTGGCATTGATATCGGCAAAGTATCGCTAGCTAGCAGTTACAGAGCGAGTTATAACAGCGCGCCCCAAACGATCAAGATTCCGTTGTCCTGCTTCAGTGAAGAAGGTATGGATTACAGCAATACTATTTCTCCATTTTCACTAGTATCTGACAATAATCTTAGCTTTGACCTTGGCGATGTTCGTATCGTAACGGATTCAATCACTCACCAAGATGTTTTGGAATGTCATAACACAAGTACTTTACTCCAATCAGATGACCCAAATGATGGGTTTAAAGCAAGTAAAGTGTTTGTTCTAAACAACTGGGCGTTGGAAGGTTGGGCACAGCAAATCACAAACTGGATGACATCAGGAGAATCAACACTACACTGGGGGCACGATCATATTCGTATCGAATATACCGATGCTCCTGCTGGTGAAAATGGTGGTTTAGTACTAACCACTCAAGATCAATCATTCAAAGACATGTCAGACTATATAGAAAGCGGTGTTCTGCAATTCATGTTTCATGTGAGTAACTATGCTGAACATCCGACTAAACGTTTCCAAGTCCAAATGGAATCAAGTACTCAGGGTAATTCAGAACCATACTTCCTACCAGCAGGCACTGCAGACAATAGTTGGACACAAGTGCAAGTTCCATTAAAGGAACTATTTACTCGGGAAGATGGTTCAATCAATATCAATGCTCTTAGAAATATCGATAAAGCTATATCAATCTTGCCAGA
>NZ_CFHWOM010000062.1:0-17025 GCF_984391705.1 Vibrio sp. | reverse complement strand
TGGTCAGCGATTGGTATTTACCGCGTTCAATCATGCTCATGCTTCACCCTCTTCTACTGTTTCTTCTTGGGCTTGGTCTTCTTGTTCTTCGTCAGACAATAAGCTGCCTTGAGTAGGCTCTTTGGTATGCACTACGGCTTCACCGTCTCGGATCAGACGCAGCTGTGCTTCACGCATGTCATCACCGACACGTACATCGGCACCAAAACGGAAAACCGCTTCACTGATGCTGAACTTGCCCGTTTCACCAATATTGATGATCATGCCTAGGCGGCGTAAACGACGAAGTGACGTACGTACTTTTTCAAACAACTTTTCTTTATCAAGGTCAGAGCCGGTGGCACGGTTGGTTACCAGCTTCATCAACTTAGCCTCATCGGCTAGCGCTAGTAACTCGTCGTATAGCTCTTGGTTAGTAAAGATACCTTCATGCGCAAGACGCTCTGGGCTTAGATAAAGGAAACACAGTACCTTACCCACCAGCATATCCAGTTCAGAAAGGACACTGCGTCCAATCAGAGACGTTGAACGTGGACGAAGGTAGAAGAAACCTTCTGGCGCCTTCACCAATTCGGTGTTGTAGCGCTGGTAGAAGGAAGAAAGCTCAAGTTCGAAGTCCGACAACAACGCGTGATTGTCTAGATCTTCACTTGAGATATGACGCCCTGCTCGAAGCATGCTATCTAGCGCTGGGAACAGAGGGTTTGAAAGTGCTTTTACCAGATTTTCTGGCATGTATTCATTAGTATCGGTCGATGACATTTGCTTGTACCTTTGCCCCAAAATCGTTAATCGCTTGCCAATCTGGCTGTATAGCTTGGTAGTCTGACTCTGAATAGCCAAGACGCACAGCTTGATCAATAACAATTCTGGCTAAATCGAAATGATGAGTGCGAGGGTGTTGTGCGAGGTAATCTCGTAATACAACACCAAGATCAATCGGTGAACCCTGATCTTTATGTGCTTTAAGCATGTCACCGATTCGCTCTGATAACTCATCATTGACCTGTTGAAACTCTTCGTATTCCACTTCTAGCGGAACTTGACCTGTTACCTCGTCATCGCGTAGTACTAGGGCTTCATCTCGAAGGTCAGAAAGCCTTTCCGCATCTGCATAAGTCAGATACCAAGGCGAATCAAAATAGTCTTTAACGGATTGGCGTAGGCGCGAGCTAAATGCACGGTTCTTATCCATATCAATCGCGGTACGGATGAACTTGTGCACGTGTCTGTCGTAACCAATCCAAAGGTCGATCGCTTGCTGACCCCAGCTTGTGATTCGGTCCAGTTTCATCTGCAGACCAAACAAAGCTTCTTCGATAAACTCAAGTTCAGGATCTCCATAGACGATCTCTTGGATGTCTAGGATCTGAGTTTGCAGTTCATCACTGGCAGCTTGCAGCGTATCTTGAAGTTCACGCAACGTGCTGGATGTTTCTGACAGAAGCGCTTCACAGTTGTTGATCGCCTCACGCCAGTCTTTGTTTAGCAGATCAGCAATCTGTTGTTTCACTGACTGTTGTTGCTCATCCATCACACGTTGGTTGAGGTCTATTTGATCGAAGATCTCGCCTACAGAATATTTCAAAATCCCGTAAACGTTTTTCTTCCAGTGACCCGGTGTACCACCTTTTTGCGCCGCTTCAATTGCTTTCGCCATTTCATCAGCAACCATAGAGAGCTGAATAGAAAGGCGCAATTTCGAGAACTCGCGATGACGCACGTAGTAGTCGGTAATTCCTATCGCTAATGGCGACAAGCGGTAAATACTCGCCCCGTCAGTGATCTCACTAACAAAGCGGCTCATAAGACGCTGTTTCACCATCTCGTTGATGGCATTGTTCGCACGGAAAGCCGAAGCTTCACCAGTATCTTCAAAAAGTCGAGTGACGATAGTAAACGCATCATGCAGCTCACCTTCACCCAATTCTTCATCAAACCTTTCGTTGCTTAACACCGCTAATGCGATCAAAAACGCCAACCGTTCCGTCGTCAGGTTCAATGAGAAATCGTGCTGCTTTACCCAGCCGACCAATTCATCGATTGGTTGCTCTGCAGCATTGAGAGTCATCTCACTCATTATTATTCCTGTTTCTGTTTCTTTTTGGCCCATACATGTATGTAGCGACCTAATGAGAGGTAAGGCTCTTGTCGACAAAGTTGTTTTTCGAGAGCCAATACATCTTCATACTGATAATCCCCTGTATATTCCATATTCCCTATGTAATCACTAAAACAGCGAATCCCAGATTTACCGCGAATTTCAAACCCAGCGTCTTCTATCCATTGGTAAACGTCTTCTGGCTTTAAACCTTTCTGCGGCTGTAATTTAAATCTTTTGCGATGAGGCATTCCCTCAAGAACGTGGGGAATATTGCCACATACGACATTTTTATAAACCAGCCCGTGATGGTTGTAGAACATGATGGACGCAGCGCCATCTGGTTTAACCTGCTCTAACACCGTCTCAAGCGCAGATTTAGGATCGACCAACCATTCCATTACAGCGTGGAATATCACCATATCAACTTGGTGTTCTAAGTGTTCCCCTATCTCTTGGACTGGAGAATGAATCAAGCGATACTGCTCAAGCAAGCCATTTTTTTCAATATCCTGCTTTGCCAGTTGCAGCATTTCCGAAGATAGATCACATAACTCAACGTGGTGTCCGAGTTTGGCAAGCTTTTGCGACATTTGTGCTAAGCCACCACCTGCATCCAGTACATTTAGCTCTCTGTTAGTTCCGTCAATAGCGGATAATAAATGCTCCAAGTCTTCCCAAACAATGACTTGGCGGATCTCTCCCTTATCGGAGCCGTAAATATTTTTTGCAAATTTGTGGGCAATATCGTCGAAATTACGGTCTTCAGTCACAGCAGCTTAAGGTATTATGTCTAATCGTGCTGCTATTCTGTCACAAGAAAAGCAGGAATAAAGAGGGTTTCTCTTAAAAAATAATCAACTGATGTTTTTTCGGACTATTTAGTATGTTTGAGCTGAAAAAAGTGGTCTCTTCTCTTCTGATGCCTTTACCGGCAATGCTTATCATCGGCCTACTTGGCTTGATGCTGATCATGTTCACCCGAAATCAAAAGACTGGCTGTTTTATCGTCCTTTTCTCATTTATTGGCATATTCCTGATCGCGTTTCAGCCTGTTTCTTCTCGATTACTCATGCCACTTGAACGCCAGTACTCTGCGTTTTTCCCCGTAGATGAATCTATTGACTATGTCATGGTGCTAGGCAGTGGCCATGTCGTTGATGACAAAATCCCGCCGACTTCAGAGTTAAGCCGGACTGGGTTAATGCGCTTAGCAGAGGGTATTCGTATTATGCGCATCTACCCGGGTTCTAAACTTATTTTGTCCGGTTACTCTGGTGGCTCTGAAACGAGTAATGCACGAATGATGGCTAAAGTCGCACTCGCTTTGGGCGTCTCTAAGTCAGATATTGTTCTACTAGAAACAGCAAAAGATACATGGGAAGAAGCGAGACAAGCTGCTGCATTTGTCAAACACAAAAAGTTGGTGGTGGTGACATCAGCAAGTCACATGAAGCGAGCTCTGAATGAATTTCACTCTGCAGGCTTAAAACCTTATCCTGCTCCAACTAATTACCTAGCACATGAGAACGTTACTCAAGCTTGGGCTAAGTTCACACCAAAAGCGGTTTACCTAGAGCAAACCGAGCGTTATTGGCATGAAACACTCGGGCGAATGTGGCAAACCCTTAGAGATTGGGCTTCTGACTATGAAGAAAAATCTTTAGAAGCTTCTAACAGCCAACTATAGATATAAAAAAACCGAGGCATGCCTCGGTTTTTTTATATCTGACGAATATCAATCCCCAGCAAACATGTAGCCTTCACCATGAACCGTCACGAAAATCTGTGGGTTCTTTGGATCAAACTCCATTTTCGCACGCATACGGCGAATAAGAACGTCGATAGTGCGGTCATTTGGTGCATCGACTCTGTGGCTTATCATGTTAAGAATACGCTCACGGCTCAGTACCTGGTTCGGGTATGAAGATAGAGCAACTAGCAGTTCGTATTCTGCCTTAGTCAATTTTACAGGCTCGCCGGCACGGCTTAGTGCTCGACGTTGAACATCAAACGTCCATTCACCAAAACGTACTGTGTTGCTGTCTTGCTTATCCGTTTCTCCAACACCTGCTGAATTGCGAGCTGCAGAAATACGCCATAACAAGTTTTTGACGCGCACTAAAAGTTCACGAAGCTCAAAAGGCTTAGTTACATAATCATCTGCACCCATTTCAAGGCCGACGATTTTATCAATGCTATCCGTGCGTCCTGTTACCAGGATAATCCCAATGTCTGATTGACTGCGAAGCTCGCGTGTTAACATCAATCCATCTTCTCCAGGCAGATTGATATCTAACATCACTAGATCTATCGCATTGTTCTGTAGTGAATCACGCATCTGCTCGCCGCTTTCTGCTTCACTTACGTGGTAACCTTCATTTTGAAAGTAACCAACTAGCTTGCTACGAGTTACTGCGTCATCTTCTACAACTAATACGTGATAGCTCATTTACACCACTTATTTTACATTGGTCATCGTTTTAACCAGTATTCTATTCATAATCAGTAACATTTCTAGTATTTGTTACTTTAAAACCAAGAAAGATGATTTTTTATTGATTCAAGACAAACCTAGGCTATCGGTTAACTTTTTTCCACATTTACATTTATTTCGTCACAACCAGTGTTACCGCTGTTCATTTTTATTGGGTAAACTATCCGCAGTTATTTTAGGAGTTAAACCTAATGCAAGAAATTAAAGCATTTAATGAAAAACGCGCCGAGATCTACTGGTGGCTCTCTAGCCTGATGGCAAAAGAACTGACTCAGGAAGCTTTAGATCAGTATCACTCTGCAGAAATTCGCTCATTTCTGACTGGTTTGGGTGAGAACGAAGCACTAAAACCTGCCGTTTCTGACGTCATTGACGCTTTGAACCGCCTAATGGACCGAGAGGATGCTCAGCTAGAGCTATCAGCAGATTTTTGTGATTTGTTCCTTAAATCGGATAGAGACTCAGCTTTGCCTTACGCTTCAATGTACATCGGTAAGTCAGGTCTCTTGAATGATGAACCGGCGAGAGAAATTGAAGCGCTGCTCCAACAATATGGAGTGCAGGTAGATGAGAACCTTAATGAGCCCGCAGACCATATTGCCATCGAGCTTGATTTTTTAGGTAACCTAATCATCCGCTCTAACGAGTTGGAGCAAGAAAGTGCAATGGAAGAAGCGTTGGCCGCACAAGATGCATTTATCTGCGATCACCTACTAAGTTGGACACCACAATTTGCTGCGAAATGTAAAAACATTGACGAATTTGGTTTCTATTCTGCTATCGCGAACTTGATGGTCGCATTCTTAGAGCTCGACTCGAGCTACTTAAAAGGTGAATAAACCTTACTTTTTGTGACCCTAAGCGGTAACAAAAGCCTTTTTATTTGCGCTTCTCCAGTTTGCGGTCTAGAATCGTGACCGCAAACGATAAAAATGAATTTAATAAATACAAACCGCTAATTAACAGCGGTTTTTGTGTTTCTGATACTTTCTGCCAGATTATCCTAAACTTAGGAATATTGTTCCGTGGCAGTCATCGACAGGACAGAACCTTATGGCCACTATAAAAGACGTAGCGCGCTTAGCCGGCGTGTCAACGACAACGGTATCTCACGTAATTAATAAAACACGTTTTGTTGCAGAAGCGACCCAAGAAAAGGTCATGGAAGCAGTACAGGAACTGAATTACGCACCAAGTGCTGTTGCTCGTAGCTTGAAATGTAACAGCACTCGTACCATCGGTATGTTAGTTACTCAATCAACCAACCTTTTCTTTTCTGAAGTTATCGATGGTGTAGAGAGCTACTGTTACCGTCAAGGTTATACTTTGATCCTATGTAATACCGGTGGTATTTACGAGAAGCAACGTGATTACATCCGCATGTTAGCTGAAAAGCGTGTAGATGGTATCTTGGTTATGTGTTCTGACTTAACTGAAGAGTTAAGTGAAATGCTTGATCGCCACAAAGATATTCCAAAAGTGGTTATGGATTGGGGCCCAGAGAGCTCCCAAGCAGACAAGATCATCGATAACTCCGAAGAAGGTGGCTACCTAGCAACGAAATACCTTATTGAACGCGGGCATAGTGACATCGCTTGTTTAAGTGGTCACTTCGAAAAAGCAGCGTGCCAAGAACGTATCGCGGGATACCGACGCGCAATGCAAGAGGCCGAACTCAATGTCAACGAAGACTGGATCCTCGAAGGTAACTTTGAATGTGATACAGCCGTACTAGCTGCTGACAAGATCGTCGCAATGGACAAGCGCCCTACTGCAGTATTCTGTTTCAATGACACTATGGCTCTTGGTTTGATGAGCCGCCTACAGCAGAAAGGTATCCAAATTCCTGAAGACATGTCGATCATTGGCTATGACAATATTGAGTTAGCGGAATACTTCTCTCCACCACTAACAACAGTTCACCAGCCAAAACGTCGTGTTGGTAAAAATGCGTTTGAAATTCTGCTAGAGCGCATAAAGGACAAAGAACACGAAAAACGCGTTTTTGAAATGCACCCAGAAATTGTTGAGCGTTGTACGGTTCGCAACCTTAACAAGTAATAACGATATGCGTTTGGCAATATGATTATTGATTAGCCAAACGCATAACCCCCATCAATTTACTGAACCAAGATCACATTTAGTCACTCCAAGTGTGATACTTACCTCAAATATTATTTATTCTTAAATAGTTCGATTAATGCCACGAACAGGGCAAACCATTCCGAAAGGATGGGACGCAAAGCCACCGGCCTTAAGTCATTAGTACAAGGCAGCGGGGTTGCCGATGGCAAATATGCAAAACTAGTACAATAAGATTTCTCGTAATCTAGACGCGTCTTAACACGTAACAGCACTAGACATGGAATTCGTCGATATTTTACGAAGTGTTTTCTTGTATGACACCTTACTGACAAAATTTCTGCATTATTTTGCTACTCTCTCGGACCTGAATTGGTGGCGTATACATATACACCGAGAAATTACAGCATGGATAAACCAATACTAAAAGACTCAATGAGACTGTTTGAGCAACTTGGTCAAATTAAGTCTCGTTCAATGTTTGGCGGCTTCGGCATTTTCGCAGATGAAACGATGTTTGCCTTGGTGGTAAATGACAGACTGCACGTGCGCGCTGATGAACAGCTTACACAGCAGTTTAAAACCCTTGCGCTGGAACCATACGTTTATAAAAAACGCGGTTTCCCCGTCGTAACCAAATATTTTGCATTAACTGATGATCTTTCTTCTGACACCGAACGAACATTAGCGCTTGCTAAACAAGCTTTAAAAGCGGCAAAAGAAGAGAAAAAGATACAATCAAAAGCTAAGCCTAACCGCTTGAAAGATTTACCTAACTTGCGATTAGCAACGGAAAGAATGCTGAAAAAGGCAGGGATTGACGACGTTGAATCCTTGGAAGAAGCGGGCGCAGTCAATGCTTATAAGGCTATTCAGTCTTCTCATTCAGCAGAAGTCAGTGTTGAGTTACTTTGGGCGCTAGAAGGTGCAATAAAAGGTACGCACTGGTCAGTAATACCTCAAACTCGTCGACAAGAGTTACTTAGCAAACTCTCCAACTGATTGATAAAAAGCCAGCATAATGCTGGCTTTTTTACTTTTGATGGAAATTTTCTGCTTCATGACTCGTTCTTATTCCCTATATCAATGATTCCCTATACTTACTTAAGTATGTAACTATAGGGCACAAGTTACCTTGAGCGCAGATTGTATAAGGACGCTGTTATGAACAAAAAATTGATCATTGGCATAGTACTGGTCACTCTTATCGTGTTTTTAGCGATGAACTTTGGCCAATATTTAACACTTGAGAATGCCAAAGCACAGCAACTAGCGCTAGCTGACTACATTAATGAGAATTTTATCTTTGCTGCACTGACTTACTTCGTCGCTTATATCGCGATTACAGCCTTTTCTATCCCTGGGGCTGCGGTTGTGACTTTACTCGGTGCCGCCTTGTTTGGCTTTTGGACGAGCTTGCTGCTTGTTTCTTTTGCCAGCACTATTGGTGCTACTCTTGCTTTCCTTAGTAGTCGCTTCTTGCTACGAGACTGGGTACAAGACAAATTCGGGGATAAGTTAAATGCGATCAATCAAGGTGTGGAGCGTGACGGTGCATTTTATCTCTTTTCTCTAAGGCTAATCCCTGTCTTCCCATTTTTCCTAATTAACTTGCTAATGGGACTGACACCAATCTCTGTCGCTCGTTTCTATGTGGTGAGTCAATTGGGTATGTTACCTGGTACTGCTGTATACCTTAATGCGGGTACTCAGCTCGCTCAGATTGAGAGCTTATCGGGTATTGTCTCTCCATCAGTGTTAGCTTCTTTTGCTCTGCTGGGCCTATTCCCTGTCATAGCCAAATGGGTAATGGCTAAGATAAAGTCTTCTCCTGCAGCACAAAATGGCTCTACATCATGAAGGTTTACTCTGCTAGTAACCCACCCGAAGCTCACATAGTCTGTGAGCTTCTCAGGTCCCAAGGTATTAATTGTGAGGTTCGCGGAGAAGGTATCTTTGGCTTACAAGGCGAAGTGCCTTTTGGAGAAAATAGTGAGCCGTATGTTTGGCTGTTACAAGCGGATAAACAAACTGAAGCGCTTAAAATCATAGAGCAGTTTAAGCAGTCAGATGCGGGTGTTGAGTGGCTATGTGTCAAATGCGGTGAAATGAATGAGTCACAATTTGGTGTGTGCTGGCAATGCGGGACAGCCGCCGATTAAGCAGTTTGGATTTGTTGCTGGATGAACTCTATTGAGTGCTGATTAAATTCATCTGGGCGCTCTACATTACAAACGTGGCCGCAATCCGGAATTTCTAATAGCTTACTTCTACTATGTACTGCGACCATTTCTTTTACAGGCTTTATAAACATATAGTCCCTTTCCCCCATTAAATAGAGAGTCGGGATTGGCAGTTCACGATCCTTAAAGTATTTCATTAAAGGGTTCACTTCCGCAGTCAGGATGAACCAGCGCTTAAACTCTTTCTGACAAAGTTTCTTTGCTTCGCGGATAAACAAGTGACGTGACTCTTTCTGAGTTCGTTGAGGCATGACGATATAAGCAAACAAGCTGTATAACCACATGTAAGGGACTATGTGCTTACACAAGTTACCTAACCTCACCAAAACTTGAGAACGAGTGTTCAGGCGCGTTACAGCTCCGCCAAGAACCATTGATTTAACGCGGTCTGAGGCTAACTCAGCAATATTACGGACAATAATGGTTCCCAGAGACATGCCAACAAAATGAGCAGACCTGATTTTCAAATGGTCCAGCACTTTGAGGATATCTTGCGTTACCGCTTTAAAGGTATATCGATTTGCCATCAATTCTTTAAGCAGTTGGTTAGATTTTCCGTGTCCTCTCAAATCAATCAACAACAAATTAAAATGCTGCTTATAAGCTTTGATTTGTTTAAACCAGATAGATGAACTCCCTCCAGCACCATGCACAAACACCACCCACTCTTTACTCGTTGGATGTTCAAATGTTTTGTGAAACAGCATTTCTGAGCTCATATTTTTGTTTTGTCTATCTTTGCCAAGGAGTTTTGAAAACCGAAGATTAGCATAAAGTGATGCAATTTTAATTCAGCTTATGTCAATTCGTGTAACTTATCTTGTCCAAAACTAGAAAAATACAAAAAAGGCGTCATAAGACGCCTCATTTCAACCGTATATTATTTATGCATTCAACGCACTGTGGTACAGCGATAGATACTCATCCGCCGCTTTACTCCAGCAGAAGTTTTGACTCATCGCATACAATTGAACTCGTTTCACCTCGTTAGGTTGTTGGGCATAAAGCAACAGTGAACGTTGCAATGTCAGAAGCAGAGCCACTGGCTCTGGCTCGTCGAAAACAAACCCTGTGGCGATATTTGGGTCAACATCGTAATCGCTCACGCTGTCTTTAAGTCCACCTACACCACGTACGATAGGTAGTGTGCCATAAGCCATGCTGTATATCTGGTTTAGACCACATGGTTCAAATTCAGATGGCATCAAAAAGAAATCGGAGCCAGCTTCAACGAGATGCGCCAAGCCATTGTCGTACGCTTCAACAAACTTAAACTTGTCGCTGTATAACGCTTCCACCTCTTTCAATCTAGACGCCAGAACAGGATCGCCTGTACCAACGATAACAAGTTGAACATCATGCTTCAGAAACTGAGAAAGAATCGGAAGCAGGTAATGCACCCCTTTCTGATTAGTCAAACGGCACACCATGCCATACATCGCAGTCTCTTTTACCGCTAGTCCTACCTTCTCTTGCAAGTTTCGTTTACACGCTTTCTTCCCTCTCACCATACTTTGGCGATTGGCTCGAAAATTCGTCGGTAAATACGGATCCGTTTCTGGGTTCCAAGAAGAGTAGTCACAACCATTTAATATGCCGACAAGGTCTTTCGCACGACTTTGGAATTCGGCTGCCATTCCGTGACTGCCTAGTTCGGTTTTAAGCTCTTCAGCATAGCTAGGGCTTACTGCATTAATCTTATCTGCGTTAAGTACACCCGCTTTAAGCATAGTGACATGTGAAGGGCTAACAGCAGCATCAGGAGCATAGCGAGCATGGAACTCTGGTAAGCACTGTAGCTCGTCATAGCTGAACACACCTTTAAAGACCGCATTATGTATAGACAATATACTCTTAGTGTCTGAAAAAAATGGACATGAGTTGTAGCGATGCTTAAGCAAAAACGGGACTAATCCAGTGTGCCAGTCATTCGCATGAATGACATGAGGCTGGAAATCTAGCTTCTGAAGCATGTCTAAACACGCTGCACTAAAAAATGCGAATCGTTCACCATTGTCACTGTACGCCTGATTGTTTTCCGCGTACATTTCAGGTCGGTCGAAATACTTGGGACAGTCAATTGCATAGGCTGTAACGCCAGCAATCGTTAATTCGCGAACCTTGTAGGCGGTGTGAGGCCAGAGCTCTAGCTGCGTCTCTAGTAACACTGGAGCAGATTCAATACCTGCCACCTTTCGGTAGGCAGGGAGAGTTAACCGAACATCTTGGTTAAGTTCATGGAGAGCTTCAGGCAGTGCCTTGGCAACATCTGCCAAGCCACCACTTTTTATCAATCCTTCGACTTCCGATGCTACAAATAGAATAGATAAATTCTTAGTAGCCAACACGCGCTCCTTTAGGAATAACGACAATTCCATCATCGGATACGTGGAAGTGCTTCTTGTCTTCCGTGAGATTGACACCAATTTGTGTGCCTGGCGCAATATCCGCATCCTTATCCACAATTACTCGACGCAATACGCAGCCTTCGCCAACTTTGACATCGCCCAAAAGGATACTTTCGCTAATATCACATGCAGATGCAATATTACTGCGGAAACCAAGCACACTCTTTTCAATACGAGAGCCGCGAACATAGCTGCCGTTACATACCAAGCTATCAATAATCTGTACGCGACCGTTGACTGAATCGGTAAACGTGGCAGGTGGTAATGGTGGGTAGTATGTGTGAAGTGGCCATTTACGATTGTACAACGAGAAAGCCGCATCTTTTTCTAGTAGATCCATGTGCGCCTGCCAGTAGGCATCGATGGTACCTACATCACGCCAGTAAACTTCTTCTTTCTCACCAGTAATACGGTTAGTGCTGAAGTCATAAACATACACATCTCCACGTGGGAACATCTTAGGAATGATGTCTTTACCAAAATCATGAGAGGATTCTGGGTTATCTGCGTCTTCGATGAGTTCAGCAAAAAGTGTCTGCGCTTCAAACACGTAATTACCCATTGAAACCAAAGCGTGTTCAGGATCACCAGGAATTGATTTAGGGTTTTCCGGTTTTTCTTGGAAGCCTATCATGCGACCTTCCGCATCAACCTCAATCACTCCAAACTGTGAAGCTTCCGACAATGGCATACGCAGAGCTGATACCGTAAGCGCAGCTTCTTTCTCTTTATGGAAATCCAGCATCTGCTTGATATCCATTTTGTAAATATGATCAGAGCCGAAGATGCACACTTGGTCTGGTTCAGCTAATTCCATAAAGCGTAAGTTTTGGTAGATGGCGTCTGCGGTGCCTTCATACCAACGCTTGCCCGTACGCATCTGTGCAGGGATAGGGTCGATAAAACGATCTGTTATACCGTTAATATTCCAACCTTTTTTCAAGTGGTGGAATAAAGACTGTGACTTAAACTGCGTCAGAACATAAATTCTCATCAAATCCGCGTTAACAAAATTATTCAACGCAAAATCTATCAATCGGTAACTTCCGCCAAAAGGTACCGAAGGTTTACTACGAGACTCGGTCAACGGACGCAAACGCGAGCCTTCTCCACCAGCAAGGATCATTCCTAAAACACCAGCCATTTAATTCTCTCCATATTATTGTTTTGTGGATAAGCATATAGTTTTATTTGGGGGGCTTATCTCATTTCCATAGAGCCGATCTGCTTATATACAGATTCAGCTCTAACAACCTAACGTTGCTAGTTATCCTTCCACAACAGGTGTGCAAGAGGTTTATTATAAGTTATCGTATTTCAGGAAGATTACAATTTAAAATATGCTGTACCAACAAGCGCACATTGATTACTTTCCATCACTCTGGGTTGGCTCACACAATATCGGAGTCGTCACACATCTCTGTAACAGAATAACTACAAGTTAGTGATACTCTCATTATTTATTGAGCTGTAACTCGAATTTTTTAAAGATAGATAAGCTAAATATCTGATCAGAAAGGATTGATTGGAAGGCTGTTATGCAATTTGGTTTACTTCTTTATCGCATCAATAAATATATATTTTGTCCCCGCCTTGCTCCTTGGCAATATACAAAGCTCTGTCGGCCATTGCTAGCGCGTCTTTTTTTGTTAGTCCTGGGCAAATCATGGCTCCACCAATTGCTAACTCTGATAGACGCGGAAACTGTATTTGATCCTGTTCAGAGTCGATTTCAGAGTAAATGCAGGATTTAATTCTCTGAGCAAGAATCTCTAGATTACATGCGTGCTTCGCTCTGACTAAAACTAAAAACTCATCATCTTCCCACCGAGAAGCTCTATCATAAAGCCTTATTGCCTTGCCTATCCCTTTACCTGCTTTGTTTAATACTTGTTCAAACGCTTCTGAATTGGTTTCTAGTTCGCTGCCATCATTCAAACCCAAATCAATCCAGATTAAGCCAAATGATGTTTGCTCTCTTCGGGTCCTAGCGAGTTCCATCGATAGTTCGTTTTCTAAACCTTTTCTATTCCAAAGCTGTGTTACAACATCGACCGTTGTCAGTTCGTCCAAAGCAGCTGTCCGCGATGCAACCATCTGGCGAAGAGAATGCCTGCTCTCTTTTAATTCTCTCTCGAGGGCACTTAATTGCTCTTCAAAAGTCCCCTTAGCCCCCACAATGGTGAACTCGCTTTCGTTTGCCATTGTTTCAATTCTCTGCCCCCACTTTTCTAGCGGTTTGACCCAGCGATTGCACCAATAGTAGAAGGCCAGAAGACTAAACATCATACTCAATCCGATAAATAAGTAGCTGAGGTTAGTGTATATCCACGGTGACAACATGCTGTCCACATTGACGAAAGTTAGCTCATACCACCCTAGCTCTTCAATATAGTGGATTGATACAACCGCGCGCCCCTCCTCTTGCTCTATCATGAGTAACTCAGCTTCTTGACCTGATTTTTGTTGACGCATCAGTTGCGAGAGTACATTTAATTCATGTCGATTTGGAACTAAGGAAGACAGCACCGGCTTTTCAAAAGCAGAACTTCTAAGAGGGTAATCAAGCTCTCCTGACTGCAAGATGATTTGGACTCGATCTGATTCATCAACAAAAAGCGTCTTCAGAGAGGAGAAATGCCTATGGGTCAATTGATTAGTAAATTGCTCAATATCCATGCCAGTCCCTACTAATCCAAGAAACTGCCCTTTATATGTAATGGCTTGGTTTACCCATACTTTAGTACGATCAATATGGACATCTTTGGCAATATTCACAGAAAGCGCCTGTCCTTGATGTTTTTGAGAAAAATACCAAGCATCTGTCACCGAGTCAGGCTCTAAATAGTAACGTAGATAGGATGGCTGGCGAATGCTTTGAACATCATTAAAATGGTAGGACAGATCACTGTCTAGAGCGATAAAGAAGTTTTTTGATTTAAACTGCCAGCGATAACGCTCTAACGCCTCTTCTGCAGTGCTCTTGTATATTTCGTCTCGAGCATTTAGAGCCCAAGAAATGATATGAGGATCTTTTGCAATCGCCTTTGCTAATGCCACTTCCTCTAGAATAGGGGATAGCGTCCGCTCAACATCATATTGAGCAGCTACTCGACTATATTTCCATACTAAATCTTGCACAACGCTGTCGACAACTTGCTTGGATACCGTGTAAGCAGTGAAGGCAAAAACACTACTAGTCAGTATCAAGAAAAGCAGCAAAGTTCTTCTTAATCGCATCTTCCCTACCCTAGTGACATCTAACCAATAGAAGCTACTAAGTAACTTGTCAAAAGAGAAACTGAGAATATGTATCATTACCTCAGTAGATACTCAAAAAACATACATTTGTTAGAATTATCAATTAAGTTAGTGATATAACACGTATTAAAAAAGCAGCCCATTTGGCTGCTTTTTCTTATTTATCCGCGATTACTTTTTCTTCGCTGGTTTCTTACGTTTATCTGTAATTTCCCACTTACCATCAACGTAAAGTGCCGTGTATCCCGAAGGTTTACCGTCCACTTCTGAGCGCACGTAATTCTCTTTCGACTTACGGCTAAAGCGCACGACCATAGGCAAACCATCCGGGTCTTTCTCAGGTGCTTCTGTTAGGTAATGGAACTTTGGAGAAATGCGCTCTTTAAAGCGAACCAGCTCCTCCACTAGTGGCGCACGCGTTTCACGCGATTTAGGGAACGTGCTTGCAGCTAAGAACAAACCTGATGCACCATCACGGAGAACAAAATAGGCATCCGAGTTTTCACAAGGTAGCTCCGGCAGATGAACTGGATCTTCCTTCGGAGGTGCAACTTCGCCATTCTTCAAAATCTTGCGTGTGTTCTTACAATCATCGCTGGTACAGTCCATGTACTTACCGAAACGACCATTCTTAAGCACCATATCACTGCCACACTTGTCACACTCAACAACTGGGCCGTCATAACCTTTAACTTTGTACTCGCCATGTTCAACCACATAACCTTCACAGTTAGGGTTATTACCACACACGTGAAGCTTACGCTTGTCGTCGATAAGGTAAGCGTCCATCGCCGTTTCACAGATAGGACAACGCTTCTTAGCACGAAGAGCCGCTGTTTCAACGTCTTCCTCTAGTACGTTAATAATACCGTCTTCGTCACCGAGGTTGATGGTTGTTTTACAACGCTCTTTTGGAGGAAGCGCGTAACCCGAACAGCCAAGGAACACACCCGTTGACGCTGTGCGAATTCCCATTTCACGAGAACATGTTGGACATTCGATGTCAGTGTAAACGATGTGGTTTGGTTTCATACCACCGTCATCTTCATCCAATTCGGCTTTCGCTAAATCGCCAGTGAAATCAGTGAAGAAGTCATCAAGTACATTTTTCCAATTCGCATCGCCTTCGGCGATTTGGTCAAGCTTCTCTTCCATACGTGAAGTGAATTCATAATTCATCAGATCATCGAAACTACCATCTAGGCGGTCCGTAACGATTTCACCCATTTTTTCTGCATAGAATCGACGCTGCTCGACTTTAACATAGCCACGATCTTGAATCGTTGAAATAATAGAGGCATACGTTGAAGGACGACCAATACCGCGCTTCTCAAGCTCTTTAACCAATGCTGCTTCCGTAAAGCGTGCTGGCGGCTTGGTAAAGTGCTGCTTAGGATCAAGCGAAACCAATTCAATTTTATCGCCCACTTGAACCGCTGGAAGGATTTGATCTTCGTTTTTACCCATTGGGCGTTGAACTCGAGTCCAACCATCAAACTTCAGAATACGCCCCTTCGCTTTCAAGGTGTACTCAGCAGCTTTCACGCTTACTGTTGTTGAGTCATATTTTGCAGGTGTCATTTGACAGGCAACGAACTGATTCCAGATCAAAGCGTACAACTTGTGGGCATCTGCTTCCATACCAGCCAAGTCTTCAGCTTTAACACCAACATCAGATGGACGAATCGCTTCGTGCGCTTCCTGAGCACCTTCTTTACTACCATATACATTTGGCTTAGAAGGTAAGTAAGCATCACCAAATTCGCTACCGATGAAGCCACGTACTGCATCTACTGCTTCTGAACTCAAGTTAGTTGAGTCAGTACGCATATACGTGATGTAACCCGCTTCATAGAGACGTTGCGCGAGCATCATTGTCTTCTTAACACCATACCCAAGACGAGTGCTTGCCGCTTGCTGAAGTGTAGACGTAATGTAAGGCGCTGATGGCTTGCTTGATGTCGGACGGTCCTCACGCTTACACACTTCATATGCAGCGTTTTCAAGTACGGACATCGCAGATTTAGTCTCTGCTTCGTTAACTGGCTTAAACGCTACGCCGTCTTTTTGTGCAACCTGTAAGCGGAAGTCTGTTTTATCCGCTGTCTTGGTATCGGCATGGAGATCCCAAAACTCTTCTGGGATAAATGCTTTGATCTCACGTTCACGCTCTACAAGAAGCTTCACCGCTACAGATTGAACACGACCCGCTGACAAGCCTCGCGCTACTTTTTTCCAAAGTAACGGTGAAACCATAAAGCCAACCACACGGTCCATAAAACGACGTGCTTGCTGCGCATTGACACCATCCATGCTCAATTCGCCCGGTTTTTCGAACGCTTGCTGGATAGCATTTTTAGTAATTTCGTTAAATACAACGCGTTTGTATCGCTCTTCATCGCCACCGATGATCTCACGAAGGTGCCAAGCGAT
>NZ_CFHWOM010000061.1:0-18557 GCF_984391705.1 Vibrio sp. | reverse complement strand
GCTCCAATCCCCATTAAGACTGCAATGCATCGCTCAGGCGGTTCAAACGACCACGTGCTGAGTTATCGATGACTAAGTCTCCGGCTCTAATAATAACCCCACCAAGTAGGGCCTCATCTACGCTGCAATTCAGCTGGACTTTGCGTTCAAGACGCGTTTCAAGTTTGCTGCTGATGTCTGCTTTTTGCTGGTCAGAAAGCTCTGTTGCTGAAGTTACTTCAACAGTGATTTCTTTCTCATGCTCTTGCTTAAGAAGCAGGAACTCAGCACATACATCAGGAAGGGCCTGTAGTCGGCCATTCTCAGCCATCACCTTAATCAGGTTTTGACCAAACTCATCAACTTGTTCGCCACATACCGCAACAAATACTTCTGCAAGTTTGTCTGCAGACATTGAACTTGTTAAAAGCTCATGAATTTGTTCGTTATTGGCAACTTCCGCTGTAAAAGACAACATTTGACTCCATTGGTCTAGTTGGCCTTTTTCAACAGCAAAGTCGAATGCTGCTTTAGCATAGGGGCGTGCGATAGTAGTCATATCAGCCATGTGCGCCCCCAGACTTAAAGTTTTGCAGTAATGTTGTCGAGAAGATCTTTGTGCGCATCTTTATCGATAGAGCGCTCAAGGATTTTCTCAGCACCAGCTAAAGCCAGAGTTGCAACTTGTTTGCGCAGTTCATCGCGCGCACGGTTGCGTTCTGCTTCAAGTTCAGCTTCTGCTTGCGCAAGGATTTTCTGGCGTTCTGCCTGAGCTTCCTCACGAGCTTCGTCTAGAATTTGAGTCTTACGCTTGTTCGCTTGCTCAATGACCTCAGTTGCTGTGCGCTTTGCTTCTTTCAATTGAGAAGAAGCATTAGCTTGAGCTAGATTCAAGTCTTTCTCAGCACGTTCTGCCGCTTGAAGACCGTCAGCAATTTTCTTCTGACGTTCTTCGATAGCGTTCATGATTGGTGGCCATACATATTTCATGCAGAACCAGACAAACATTGCGAACGAGATTGCTTGACCTAGCAGAGTTGCGTTCATATTCACAACAGCTACCCCTCTTTAATTGGACTTAGTGTTAATCAATGACAAACCGATGCTTGCCTTTGAAAAGCAATGATTAACCAGCTAGTTGACCAACGAATGGGTTTGCGAATGTAAATAGTAGAGCGATTACGATACCGATCATTGGAACCGCATCCAGTAGACCAGCGATGATGAACATCTTAACTTGTAGCATAGGCGCCATTTCTGGTTGACGAGCAGCACCTTCTAGGAATTTACCACCTAGTACTGCGAAGCCGATTGCAGTACCTACTGCACATAGACCAACGATGATTGCTACTGCGATTGCTGAAAAGCTCAATACAGTTTCCATTACTATCTCCAAATATACTTTTGACTAATAAGAGTTTAAAAAATTAGTGATCGCTGTCTTCGTGTGCCATTGACATATAAACAATCGTTAGCATCATAAACACGAAGGCCTGAATCGTAATTACCAGAATGTGGAAAATTGCCCACGGAAGTGAACCCATCCATTGAAGGAACCACGGTAGCATTGCTGCACAAAGAATGAATACAACCTCACCCGCGAACATGTTACCAAATAGACGCATACCAAGTGATAGAGGCTTCGCTAGTAGCGATACCACTTCAATCAGTAGGTTAAATGGAATCATGGTCCAGTGATTAAATGGATGTAAAGCAAGTTCTTTAGCGAAACCACCTAGACCTTTCACTTTGATGCTGTAGTAAATCATCAGAGCGAATACGCCTATAGCCATCCCCATGGTGATGTTCGCATCAGCAGACGGTACTATCTTAAGATAAGGAATACCTAGCCAATGCTCTGCTGGATATGGTAAGAAATCGATTGGAACCAAGTCCATCAAGTTCATTAAAAATACCCAACAAAAGATAGTCAGTGCGAGAGGGGCTATCAATGGGTTGCGTCCATGGAACGTATCTTTGACGTTTTCCGCGACAAATTCTACGATCATTTCAACAAAACATTGAAGCTTACCCGGCACACCTACTGTCGACTTCTTAGCTACTTTGTAAAACACTCCTAAGAACATTAAACCAGTGATCCAAGAAAACAACAGGCTATCGATGTGTATGTTCCAGAAACTCGTCTCTTCCGCCACTAACCCCAACTTGTAAGTTGAAAGGTGAGTAAGGTGGTGAGTGATGTAACCGGAAGCTGTTAGCGCTTCACCTGGCGCAGCCATAACTCATCCTATTTTTTGTTGTTAATGAATAGCGCTGGCGCAAAGATGTTAATCCCTAATACCAGCAAATAGGTTAGTTTCAGGGGAACGAGTTCCACCTGCATATACATGTAAGCAACGGAAAAGAGTGCCACTGTGATGAGAATCTTTAGTGCTTCCCCTGTGTAGAAAGACGCAGCAACCATTTTGGCAGCACGAGCTCCTACAAAAAGAAAGGCACACAAGGCAAATACAGCATTCGCAATAACAAAGATGCTACCACCAATTAGCGCTGAAACTCCCCATTCAGTATTTACAGCAATCGACATTCCTGCTGCCACTAACGTAACCGCGCCCATTTCGATCAACAACAATCGCTTAGCAAGCTCTCGTCCTGGTCTAGCTAACGCAGCCACCATGTATTCGTACCTCTAATAATATCCACTGTGCACGACTTCACTCTGTGCTGGGAAATTGGCAAAAATTATACGGTCAGTGCACCTTATTGCAATTAAAAGCCTGCAAAAAGTTACATTTTTGTTTACAAACCGACAACTTTCACACAAAAAATAGTTTTTTACATAATTGATTGAGATCAATTATCTCATTTAGCTCTCTAGCTTGGCAATCAGTTGCTCTAATTTGTGAGGCTCATCAAGACTAATTGTCACTTTCGACTTCCCACTTGGGTTTCGCACGATAGCAACTTTACCCCCAAGCATTACACTTAATTTTTGTGACAATTCTTGTATCTCAGCATCCTGAGACTCATTTTTCTCTTCAACTACTGGCTGTAAGCACTTTTTCACTAATTGTTCTGTCTGACGAACCGTCATTTGCTTCTTTGCCACTTGCTGGGCGATCTCTACTTGCTGCTCTCCTTGGAGTGCTAACAAAGCACGAGCATGCCCCATATCGAGCAAATTGTCGGAAACCAAACCCTTTACATCATTCTCAAGCTGATTTAGACGTAATATGTTACTTACCGCAGCTCGTGACTTACCGATTACGTCTGCCACTTGTTGATGAGTCAGTGAAAATTCATTTTGCAAACGATCAAGCGCGACCGCCTCTTCAATCACATTAAGATCTTCGCGCTGAATATTTTCGATCAATGCCATCGCGATCGCAGCGCGATCTTCAACATTTTTGATCACACAAGGCACTTGCTTCAGGCCCGCTTTACGAGCTGCACGCCAGCGTCGCTCACCTGCGATAATTTCAAATTTGTCATGTTCAACCTGACGAACGACAATTGGCTGGATAATACCTTGCGATTCAATCGATGCCGCTAGCTCTTCTAAAGCTTCAGGAGCCATATCTTTACGTGGTTGATAGACTCCAGGCTTAAGGCTGTTGATACTTAAGTCGGTTAACTCACCTTCAGACGATAGCTGTTGACTATGTAACGCACTCTGCTGTTTTTCGCGCGCCAGTGAACTAGTCGAAAGCAGAGCATCAAGCCCTTTACCCAAACCACGTTTAGACATGAGACGGAATTCCTTTGTTTGGTTTATGCAGGTATTTCTTCACGGCGAAGCATTTCGCCAGCAAGCGCGAGATAGGCTTTTGCGCCTGCGGAATATTTGTCGTAGTACATGGCTGGTTTGCCATGGCTTGGCGCTTCAGCCAAACGTACGTTACGAGGAATAACAGTGCGGTACACTTTATTACCAAAGTGCTTTTTCAACTGATCGGACACTTCGTTGGAAAGTCGATTACGCGGGTCATACATAGTGCGCAGCAAACCTTCAATCTTCAGGTTTTCATTCACTACAGCCGCGAGTTTACTGATCGTATCCATCAACGCTGTTAAACCTTCTAATGCAAAATATTCACACTGCATTGGAACCAAGACCGAATCAGCAGCGGCCATAGCGTTGATTGTAAGAAGGTTTAGAGAGGGAGGACAATCGATAAAGATGAAATCATAGTTATCGCGAACTGACGCAAGCGCATGTTTCAGGCGAACTTCACGGGCGAATACTTCCATGAGTTTAATTTCAGCGGCCGTGACATCTCCATTCGCGGCAATCAAATCATAATTGCCAGAAGTGCTTGTACATACCACTTCCTCAAAAGGCACATCTTCTACCAGAAGCTCATAGGCAGTAGCGTCAACTTGATACTTATCAACGCCACTGGCCATAGTCGCATTCCCTTGCGGGTCGAGATCAATCACCAAGACTTTACGCTTAGTCGCAGCCATAGAGGCGGCTAAGTTGATGCATGTTGTTGTTTTACCAACTCCACCTTTCTGGTTGGCGATCGCTACGATTTTTCCCACAATGGACCTCGCTATTATTCCTTGCGCGATAAGATTACTAGATGACGCTCACCTTCCAATTCAGGAACATTCAAAGCTTTGATGTCGGTCACAGAACACCACTCAGGTAATTCTTCAATCTCACTCTGTGGTAATTGTCCCTTTAAGGCTAGGAACAAACCGCTTTGCTCTTTAGGAAGGTGGTGACACCAACTGACCATATCTATCATAGATGCAAATGCTCGGCTCAGAACAGCATCAAACTTTTCTTCTGGTTGGAACTCTTCGACTCGACTTTGAATCGGTGTCACATTTTCGATCTTCAGTTCATGCAGCGCCTGTTTAATAAAACGAATACGTTTACCTAGGCTATCTAACAGATGAAAGCTCTTTTCAGGACACATGATTGCGAGAGGAATCCCTGGTAACCCCGGGCCAGTTCCCACATCAATAAAACGTTCACCCTCTAAATGAACACTGACGATAATACTATCTAGTATGTGTTTCACTAGCATTTCTTCAGGATCGCGGACCGATGTGAGGTTGTAGGCTTTGTTCCATTTATTGAGCATTTCAACGTATCCAACTAACTGATTACGTTGCAGATCTGATACTTGCAGATCGGTCTGGGCAATTAACGCGTCTAGCTTAGAGCGAAGTTGAGTCATTACGCTTCCTCACCTTTTTTCAAAATCCCGTGCTTTTTCAAATGCACGAGTAAAATCGAAATCGCAGCTGGTGTGATACCTGAAATACGTGAGGCTATACCAATACTTTCCGGCTTAGCTTCACTAAGTTTTGCCACCACTTCGTTCGATAGCCCGCTAACTTTGGAGTAATCTAAATCAACGGGTAGCTTAGTGTTCTCGTGACGTAATGACTTTTCAATCTCGTCTTGTTGACGCTTGATGTAACCTTCGTACTTAACCTGAATTTCAACTTGCTCTGCAGCTTGTTGATCTTCTAAAGCCGGAGCAAACACATCCAAGGTGGTCAATTGATCGTACGAAACTTCAGGGCGACGCAGAAGATCTTCACCGCTCGCCTCACGAGCCATCGGAGCTTTAAGTATCGCGTTTAGTTCATCAATACCTTCCGACTTTGGATTCATCCACGTCTCTTTCAGACGTTGACGCTCTTTTTCCATATTGTCGATCTTCTCATTGAAACGACTCCAACGAGTATCATCAATCAGACCAAGTTCACGTGCTTTTTCAGTCAAACGTAAATCTGCATTGTCTTCACGTAGCAACAAGCGGTATTCAGCACGAGACGTAAACATGCGGTACGGTTCTTTGGTACCCATGGTAGACAAATCATCAATCAATACACCCATATACGCTTGATCACGACGTGGGCTCCAGCCTTCTTTGCCTTGACTATGCAGACTAGCATTTAGGCCAGCCATCAAACCTTGTGCAGCAGCTTCTTCGTAGCCTGTAGTACCGTTAATTTGACCTGCAAAGAACAGACCATTGATGAATTTAGTCTCGTAAGTTTGCTTTAAATCTCGTGGGTCAAAGAAATCGTACTCAATCGCATAACCAGGACGAACGATGTGCGCGTTCTCAAAACCTTTCATCGAACGAACGATTTGCACTTGAACATCAAACGGCAAGCTGGTGGATATACCATTCGGGTATAGCTCGTGTGTCGTAAGGCCTTCAGGCTCAATAAAGATTTGGTGGCTATTTTTGTCAGCAAAACGCATTACTTTGTCTTCGATAGACGGACAATAGCGAGGCCCAATACCTTCAATCACACCAGCGTACATAGGACTACGATCAAGGTTATTACGAATCACTTCATGAGTGTTTTCGTTGGTATGAGTAATAAAACACGGAATCTGTCTTGGATGTTGTGTACGTTTACCCATAAACGAAAACACAGGAGTTGGGTTATCACCGTGCTGAACTTCAAGTTCAGAGAAATCGACACTACGCGCATCAATACGTGGTGGCGTACCCGTTTTTAAACGATCCACGCGGAAAGGTAATTCACGTAGACGATCGGCTAACGCGATCGAAGGAGGATCACCAGCACGACCACCGGAAGAACTCTCCATACCAATATGGATCTTACCTCCAAGGAAAGTTCCCACCGTCAAGACTACCGCTTTGGCACGAAACTTCAGACCCATTTGGGTAATAACGCCAACAGCCGTATCATTTTCGACAATCAAGTCATCCACTGATTGCTGGAACAATGTTAGGTTAGGCGCATTTTCTAAAGCATCACGAACATATGCTTTGTATAGGGCGCGATCTGCTTGAGCTCGAGTGGCACGAACTGCCGGACCTTTCGATGCATTAAGCGTGCGAAATTGAATACCTGCATGATCGATAGCTTGTGCCATGAGACCACCCATCGCATCCACTTCTTTCACTAAGTGGCCTTTACCAATACCACCAATCGCAGGGTTACAAGACATCTGACCTAATGTATCGATGTTGTGTGTCAGCAACAGGGTCTTTTGACCTGTGCGAGCAGATGCTAATGCGGCTTCCGTTCCTGCGTGACCGCCACCAACAACGATGACGTCAAAGTTTTCGTGATAGAGCATGAACTGACCTCAGGTATTCAATCAAGCTATAGAAAGATAAAAGAGCGTTATTCTACCTTCTTTCATAGTGAGTGAAAACGCTTTTGAGACTTTTCATTTAAAGGACTGAAAGACTTATATATATATAAGATCTATATATATGATCTTTTATTAGATCTATTATTAGGATCGACGATCTCTGTGGATAACTTAAAAATGATCAACAAGATCATGGATCTTGTGCGGATCATAATCTGTGATCAGGCTTTGATCAGATCGAGGATTACCTGAGATCAAAATTGGCACTTATGCACAGGGGTAAAAAAGGATCTAAGTTGTTATTGGGATAACTATAGGAAAATCACTGGATCTTATCTGTTTTATCCACAGACTGAACGGTTGTTTTTTGAGCGAATAGAAGGTGAGATAGAAGAGAAAGTTATTCACAATGGAGAAAAAGAGCCGAGAGCCGGCTCTGAAGAGAGAGTTAGAAGCGGTCAATATGCTCTTCTAACCAGCTTTCGGCTGCATCTTCTGGAACGGAATGGCTGAGTACATCGATGGTTAGACAGTCTGTAAGTGCTGTTGCACCGATATCTTCCAGTAAGTTATGAGCATGTTTACCTGCTGCACAAAAGGTATCGTAACTAGAGTCGCCAATGGCAATAACAGCAAATTTTACTTCACTCATTTTAGGTGGTGTATTTTGTAATGCTGCAATAAAAGGCTGGATGTTATCTGGATATTCGCCTGCACCATGAGTTGAAGTGATGACAAGCCACGTACCGTTGTTTTCAATGTCGTTGATCTCTGGCTGGTTATGGATTGTGGTTTCAAATCCTTTCTCAATCAGAAGGTCGCTAAGATGGTCACCCACATATTCAGCACCTCCAAGGGTACTGCCTGTAATAATATGAATCATTATGTTTCCTTTACCTAAAAGAAGTGCGACCTAAAGGCCGCACTGTCGATGATTATTTACCAATACAGAAAGAAGAGAAGATACGCCCTAAGAGGTCATCTGAGCTGAATTCCCCAGTGATTTCGCTCAAATGCTGCTGAGCAATGCGCAGCTCCTCTGCCAAAATTTCTCCTGCCATGTAACCTTCAAGCTGTTGCTGACCAATATCTAGATGCTCTGCTGCACGCTCTAACGCTTCAAGGTGTCTACGGCGAGCCATAAAGCCGCCTTCATTGCCTCCTGCGAACCCCATACACTCTTTTAGATGAGTTCGGAGTGACTCAACGCCTTGACCTGTTTTCGCTGACAGGCGGATAAGGGTTGGATCGTTGACATGACAAATGCCAAGATCTTCACCGGTTTGATCGGCTTTATTGCGGATCACTGTCATACCAATGTTATCTGGCAGGCGATCAACGAAGTCTGGCCAAATTTCTTTTGGATCCGTTGCTTCTGTTGTTGTGCCATCAACCATAAAGAGTACTCGATCCGCTTGAGCTATTTCGTCCCAGGCGCGTTCAATACCGATTTTCTCTACTTCATCAGAGGCGTCACGCAGACCTGCGGTATCAATGATGTGTAGTGGCATACCGTCAATATGGATATGTTCACGCAGCACGTCACGTGTTGTACCTGCTATGTCAGTCACGATGGCGGACTCTTTGCCTGATAACGCATTGAGTAGGCTTGATTTACCCGCATTCGGACGACCAGCGATAACGACCTTCATGCCTTCACGCATGATAGCGCCTTGGTTCGCCTCTTGGCGTACAGCACTCAGGTTATCAATGATGGCTTGCAGATCGCCTGCAACTTTTCCATCGGCAAGAAAATCGATCTCTTCTTCAGGGAAATCGATTGCCGCTTCAACATAGATGCGAAGGTGGATCAGGGACTCTACTAGAGTGTGAATACGTTGTGAGAATGCCCCCTGGAGTGATTGTAGGGCAGATTTAGCGGCTTCTTCCGAACTCGCATCGATTAAGTCAGCAATGGCTTCTGCTTGAGCGAGATCGAGTTTGTCGTTTAGAAATGCGCGCTCTGAAAACTCTCCCGGTCTTGCAGTTCGAATCCCCGGAATTTGTAGGATGCGTTTAATTAGCATATCCATCACAACAGGGCCGCCATGACCTTGTAGCTCAAGGACATCTTCACCGGTGAATGAATGCGGATTCGGGAAATACAATGCGATACCTTGGTCAATCTGGGAGCCATCTTGGGAGGTAAAGGGTAAGTACTCTGCATAACGTGGACGAAGTGTTTTTCCTGTTACTTCTTGAGCGACTTTCTCTGCCAGCGGTCCGGATACGCGAATAATGCCGACGCCACCACGACCTGGGGCGGTTGCTTGAGCGACAATGGTATCAGTTGTCATAGTTGTGCCTGTCTATTCTCGGTGCCATTGAATGGCAAATAAGTAATGTGATGAATTGTAATCAGCTCAAATAAAAAAGGCGACCTTTTGGCCGCCTTTCATAATAAATTCGCTTTAAAGGTTACTTAGAGTGTAAGCCTTTTTTCTCCAACGCTTTGTAAATAAGCGTTTGTTGGATAAGCGTTACGATGTTCGATACCAACCAGTATAGAACTAGACCTGACGGGAAGAACAGGAAGAAGAAAGTAAACATAACCGGCATAAAGGTCATGATCTTCTGCTGCATAGGATCCGTTACCGTTGTTGGGCTCATCTTCTGAATCATGAACATTGAAGCACCCATCAGTAGCGGCAAGATGTAGTAAGGATCTTGCGCTGAAAGGTCAGTGATCCAACCGAAGAATGGAGAGTGACGTAGTTCAACCGATTCCATTAGTGCCCAGTAAAGCGCGATGAAGATAGGCATCTGTAGGATAAGAGGTAGACAGCCACCCAGTGGGTTCACTTTCTCTTTCTTGTACAGTTCCATCATTTCTTGGCTCATGCGCTGACGGTCATCGCCGATACGCTCACGCATTGCTTGCAGCTTAGGCTGTAGCATACGCATTTTTGCCATAGATGTGTATTGCGCTTTCGTTAGCGGGTACATTGCGCCACGAACGATGAAAGTCAAACAGATAATTGCCACACCCCAGTTACCTACAAAGCTTTGAATGAATGAAAGCAGTGAGTGCAGAGGTTTCGCAATGAACCATAGCCAGCCGTAATCCACAACAAGGTCTAGGTTAGGCGCAACTTCAGCCATTTGGTCTTGAAGTTTTGGACCTACCCAAAGCGTTGCTGTCATTTGAGCGCTGTCACCTGTTGCGATGGTTTTGTTCGGCATACGTACACCGATGTCACCAAGATTACCAATCACACGAGTGTATAGGTTGGTGCCTGGTTCGTTGCGCGGAATCCATGCTGATGCGAAGTAGTGCTGGATCATCGCTGCCCAACCTTGACCATCTGGTAGGTTTAGAGACAAGTTACGATCTTGCATATCTTCGAAGCTGTATTTCTTGTAACGCGTATCTTCAGTTGAGTATGCACCACCACGGTAAGTTGGCATTGTGATGCTGCCACCAGCGTCTAATAGGTTTTGACGTAGGTGAGCGTACATACCGAATGTCGCGTTGTTGCCAGAGTTGTTCACAACGTTATATTCAACGTCAATAGCGTAGCTACCACGCTTAAGAATGAATGTCTTTGTGTATTCTAGACCGTTCGCTGAGAACGTCATTGGAACACGAAGTTCATCTTGACCGTCTGCAAGAGTATAGCTGTCAGCGCTTACTGCATATGCAGGACGGTTGGTGCTGCTTAGGTCGATACCTTGAGGGCCAACAAGACCACTTTGAGCGATGAACTGGTGACCAGGCTCGTTTTTAAGTAAAACGAATGCGTCAGCAGAATCCATCTCAGCTGAGTATTGGTTTAGATCTGCGTGAATCACATCACCACCAACCGTATCAATCGACAGAGTCAATGCATCAGTGGTCACGGTAATCGTTTTAGCAGAAGCTTGCTGTGCTGGAGCTGGATCGAGCTCATCAGCAAAAGATGGTGCAGGTAGAGTACTGCTTGATTGAGCCTGCTCAACCGGCTGAGGCGTTGGGTTCTTTGCAACTTGCCATTGTTGGAACAATAGGAAAGAAACCAGTGCTAGCGCGATTAACAGGATATTACGTTGAGAATCCATCGTTAATTGTCTCTGTCTTGTTTTTGGACTGGTGGAACGGGGTCGTATGTCCAACCCTTTTTATTTAAAGGGTTGCATTTTAATAGACGTTTGCTTGATAACCAACACCCTTTTACAAAACCGTGAGCTTTCAACGCTTCAATGGCATAAGTAGAGCAGGTTGGAGTAAAACGACAACGCGGTCCAAGAAGTGGACTAATAAAGCCTTGATAGAGTCGGACGAAGCCGATCGCTAACCGCGAGAGGGGCGAGACAGACGCTGCCATAATTTATCAAACAGTTTAAACATTTCATCGTTGCTTAAATCTTGCGCGCTTTTCTTGGCAATAACAACAAAATCTTTGTTAGGAAGCTGATGTTGTTTGTTACGAAAGCTTTCGCGAGCAAGACGCTTGAAGCGATTACGACCAACAGCAGTTTTAATCTGTTTTTTCGGAACGGCTAAACCTAGTCTTGGGTGAGATAAGGAATTTTTGCGAGCAATGATAGTGAAATGAGGTGAGCCAGCTCGATGAGCTTGCTGAAAGACATTTTGATAATGCTCGGGAGTTAACAAGCGTAACTCCCGATTGAACGCGTACGTATTCAAAATAATCGAAGATTACTTAGAAAGACGCTTACGGCCTTTAGCACGACGTGCGTTGATTGTTGCACGACCGTTCTTAGTAGCCATACGTGCACGGAAACCGTGAGTACGCTTGCGCTTTAGAACTGAAGGTTGAAAAGTGCGTTTAGACATGGTTATTACCTTTACTGATCAGTAGTTTTAGGTCAATGTTAACCCGGCGTGGGTATACGAGGTCTTCTCTATATATAAAGAGGACAAACCGACGCCTCTCAACAAAGAGGCGGAATTGTAATCACAGTCACACAAAGTGTCAATCTTTGTGCAAGAGCTAAATTCCGGCCGAGCGATTATACGTAGTGTGAGCAAAATCTCAAGGATCAAACGATCCTCTTTTGTGATCTTTACTCTGCACCAACTTGTCGAAGGAATTTTTGCAAGCGAGGATCTTGTGGATTACCAAAAATATCCTGTGGAGAACCTTGCTCAACAATATTACCTTCAGCCATAAAGATCACCCGATCAGCGACCTCTCTAGCAAATTGCATTTCATGGGTGACCACCAGCATGGTCTGATGTTTTGTAGCTAAGTCCTTCATTAAATTAAGAACTTCTCCAACCCACTCAGGGTCGAGTGCTGATGTAGGCTCATCAAAAAGCAGCAACTCAGGTTGCAGTGCCATTGCACGTCCGATACCCACACGTTGCTGTTGGCCACCAGACAGTGCCGCTGGATAACTTTCACCTTTATCGCCTAAGCCAATATCATCAAGAATTTCTTGCGCGCGTTGAAGTGCGTCCGCTTTTTTCCATCCACGAACCGTAATCAGCCCTTCAGCGATGTTTTGTCTCGCGGTCATATGGGCAAAAAGTGCATAGTTTTGGAAAACGAAGCCTGTCTTTCGGCGTAAAGCTAGTACTTCAGATTTTGTGTGATTTTCACTGTCTACGCTGACATCATCTATGGTAATCACACCTTTGTCGGCATTTTCAAGAAAGTTGACTGTGCGCAGTAGAGTTGATTTACCGGTACCGCTTGAACCGATGATAACGATGATCTCGCCTTGTTTTATTTCGAGATCAATGCCTTTTAGTACCTCGGTATCACCGAAGCGTTTTTGAATATTGTTCAGTTTGATCATCGTACGTACGCCTTATTGAGTTTTGCTTCAGCCCAAATTTGAACACGAGTAAGGATAACGACTACGCCCCAGTAAATGAGAGCTACGGCCAGGAATGCTTCAAAGAAGCGGAAGGTTGATGATGCCTCCATTTGCGCTTTGGCCATGATCTCTGCAACCCCTAAAGTAAAGGCAAGTGAGGTGGACTTGATCATATCGATGAAGTAGTTCATCAGTGATGGCAAGGCCACGCGAGTTGCTTGAGGTAAAATCACGCGACGCATCGCTTGTGGTGTAGTCATGCCAACCGAGAGACTCGCTTCCATCTGGCTACGATCAATACCTATGATGGCTGCGCGAATACTTTCTGCCATGTACGCGGCAAAGTGTAAGGTCAGACCGATGACAGCGGCACTAAAGGCATCTAGGCCGACCATCCAGGGAAAGATTTGCGGCAGGCCATAATAAAGCAAGAATAACTGTACCAATAGAGGGGTGCCACGGAAGAAGCTAATATAAAGCTGGCTCAGTTGATCAAGAACTGGAACTTTGAAAACGCGAATATTGGCGAGAATGACTGACAATATCAAAGCGAAGATTAGGCCCCAAACGGCCATCTCCATAGTTGTTCCCAGATACTTAAGTAGTATCGGCATCAACTCCAGCATGTAGTTAAAATCGAATCCCATAACGTGTCCCAGTTTATAACGACATAGAAAAGCAAAACCCACTGCAAAGGAAGGAAAGCAGTGGGTTAAAAGAGTCTACCTTATTAAAGGTAGTGGGCTGGTGACATTATTTCGTAATGTCAGCACCAAACCATTTTTCAGAAATTTGCGCTAGAGTACCGTCTGCACGCATTGCTGCAAGAGCTTGGTTAACTTCTGCTTGCAGTTTCTTACCATTTTCATTGTTTACGAATGGCCACGCATTTTGAATGGTTTCAAACGGTTCACCAGCAAGTTGCAGTGGCAGACCGGTTTTTTTGATCAGCTCTAGAGCAGACAGGCGATCCATTACAAATGCATCTGCACGACCTAGTGCAACATCGTGCTCAATACCCGTGTCGTAAGTTTTGATATTGATCTTGCCATCTTTATCGTAGTCACGCAGTAGCTGCTCGAAGTTTGAGCCTAGGTTTACTGCAACCGTCTTGCCTGAAAGATCTTGAACACCCTTGATCTCGTCGTTGCCTTTACGAACCGTAATTTGTGCACCATCAACTACGTATGGGTCAGCAAATAGGTATTTCGCCTTACGTGCATCCGTCATTGTAATTTGGTTAGAAATTGTATCGATACGGCCTGTTTCTAATAGACCGAACAAACCAGAGAAGTTTGCCGTCACGTACTCGACTTTGTAATCATTACGTTTACCGATCTCATCCCACAGGTCGACTTCGAAGCCTTGTAGCTGATCTTGCTTAACAAAAGTAAATGGGAAGTAGCGGCCAGACATACCTACTTTCACTTCCGTAGCAGCCTGCACAGTCGCAGCAGACAGAGCGATCGCTGCAACTGCAGCTTTAATCCAGTTTTTCATAGTACAACTCCATATAATTATGGGGAGAAATATTACTGTCACTTTAGTTAATTAGATAAATAACTAAGTGCAATAACCTAGATACTAGAGTAATAAGCTTAAAAAATGCTCCAAATATTAGACTCGGATACCCAAAAAGGACGAGAAATGATCGCTGGTAAAACTTTCATGCACAGAGTTATCACCAGATAATGGATCAGTGCTCAAATGGCCTAATGTGGATCAATGTGTGAGTAAAAATGGGGCAGTATGTGGGGATCCGCCGAATAATGTCGAAAATATTGTGAATAACTTAGATCTTATTCACTGGATCATCGATCAATTGCTGGCGATCTTGGTTATCAACAGGTAAAATTGCCAATCTTTTCCGATCAATTACTTCGAGTGGGGGCACCGTGTCATCTTCGCTTTGGTTGCAATGTCTGCAACAGCTTCAAGAAGAGCTACCAGCAACTGAATTCAGCATGTGGGTTCGTCCGCTACAAGCAGAGCTCAATGACAATACGCTCACTTTGTTTGCCCCAAACCGTTTCGTGCTTGATTGGGTTCGTGATAAATACCTCAACAGTATTAATCGTCTATTGCAAGAATACTGTGGCAATGACATACCAAGCCTGCGTTTTGAGGTAGGCAGTCGACCTGTTGCAGCGCCAAAGCCTGCGCCTAAGCGTACTCCAGCAGATGTCGCGGCTGAGTCTTCTGCTCCTGCACAGTTGCAAGCACGTAAACCTGTACATAAAACTTGGGATGATGACGCACAAGCGATTGCGGACATCAATCACCGTTCGAACGTCAACCCGAAACACAAATTCACTAATTTCGTTGAAGGTAAGTCAAACCAATTAGGTTTGGCGGCGGCACGTCAAGTTTCTGATAACCCTGGTTCTGCATATAACCCATTGTTCCTATACGGTGGCACAGGCCTTGGTAAGACGCACTTGTTACATGCGGTAGGTAATGCCATTGTGGATAACAAGCCAAACGCGAAAGTGGTTTACATGCACTCAGAGCGCTTTGTGCAAGATATGGTAAAAGCATTGCAAAATAATGCGATTGAAGAGTTTAAGCGTTACTACCGTAGTGTTGATGCATTGCTTATCGATGATATTCAATTCTTCGCCAACAAAGAGCGTTCACAGGAAGAGTTCTTCCATACGTTTAACGCACTTCTTGAGGGCAACCAACAGATCATCCTCACTTCTGACCGTTATCCAAAAGAGATCAGCGGTGTAGAAGATCGTTTAAAATCTCGTTTTGGTTGGGGTCTAACCGTTGCGATCGAGCCACCTGAGCTTGAAACGCGCGTCGCGATCTTGATGAAAAAAGCCGAAGATCACCAAATTCATCTGGCTGATGAAGTGGCATTCTTTATTGCAAAACGTCTGCGTTCAAACGTTCGTGAACTCGAAGGCGCGTTGAACCGTGTTATTGCCAATGCGAACTTTACCGGTCGTCCAATTACGATTGATTTTGTTCGTGAAGCACTGCGCGATCTACTTGCTCTTCAAGAGAAGCTTGTCACCATCGACAATATCCAAAAGACGGTTGCCGAATACTACAAGATTAAAGTGGCTGACCTGCTGTCTAAGCGTCGTTCTCGATCTGTTGCTCGTCCTCGTCAATTGGCGATGGCACTAGCTAAAGAACTGACTAACCACAGCTTGCCAGAAATTGGCGATGCGTTTGGTGGCCGTGACCATACGACGGTTCTGCATGCTTGCCGTAAGATTGAACAGCTGCGTGAAGAGAGCCACGATATTAAAGAAGATTACTCGAACCTGATTCGTACACTTTCTTCTTAATTCGCACTATTTCTTGATTCACAGTATTCTAAGCATCGAGCAACAATAACGAATTCGGATAAGAGCATCCTATGAAATTTTCCATTGAGCGTAGCCACCTGCTTAAACCACTTCAACAAGTGTCAGGTGCACTAGGTGGCCGTCCTACTTTGCCAATTCTAGGCAACCTATTACTAAAAGTAGAAGACAACGTGCTATCGATGACGGCAACAGACTTAGAAGTTGAGCTGATTAGTCGTGTCACTTTGGAAGGCGAATTTGAAGCTGGCAGCATTACTGTCCCTTCACGTAAGTTCCTCGATATTTGTCGTGGTTTACCTGACGATTCTGTGATTACTTTCGTATTGGAAGGTGATCGCGTGCAAGTTCGTTCTGGTCGTAGCCGATTCTCTTTGTCTACTTTACCTGCCAATGATTTTCCAAACATTGAAGACTGGCAGAGTGAAGTGGAAATCTCTTTAACTCAAGCAGAGTTGCGTGGCCTGATTGAAAAAACACAATTCTCGATGGCTAACCAAGATGTGCGTTATTACCTCAATGGTATGTTGTTTGAGATTGATGGATCCACGTTGCGCAGTGTCGCGACTGATGGCCACCGTATGGCGATATCGCAAACCGCTTTGGGTGGTGATTTTGCACAACAACAGATTATCGTACCGCGTAAAGGCGTCCTCGAGTTAGTTAAGTTGATGGATGCACCGGAGCAACCAGTAACATTGCAAATCGGTAGTTCCAATGTGCGTGCAGAAGTGAATAACTTTGTATTCACTTCAAAGCTTGTTGATGGTCGTTTCCCAGATTATCGTCGCGTAATGCCGCAAAATACGACTAAGACGCTTGAAGCTGGGTGTGATGAATTGCGCTCGGCGTTTTCGCGTGCTGCGATTCTTTCTAACGAAAAGTTCCGTGGTGTTCGCGTTAACCTAGCGGATACAGAGATGCGTATTACTGCCAATAACCCAGAGCAGGAAGAAGCGGAAGAGATGCTGGATGTCACCTTTGAAGGTGACCCGATCGAAATTGGCTTCAACGTCAGCTACGTATTGGATGTGCTAAACACATTACGTTGTGAAAAAGTACGAGTTTCGATGTCTGATGCAAATGGTAGTGCGCTCATTGAAAATACTGCAGATGACAGTGCCATGTACGTGGTGATGCCGATTCGACTCTAGCATGCCGCTTACTCGCCTTATTATAAAACAGTTTAGAAACATTGAAGCCTGTGACATTAACCTGTCAGCAGGCTTTAACTTTCTTATTGGGCCGAATGGCAGTGGTAAAACTAGCCTCTTAGAGGCGATCTATTTGCTCGGCCATGGTCGCTCATTTAAGAGTTCATTAACTGGGCGCGTGATTCAAAATGACCATGATGAGTTGTTTGTTCATGGGCGTTTTTTGAACTCGGATCAATTTGAGCTACCAATTGGCATTAATAAGCAGCGCGATGGCTCAACAGAGGTTAAAATAGGCGGTCAATCTGGGCAAAAGTTGGCTCAGCTTGCGCAGGTTTTACCTCTCCAGTTAATTCACCCAGAAGGGTTTGATTTATTAACTGATGGGCCTAAACATCGCCGTGCATTTATCGATTGGGGTGTATTTCATACCGAGTCGGCATTTTATGATGCATGGGGGCGTTTTAAGCGCTTAAACAAACAACGCAATGCTTTACTGAAAACCGCCACCAGCTATCGCGAGCTCAGTTATTGGGATCAAGAGATGGCGAGGTTGGCTGAAAACATCAGTCAGTGGCGTTCAGTTTATGTCGAACAAATGAAATCGAAGGCGGAAGAGATTTGTCAGACTTTTCTGCCTGAGTTTGATATCCAGTTGAAGTATTACCGAGGCTGGGACAAAGATACGCCTTATCAAGAAATTCTAGAGAAGAATTTCGAACGGGATCAGGCGCTTGGTTACACCTTTAGTGGACCAAACAAAGCTGACTTGAAAATTAAGGTCAATGGCACACCGGTTGAAGATGTCCTTTCTCGAGGTCAACTGAAGTTGATGGTGTGTGCTTTGCGTGTCGCGCAAGGGCAGCATTTGACTGAGATGACAGGTAAGCAGTGTGTTTACCTCATAGATGACTTTGCATCGGAATTAGATAGCCAACGTCGTAAGCGTCTTGCAGATTGCTTAAAAGAGACGGGGGCTCAAGTTTTTGTAAGTTCTATTACTGAAAGCCAAATCACCGACATGGTGGATGAAAATGGCAGGATGTTCCATGTGGAACATGGCACAATAGAGCAAAATATATAGCGGAAGATAACTCATGTCTGAAAATTACGATTCATCGAGTATTAAAGTACTAAAAGGTCTGGACGCAGTACGTAAGCGTCCTGGTATGTACATCGGCGACACGGATGATGGTACCGGTCTGCACCACATGGTTTTTGAGGTGGTGGATAACTCAATTGATGAAGCGTTGGCAGGTCACTGTAAAGACA
>NZ_CFHWOM010000060.1:0-18683 GCF_984391705.1 Vibrio sp. | reverse complement strand
CGTAACGAAAGAAACTCTCGTTTAATCAATTGATTATTGGTTGAATTTTAAACTCATGTCGCACGAAAGCTAGACTAGAGCCAAGATGATTCCACCCACAGTCAACGCCGCTGAAAGGTATTGGCCAGCAGAGTATGAGCCATCTTCCTCTTCTTCAATGGTGTCAGGATGATCCATCCCCAATGCTCCATGAGCAAAAGACTCTACTTGGTCACCGACGGTTTTATTTTCCGCTTCGACTTTTTTACTTTCGTGATCGATTTGCTTTAGCGCCGCAAGCAACGCTTTTCCTTCTGAGGAGAGCGTGACTCTGTTTTGCTCCACTTTTAATGGGGCTGCGTCGGCAACGTTGTCTGCCGTTTTGGCTTGGTCTACTTTGTTTTGCTGCGCCGCGTATGTATTGACTGAATTGCTTCCTACTGGATTCATCTGTTACCCCTTCGAACAACGACACTCGCTCATTGAGTGCAGGTAAAAAGCAGTTATCTTTATATCGACGGCGACAGACATTTCTTGAATCAATCAAATAAAAAATAGGTCTGTTTTTGCCGCTTTCTATGTGTAAACAAAGTTGCTAGCAAAAAGCAGACCTATTTTTCTTCATCCTTTGTCAGACGATTCTGATCACTTACATTGTAGGTCGCTGTTACGTGTCGCTAAGTGTTTGTACGCAGCCATGCGATTTGCGTCTTGTACATAGCGCACGGGCGGTTCGAGCACCTCAAGCTGATAATCGGAGCCATCTAAAGTGATGTTTGCCGTTGGGGTAATCACCAGCACTTTTAAGCTTGGATTGCGATTCAAGATAGAAGCAGCTGTACCTAAGCCACCTTCAGTATGGAATTTTCCGGCAACGTGAACCACTTGAGTACCTGGATGTTTTTCCAAGTATTTGACGATCGATTCCGCCATAGTTTCATCCCATGTTACCTGAGCTGCGTATTGTTTTTCGGTCTGCTCAGGCTTGCCATGGTGCATAGATGCCATGAACTTTTCTTTGTACGGGCTGTTCGCAGTGTTGACGTCATCTGCAACAAAACTACGCTCATCGCTATCGAGTTTATCTAGGTAATCGACACCTTGGCGGCCAATACAACGAACAATGTTTTTCGGTGCGTTTGAGGCGATGACTGGAATTTCAGCCTGCTTAGCAAACTCAACTAATGGGCGGTAATCACTTTCGTAATTTGGCCATGCATTACTTTGTTTCATGAAGTACTGCTCACCAATTTCACCGTTTAAGTAGGCATCTAAGAACGCTTGTTTGTCACGTGTCACTTGCTCCATTGAAAGGGCAAGAGGGCGATTCGCAGAAGATAACTGTTTTAACATGTCGGTCTGAAAACGGTGGATGCCAGCGTGCGTGTGCCATTCACCAATCAGAATTACATCGGCTTGTTGTATCTCGGGCGTTAATTGATTAACTGAGATAGCTTCACCAGAAGGGGCATGAAGTTGGTAGTCATAGAAACTGGTCACGTTGTCAGCAACGGTGTTGGGAGCGGTCGGTGCGTTTGACGCACAACCTGTCAGTAAGCCCGTAAAAATCAGGCCTAGGGTAGAAAAGCGCATTAAAAAGCCTCCAAAAATGTCCGAATGATATTAATGGAGGCTGATAAATGAATCAATGGTAATGAGAATAATTTGCGTTACATTTTATTCTTCATTCTCAGATTGAGCTGATTTCTTACGATAAACTCGTAACATAAAATCAGCCTCACATTGGAAAAGTGTAGATGACTTTAGCTCTTCACGAAGTTCATCGCTGGCTTTCCATGCAAATGGGGTCATTTGCAGTAAATCGAATGCCACGCCATCTTTTAAATCCATGACGTAGTTAAGCTTTTGTTGATGCTCAAGTTCGAATCCTTCGATACTTTCTGGTTCTTCGTTGTGCAAACGAATTTCCTGATAGATACGCTCGCGGAATTGATATAGGTGACGACCCGCTGGTGTTACCGTAATGACCACACCGTTATCTCTAATTACACGTTGCAGCTCTTCCGCTTTACATGGTGCGTAGATGCGTAAAATCGCATCCAGAGATTGCTCTGCAAAAGGTAGGCGATGACTGGATGCCACGCTGAAATCGCAGTTAGGGTAGCGCTTAGAGGCGTAACGAATAGCGACTTTAGAGATGTCCAAGCCGTAAACATTTGCCGCTTCATTTTGAGCATGCAGAGACTGCTGAACTTGATCGGTGTAGTAGCCTTCACCACAACCAATGTCCAATAGCTGATGGCTTGTGCCTTCGGTGTACTTCGCACACAGGCGAGCAACTTCTTGGCGCATTGGATCGTAATGGTTGCCTTCTAGGAAACGACGACGTGCTTGCATCATTTCTTTGTTGTCACCTGGATCTTTTGAGCGTTTGTGATGTGCAGGCATCAAGTTGACGTAGCCTTCTTTTGCTAAGTCGAATTGATGATTGTTTTCACACTTAAACGTCTTAGCTGTGAGCTCAAGAGGTTGGTGACATAGAGGACATTGATAGTTCATGACGATCTCTGGACTGGAAGTAGGGCGGCAAATTCTATCAAAAAGGGATGCGGCAAGCGAAACAAAAAAGCGCTTCGAGTCCTCGTGCTTTGGGTGCTGAATGAGCGGCATACTGGAGGAAAAATCATACCTTAGGTTTAGGTCACGTTTATCGCTGTTTTTTCTGGGTATGGTTGAGGCTTTCCTAGCGTTTGATAAAAGCCGATATGACAAAGAAAATTATCTTAGACACAGACCCTGGCATTGACGATGCGATGGCGATTCTTTTTGCAGAAGCACATCCAGACATAGAGCTAATGGGTATTACGACAGTTTATGGCAATGCGACCATAGACAATGCCACACAGAATGCTCTTTACCTAAAACAGAAGTTTGGTATGAAAGCGCAGGTTGCGAAAGGAGCGGATAAACCTTTAGTAAAAGCGCCGGTCGGAGCAACGGTTGTTGTGCATGGTGAAGCCGGCTTTGGTGATGTGAAGGCGCCAAGTTTACTGAATGTGAGTGCCATTGATACGCCTGCCTATCGTTACATCATTGAAAGCGTTAGAGCGGAGCCGGGAGAAATTACCTTGGTGGCCGTAGGCCCTTTAACGAACCTTGCGCTTGCTTTGGAAGCGGACCCAGAAATCGTTAACTTGGTTAAAGAAGTGGTTGTGATGGGCGGCGCTTTTGGAGAGAACGACCATCGAGGCAATGTCACGCCATTTGCGGAAGCAAATATCCATGATGACCCTCATGCTGCCGATAAAGTATTCACTGCGTCTTGGCCTGTGGTGATTATTGGTTTGGATGTAACGGAAGAGAGTTTCTTTACCGGGCAATACCTAGACCAACTGCGAGAAGAGGCGAGTGAAGTAGGGCAATTTATTTGGGATGTCAGCCGCTACTATTTGAAGTTTTACTCAGAGAAGGTTGGAATGAATGGTTGCCATGTCCACGATCCTTCCGCGATTGCCTATGTGATTGAACCTGAGCTATTCACCTTACGCAGTGGTGCCGTCAGGGTGGTTACCGATGGACCCGCAGAGGGGATGACGATTCAGAAAACGGATCAACGCAAATACATGCACGATGAGTGGCGTGCTTTCTCCGCGCAAAACGTTGGGGTTGGTGTGAAAAGCGATACACTGCTTTCACTGTATCGAGAGTCGATTATTCGTTATTCAAAGCGATAATGGAGTGGGGTTATCGGTAATAGTCGATGACTTGCACGGATATCCACTCGCTGTCTTGCTGTAAGGGAAGAGTAAAAGCATTCGACGTTGGATATTGATTTTGATTGTCGTAGGTTAGGCCTTCAATCTTCTTGAATGGTTTGTTCTTGTCATAGAACATCTCAATGGTGACTGCCGTTTTTTGGTTTGCGGAAACTTGGAAACGGCAAATACCCGTCGGGCAATACACATGATATTGAGTTGGCGACAACTGCTTGTATTCGGCGACGTTCTTCGTGGGTTGTAACGAGACCTCAGTGTTGGCACAGCCAAACAATAAGCCCGTAAGAAGTGATATTGAATAAATGCGGTATTTCATGGTTATGCCATCATCTCGACTCATTTTGGTTGGTCTTAGTATGGCATGGGTAGCTCGTGTGTTGTGCTTGGGCGTTGTAAAAAAGGCCGGATGAGCCGGCCTTTAAACTGGATTACTGTGCTGAAATCACAGTGATAAGTTCGTGTGTCTCGCCTGGTTGTAACGTCTTGCCTTGCTCGATACTTGGCGCATGCACTGTCGACTCAACACACAGCATGGTTGCGTAGCCGTTGTCTGCCATGTCACCCATGCCTTGTGCGCCTTCTGCCCAAGGGTTCCACAGCACTGCTGAGTTATGGCCTTGGTTTTCTACACTAAGAGTGCGATCCAAAACTGGATCTTTCACCAAAATTTGCGTTTCTGGCTGAGTGTAAACACGGTCGATAGTATCGGTTAGCTGAAGAACTTCGCCACCTTGGCAGACTTCGCCTGCTTTTAGACTGTCGATGTATTCAGGGCCCATACCCGTCGTTTGTGCTTGCTTAATATCACCAACGTTTAGGTAAGTGTGCAGTGCACCAGAGAATGTCCACTCTTCATCATCAATGTTCATGACTTTCAATGTCACTTTTAGCTCATCGCTGATTTCAACGACAAGACGAGCATCGAACATGTGTGGCCAAATGTTATGAATCTCTTCAGTTGGGAAAAGGGCGAGTTCAACGATCACGCCATTGTCGTTTTCACGGTGTTCAACCAATTCCCATTCTGCCGTACGCGCAAAACCATGTGCTGGTGCTGCGATACGGCCAAACCAAGGCCAACAAACCGGAATACCGCCGCGAAGTGCTGCTTTACCATCGAAGATAGCTTTTTCGCTCATCCAGATCAGATCTTGCTTTCCGGCAGGAGTGAACGATACGACATGACCACCATGTAGTGCGATACCTGCAGTTGCTTTCTCATGAATAACGCGGACGATTTTAATCTGATCAACTTCGACGATAGTGACGTTATCAGATAGTACGGTTAGGGCTGGGAGAGTTTTTAAATCCATGTATAGTTTCCTATCGCTGGGAGAGAGCTTTCGACAAGCTTCGCATATTGAATGCAACTTCGAGTCTTCATTCTCTCAAATTCCAGATACAAAAAAGGCGACTCTAGAGCCGCCTTTTATTCAAATCTTATGTTTCAAACACAAGCTTCGCTAATTGCTTTTCAGCTAAGTAATAATTACTTAGAGATGTGAGCGATTAGGTCTAGAACTTTGTTTGAGTAACCGATTTCGTTGTCGTACCAAGATACAACTTTAACGAAGTTATCAGTTAGAGCGATACCAGCTTTAGCATCGAATACTGAAGTTTGAACTTCACCGATGAAGTCTTGAGAAACAACTTGGTCTTCAGTGTAGCCTAGAACGCCTTTTAGTTCGCCTTCAGAAGCTTCTTTCATTGCTGCACAGATAGCTTCGTAAGATGCGCCTTCTTTTAGGTTAACTGTTAGGTCAACTACAGAAACGTTAGCTGTTGGTACGCGGAAAGCCATACCAGTTAGTTTGCCGTTTAGTTCTGGAAGAACAACGCCTACAGCTTTAGCAGCACCAGTTGAAGATGGGATGATGTTTTGAGAAGCACCACGACCACCGCGCCAGTCTTTAGCAGAAGGACCGTCTACAGTTTTTTGAGTTGCTGTAGTAGCGTGAACTGTAGTCATAAGACCAGATTCGATACCGAACTTGTCGTTAAGAACTTTAGCGATAGGCGCTAGACAGTTAGTAGTACAAGAAGCGTTAGAAACGATGTCTTGACCAGCGTAAGTGTCTTGGTTAACGCCCATAACGAACATTGGAGTTGCGTCTTTAGAAGGACCAGTTAGAACAACTTTCTTAGCACCAGCAGTGATGTGCTTACGTGCAGTCTCGTCAGTTAGGAAAAGACCAGTTGCTTCAGCTACAACGTCAACACCGATTGCATCCCACTTAAGGTCTTCTGGGTTACGCTCAGCTGTAACACGTACAGTTTTACCGTTAACGATTAGGTTACCGCCTTCAACTTCAACAGTACCGTTGAAACGGCCGTGAGTTGAGTCGTACTTAAGCATGTATGCCATGTAATCTACGTCGATAAGGTCGTTAATACCTACAACTTCGATGTCGTTGCGCTCTTGCGCTGCACGGAATACGAAACGACCGATACGGCCAAAACCGTTAATACCTACTTTGATAGTCATTATAGTTGCTCCACAACTTAATTTCTGATTAAAGATAACTGGTAGTAAAATTACAGAATCCAGTCAAAATCTGCAACAGATAATCGGACTTAACTTGTTTAAAGTCAAAAAAAAGCGTCGCTTTTTTTCACAATTAGTCGCAAATGGCTATGTTTTGAACGGATTATTGCTTTTTTCCCTAACCAGTTGACGTAAAATAGTTCAGATGTTTACAGCGCTGCTGAAAGTTTAACCATCCTGTTATGGTGTCAAAGTATGTGCTACAAAGGTTATTGTTCGCAAGTTTTTCGCGAAAAAAGTCATAATAAAAAATGAGAACATGGAGATTTAATCCGGTGAAACATAAGGTAGAAAAAGTCACAAAGCCCGATGAATACTGGCGTGAAGCCTTAACTGAAGAACAATATCGGGTATGTAGAGAGCAGGGTACGGAGGCACCATTTTCAGGAAAGTTGCTGCATAACAAGCAAACCGGCGTCTATTCTTGTACCTGCTGCCAAGCCCCTCTATTTAAGTCGGATAACAAGTATGACTCAGGGTGTGGTTGGCCTAGCTTTGATGCCCCTATAAATGATCAGGCTATTCGCTATTTAGAGGACGCAAGTCACGGAATGGTGAGAACTGAAATCCGTTGTGCAACATGCGATAGCCACCTTGGTCACGTTTTTAATGATGGGCCAAAGACAACAGGTGAGCGTTTCTGTGTTAACTCTGTGTCGTTAATTTTCAACAATTCATAAAAAAGCGGTGAGTTTATCACCGCTGTTTGTTTTATCCTTTCAAGACCTATTTGAATTTTGGCACCATTTCTTTTGTGAAGGTGCCTTTTTCAATCGCTTCTTTTAGCTGGTCTGCAATGAGTTGAAGCTGTTTGTATTTGCCATCATCAAAGCCATACAGCAATTGCAGCTCACTCTCTGTTGCAATTGGTACGTCAAATTCACTCGCGACCATCGCCCAAATATAGGCTTCTTCTCGCTGTTTGAGTCTATACGTGGTACTGGCTAAAGATTTGAATACTTCATTGTTGATGTTGTTTTGATTTGTCAGCTCCAGCGCGCGCAGCAGCAGCTGTCGAGTTTTATGTTGATCTCTGCTTGTATAGAATGTTGCTAACGCATACTGCATGTCTGCAGTGTCAAGCTGCGAAGTCCCCTCTAATTGTAAGAATGATCTTCTTGCGTCTTCGTTACCTACTCTGCTCCATAGGAAGTAGAGTGCTTCAGGAGATTTGGACTGAGACAACACACCAACAATCGTTTCTAAATCTTCCCCAGAGTTAACCAATGCCTTAAAGCGTCTTTGCTTCAGCTCAGTTTGGTCAATAGCTTGTATCTGAGAAGCGAGCTCTAAGCACTTTTTATATTCAGCGACGAGCTCATACTCTTGAATACGGTTCTTTGGTGTCGGGTTTTTTATGACTTCAAATCGGTGCCATATCAGATCAGTTCTTGGTAGGCGGCATTGACCATCATCCATATTGAGTCGCTCACACTTTAACGCTGGGTTATCTGCACACAGCTGTTCCGTGTTTTTCCGCCCTTCTAAGCAGCCCATTAGCGTCAGGCTTAAGAGTGATAGGGTCAGAGCATGTATTTTCTTCATAATGTTGTCGCTTGTGATCCGTTAGACTTATTTATTCTTCTTTCCTTGACTCAGGATTGCAGCTCGCTATGTTCTTTGCTGTTCAACTCACTTAAAGGATACACCATGGACGCAAAGCAGTTAATTGATGCCATCACACCGGAAGCATATGAGCGTCTACTTTTTGCTGTCGAAACAGGAAAGTGGCCTGAAGGCACAGCGCTGACGCAAGAGCAACGAGATTCATGTATGCAAGCGGTGATGCTTTATCAATCAAAGCACAACACAGAAGCACAGCACATGACAGTTGCTCAAGGTGGCGAAATCAGTTTTAAATCAAAGTCTGAATTAAAGAAACAATTCCAGGCTGAACAGCAAGATATTGTGCGTATAAACCCTAATAAACAATAAATTAAAAAGGCAGGAGATTTCCTGCCTTTTTAACTATAGTGCTAGCCACAACACTTTTTAAATTTCTTACCGCTTCCACATATGCAAGGATCATTGCGTCCTACTTTTAGGTTTTGAATAGGCTGAGAGAGACGCTCATCTACTTGCTCGCGAGGGAATGTCCCATCTATGTAAAACCATTGCCCATCTTCACGGACGAAGCGAGAACGTTCTTCTAAGCAGTACTCGTCACCATCTTGACGAAACGTGGCTTTGAATGTGACGTATCCTTCATCATCATTGAGACCAGGCTCCGTCGAGACGACTTCTAGGCCACACCAATCACCATGCACTGACTCGGCAATTTCAGCACGCTGAGACTCGGCATTGCAGCTAGGATGATAAGTATCAACTACAAAATCGACGAGTTGTTTAACGTGCGCTGAATACCTTGAGCGCATCAGTTGTTCAGGACTCTCTGCTGACCTTGGGTCTAGGTGAATAGGTTGACAGCATTCAGCGTAAGGGCGCTGGCTATCGCAAGGGCATAACGACATGTTATCTCCTAGAGTAATTAACGTTGGACTGAGAGCAGTTCGGCAGTCCATTTTACAGACTTATCGTAGCATTCGCTCAACGCAGGCTGTGGGAGTTCAAGAGTCTTACAATGCTCACTAACCTGATCCCACTCTGCTTTTTCATAGGCTCTAACTAGAGCAAGTAAGGCCCCTAGCTCTCCCTGTCCTTTGATGAGGGCAGACTTGATCATATCGTCAACAGGCACTTCATTGATTATTTGTTCTATTGGTCTGTCGAGTAAGCTATCAAGTAGGGAAAACATTCCCATCAAAAACGCTTGTCCAGGCTCCATAGTGGAAGTTTGTTGTTGAGCAAGTAACTCACAATGTCGTGCTCTTTGAATCGACAGACCATATAGGTAATCCGGCTTATCATCTTGAGTAGCAGCTAAGGCGACCAGAGAAATGAATTTGCGCAGCTTATCTTCACCTAGATAGACCAGTGCTTGTTTGAACGACTGGATCTTATTACTCACCATTGCGGATGAGTTGACGTAGGTTAACAGCTTATAAGATAAGGTTACGTCTTGGCTGATCAGTGATTCTACTTGAGCGTAATTGATCTCTGTATGAGAAATCTCCGTCAGCAGTCGAACGACTGTAACAAATGATGGCTCTAGCGACTTTCGCTGAATCATTTCAGGCTTGCTGAAGAAGTAACCTTGAAAGTAGCTAAACCCAGCTTTTTTAGCGCGGGCAAACTCTTCGTGGGTTTCGACTTTTTCCGCTAAGAATTGAATATGGCTACCCGCTAATCGCTCAATAAACAGTTGAGCTTTATCCAAGGATATAGCGCGAATATCAAATTTAATAATAGAAATATACGGTAAGAAAACTCGCCACTCTTTGGATGGAATAAAGTCATCTAGAGCAATTTTATAACCGAGAGCGGCCATCTCTTTGATCGCTTCGAGCAGTTCAGGAGTTGGCTGGCAATCTTCTAATATTTCTATAACCAAGCTTTCTGCTGGAAACAGAGTTGGTACTTTATTAATAAGGCTTTGGTATGGGAAATTGACAAAACCTAGTTTGTTTCCAAGCGTCGCATAGTGTGTAGATAGAAAATGATCGGATAGTAGTCGACTGGTTGCGTGCTCTGGGTCAATTGCGGGAAATGTATTTTTTGGACCATCCCTAAAAAGTAGCTCGTAACCAACCGTTTTTTTTGATTTATCTAGTATAGGTTGTCTTGCAATGTACGAATATTTCAAGGTGAATGCCGCGCTCAATAAATAGGTTTACGACGCACAACAGAAAGTCTGCTGCATAAAAATATTGGGAGTGACTGAAATAAAAACAATCGCTTAGTCAGTGCTGAACGGTCTAGTTTGTAAATCAAAAGTTTCTTTATCGTATGACAGCACAGAACCCTGAGTGTACCAATCCCCTAATACAATTCTAGTATTAGTCTGACCGCTTATATCAAATGTGTGAACTTTAGGGCGATGCGTATGGCCATGGATCATTAGATCAACGTTATTGGCCGCCATAACACTCTCAACTTCACTTTGGGTGACGTCCATGATGTCGAGCGATTTGGTTTGTTTGTCATCTTTAATATCAGACTGCACCTTGGAGACAATCTTCTTTTTTATAAACATTGGGATACGATTGAATACCCACTGAAGCCAAGGTTGGTGGACTTTTTCACGATACTTTAGATAGCTCACATCTCGAGTACACAAGGTATCACCGTGTAATATGATCGCTTTTTTACCATATAAGTCGATCACGGTTTCGTCACCAAGAAGCGTTACACCAGTTTGCTTGGCAAAGCGTTTACCTACTAAGAAGTCGCGATTACCTTGAGTAAAAAAAGTCGGCACGCCTGCTTGGGTTAACTGTTTGAACTCAGAGCGAATTGTGGTCGCGAAATCGGATTTATCATCGTCGCCAATCCAAAACTCAAATAAGTCACCTAATACGTAGAGCGCTTCTGCGTGAATGGCTTCTTCGCGCATGAATTTGATAAAGCATGCGTTGATGTCCGGAGTGGAAGGAGAGAGGTGTAAATCAGAGATAAATAGTGTTGTCATGGTTACGCTTACCTAGAAAAGAACAGGAAGAGCGAGATCGCTCTTCCTAACTATCATTATTCTTCGATAGTTGTGCCAGTGATTAGCACGTCTTCTAGAGGGACATCTTGGTGCATGCCGTAAGATCCAGTGCTTACACCTTTAATTTTGTTAACGATGTCCATGCCTTCGACAACTTCGCCAAATACACAGTAACCCCAACCATCTAAGCTTTCACTACGGAAATCTAGGAAGGTATTGTTGTTCACGTTGATAAAGAACTGAGAGCTTGCAGAATGTGGCTCCATTGTACGTGCCATTGCTAACGTGCCTACTTTGTTGCTTAGGCCGTTGTTTGCTTCGTTCTTGATTGGTGCACGTGTTGCTTTCTCACGAAGACCAGACTCCATGCCGCCACCTTGAATCATGAAACCATCGATAACACGGTGGAAAAGCGTGTTGTCGTAGAAACCATCACGGCAGTACTGTAGGAAGTTCGCGCTTGTTTCTGGTGCTTTCTCTTCGTTTAGCTGAATTTTGATATCACCAAAATTAGTGTGAAGGGTGATCATGACTATGTCCTTTACATATGTTTTTGATTTGAGCCCAAGATTCTATCTTAACTTTTCTAACATTAATACGTGAAAAGTAAGGGTTGAGACTTGAGTATAGGTGTTATTGATGGCTTTTTAGGCGTAAGAGGGATTACGTTAGCAAGGACTACTTGATATACTGGCCCACTATTTTGTTTCACCCAATTATTAGATAGAGATCATGTTAAAGATATATAACACACTCACAAGACAGAAAGAGGAATTCAAACCAATCACTGCCGGAAAAGTTGGCATGTATGTCTGTGGAGTAACCATCTACGATCTCTGTCACATTGGTCACGGTCGTACCTTTGTTTCTTTTGATGTTGTTTCCCGTTACCTACGTTACTTGGGCTACGATCTTAACTTCGTGCGCAATATCACTGACATTGACGATAAGATCATCAAGCGTGCAAACGAAAATGGCGAAAGCTGTGAATCGTTGACTGAACGTTTGATTGGCGAAATGCACGCTGATTTCGATGCTCTTAATATGAAACGTCCAGATGTGGAGCCTCGCGCAACTGAGTTCATCGCTGAAATTATTGAGCTTGTTGAGAAGCTTATTGAGCGCGGTTTTGCATACGTAGCGAGTAACGGCGACGTGATGTTTGAAGTGAAGAAGTTTGACGACTACGGCAAGCTATCTAAGCAAGACTTGGATCAACTGCAAGCGGGTGCTCGCGTTGATGTGGAGTCTGCAAAACGTAGCCCGTTAGATTTTGTTCTTTGGAAAATGTCGAAACCAGGTGAACCAACGTGGGAATCACCATGGGGCGCTGGCCGCCCAGGTTGGCACATTGAATGTTCAGCAATGAACTCTTCAATTCTTGGTAATCACTTTGACATTCATGGCGGTGGCTCTGATCTTCAGTTCCCTCACCATGAAAACGAAATCGCTCAGTCTTGCTGTGCACACGGTACCGACTATGTGAATACGTGGATGCACAGTGGCATGGTTATGGTTGACCGTGAAAAAATGTCTAAGTCTTTGGGTAACTTTTTCACCATTCGCGACGTATTAGGTCACTATGATGCTGAAACGGTTCGTTACTTCTTAATGTCTGGCCACTACCGTAGTCAACTCAATTACAGCGAAGAAAACCTCAATCAAGCGCGTGCTTCTTTAGAGCGTTTATACACGTCTCTACGTGGTCTTGATATTACGGTTCCTGCGGCGGGTGGTGAAGAGTATGTTACTCGCTTTACTGATGCGATGAATGACGATTTCAATACGCCAGAAGCGTACTCAGTACTTTTTGATATGGCACGTGAAATCAACCGTCTTAAGACTGAAAATATCACAGCAGCGAGCTCTCTGGGTGCTTTGATGCGTGAGCTAGCTGATGTAATTGGTATCCTACATCAAGATCCAGAAGCCTTTTTGAAAGGCGATGCCGGTAATGATGATGAAGTTGCTGAAATTGAAGCGCTCATCAAACTGCGTAATGACTCTCGTGCATCGAAAGACTGGGTGAATGCCGATATGGCACGTGATAAGCTGACGGAAATGGGTATCGTACTTGAAGATGGCCCAGAAGGAACGACTTGGCGTCGTAAGTAAACATTAAGCATTTGGAAGGGCTGTTAATTCAGCCCTTTTCTTTGGTTTTTTATAAATTTCAAACAGGACACCACAGTGGCTCAGATGTACTTCTATTACTCGGCTATGAATGCGGGTAAATCCACCACTCTTCTTCAATCATCATTTAACTACCAAGAGCGTGGCATGACCCCCGTGATCTTCACGGCAGCTTTAGATGACCGTTACGGTGTAGGTAAAGTGAGTTCTCGTATCGGCCTACAATCTGAAGCTCAGCTTTTCAACGCTGATACTAATCTGTATCAAGAGATCGCGGCCCTGAATGAAGTAGAGAAGCGACACTGCATCTTGGTCGATGAGTGCCAATTCTTATCGAAAGAGCAGGTGTATCAACTAACAGAAGTGGTAGATAAGCTACATATTCCAGTTCTTTGTTATGGTTTGAGAACCGATTTCTTAGGCGAGCTTTTTGAAGGCAGCAAATACCTACTTTCATGGGCAGATAAACTCATCGAGTTAAAAACAATTTGTCACTGTGGCCGTAAAGCCAACATGGTTATCCGTACTGATGAGCATGGCGTAGCGATTGCTGAAGGTGATCAAGTTGCGATTGGTGGCAACGATCGTTACGTGTCAGTATGTCGTCAGCACTACAAAGAAGCGCTGGGTAAATAGCTTAAGAGTCAGAGGGCGCCTAAGTAGGTATTATTCCACAAGCGGCTAAATCAATATTGCCACCTAGTGATGAGTTATCCGAATTTGGCGCATGCATGTTGCATAATACCTAATCAGAAGCCCGATCATGTTCATCTGACGTGACGGGCGCATAAATGGGTATTGTTAACAAGCATGCGGTACCTACTGTTCTATCGGCGACCATTTATCATGAACAAGCGGCTTGTAGAAGCAATACCTATTTATGTGGTTGAGAGCAGGGTAATCATGAGATACAAAAAAGCGAAGCACTAGGCTTCGCTTTTTTGTTGTATTCGACTAATTCTGAATGCGCTAGGCAGTCGGAGATTAACGAGCACGGAAGACGATGCGACCTTTAGATAGATCGTATGGAGTCATCTCTACAGTTACTTTGTCACCAGTAAGAATACGGATGTAGTTCTTACGCATTTTACCAGAGATGTGAGCAGTAACTACGTGGCCGTTTTCTAGCTCAACACGGAACATTGTGTTTGGAAGAGTATCAAGGACAGTGCCTTGCATCTCAATTACGTCTTCTTTAGCCATTTAATCCTCTTTTCAAAATGGGCAATTTCTACCGGCGCATAATGCCGTTAAAAATGAATTATGTAAAGTTGGGGCGTATTCTACCCTTGCCAACGCTGATTTACTAGCCTTTGATGACGCTGAAATCGGACTTTGTAATTCATCGCAGGGCATTCATCAATTTGATAGCCTAAATAGAGCCACTGTTTGCCTTGCTGCTGGCAGTATTCGAGTTGATACAATACACCTAACGTCCCTAGTGAAAGCTCGTAATCGGGATCGAAGAAGGTATAAAACGCGCTGGCACTATTGGATAAGATGTCCGTGACAGCAATACCAATAAGTTTGCCTTGATCGTAAATGTGCAGATACTGGGTATTAAGCCAAGCGCAATGAGAAAAAGATGAGAACTCGTTTTCTTTTGGCGGGTACATTGAGCCGGCTTGGTGTCGAGTTTCGATGTATCGAGCGTATAGTTCAAACCACCCCTGATCCATTTCATTTTTTAGTTGCCACTCGAAATGCTTGGCTTTGTTCACCAAACGTTTTTGGCTTTTTGACATTTGGAAATCGGGTACCGAGACACGCAATGCCTGGCAAGCACTGCAGCTATCGCAGTGAGGTTTATATATGGTATCGCCACTGCGACGAAATCCATTCGCAAGCAATACTTCGTAACTAGAGCCGCAGTGCATAGCAGGGTCAAGAGCTACTGCCACTCTTTCTTCTCGTTCAGTTAAGTAGCTGCATTGATGGCTGTCTGTGAGTCCAATTCGGATCTGTTGTAGATCAGAGCTCATTCAATCCCTCGGTTGGTAATGTTAGCCACTGTTGTTTAAAGCAATCTTCTTTTATAGAGTGCTTTTTAAATGATAGCAGGGTTTGAGAGAAGTCATCCCGTTGCAATTCGATAGCGCCCAATGACTGAAGGTGAGGATTCATCACCTGACAATCAATCATGTGTCCACCGTTCTGTTTAAAATGATGGCAAAAGTACCATAAGGCGATTTTTGACGCGTTAGTTTTAAGACTAAACATCGATTCGCCGCAAAAAAGTTGCCCTATAGACAAGCCATAAAGGCCTCCAATAAGTTCATCGTTGTGCCAAACTTCGACGGAATGACAGTAACCCAGATCCGCCAGTTGGTTATAAGCATTACGCATATCTGCGTTTAGCCAGGTTTCTTCTGCACTTCTTACAGCGGCACAATGCTCTATGACGGAAGAGGTCGCCTTATTTATACTGACGGTATATCCGTGCTTACGCTGAAACTTTTTAAGACTTTTAGCCGGTTTAAATGTCTTAGGATTAAATACGGCTCTTGGTGAAGGGCTCCACCAAAGAATAGGCTCACCCGGTCCATACCAAGGGAAAATACCATTTTGGTACGCACAGATTAGGCGCTCGGGGCTTAGGTCACCACCAATTGCTAACAGACCATTGGGATCGTCGAGTGCTTCTTCAGGAGAAGGGAACCAAATTTCATCTGGGTCGAGTTCAGTAAGATAGAGCGTCATGAATAGAGGAAAGAAAATGAAAAAACTACTTTGGATCATATTGCTTTTTCCAATGATTGCCAATGCGGCGTACCAGAGAAATACGGCAAGGCCAGTTAATGAGGTGGTGTTTGGCAAAGTTGATACGGTTCGTTACATCAGTCAACAAGACATTGTTAAATCAAAGAGTTCTGGTTGGGAAACATTGTTAGGCGCGGTTGTTGGTGGTGTGATTGGTCATCAATTTGGCGATGGCCGAGGCAAAGAAGTCGCAACGGCGGTTGGTGCAATTGCTGGTGCAGGAGTAGCGCGAAATCAGGCTAATCAAGAGTATCGCATTGAATATCGATTGGTAGAAATACTGATTAAAACAGACAAAGGTCAGTTGATCGATGTGATTCAAGATGTGGACAGCAACATGCTGTTCGAGCGTGGTGATGATGTAAGAATTCTTTATTTTGATGAAGGGGTACGAGTGGATAAAACTTATTGAGCATCACGTTTTGTATCATCACCTCGGATGACATAATTATTCAGGTTTAATCCCTGTTTTGCTCTGGTTTTACGCAAAGTTTTTAGATAGTCTGCAAGTACGAAGAATTTTTCATCGTCCGGTGAGTAACGCTGGGCGAGCAAGGAATATCAATTTTAATGGAAAGCCTTACGTTACAACCAATTAATAAAGTTTCTGGGGAAGTGAACCTTCCTGGTTCGAAAAGTGTATCAAACCGAGCGCTACTTTTAGCGGCACTTGCAAAAGGCACAACAAGACTGACTAACCTACTCGATAGCGATGATATCCGTCATATGCTCAATGCGTTGACAAAGCTAGGTGTAAGTTATCGTCTATCTGACGACAAAACAGTTTGTGAAGTCGAAGGTTTAGGCCAACCTTTCCATTCTGCGCAAGCATTAGAGCTTTTCTTAGGTAATGCAGGAACGGCCATGCGTCCGCTTGCAGCTGCATTGTGTCTTGGTGAAGGGGAATACGTCTTAACCGGTGAGCCTCGCATGAAAGAACGCCCGATCGGCCATTTGGTTGATGCGCTTCGCCAGGCGGGAGCCAAAGTAGACTATTTAGAGAACGAAAACTTCCCACCGCTGAAAATTCACGGCACAGGTTTAAAGGGTGGCACAGTAGAGATCGATGGCTCGATTTCAAGCCAATTCTTAACTGCTTTTTTAATGTCAGCGCCACTCGCACAAGACGATGTGACGATTAAAATTGTTGGAGACTTAGTATCGAAGCCATACATCGATATTACTCTACACATTATGTCTCAGTTTGGTGTTGAGGTAGAAAACAACGATTACCAAGAGTTCGTAATTCGTAAAGGTCAATCTTACGTTGCTCCTGGTGATTTTCTTGTTGAAGGTGATGCCTCATCAGCCTCTTACTTCCTAGCTGCGGCAGCGATTAAAGGTGGTGAGATTAAAGTTACCGGTATTGGCAAAAACAGTATTCAAGGTGATATTCAATTTGCAGATGCGCTAGAGAAAATGGGTGCTCAGATTGAGTGGGGCGATGACTATGTGGTTTCACGAGTTGGTGAGCTTAAGGCCGTTGATATGGACTTTAACCACATTCCTGATGCAGCGATGACTATCGCGACTACAGCACTTTTTGCTGAAGGGACGACGGCGATTCGCAACGTATATAACTGGCGTGTTAAAGAGACCGATCGTTTGTCTGCGATGGCGACAGAATTACGTAAAGTGGGCGCTGAAGTGGAAGAAGGTGAAGATTACATCGTTGTCACACCGCCTGCGAAACTAACCCATGCTGCAATTGATACTTACGACGATCACCGTATGGCGATGTGTTTCTCATTGGTAGCGTTGAGTGACACTCCAGTGACTATCAATGATCCCAAGTGTACATCTAAAACGTTCCCTGATTACTTTGATAAGTTGGAAGGTTTAAGTTCATAATGAACTGTCCTCACCGTGAAGCGGTGAGTGACTTTTTATCAAAGGGTTGACGTATCAGCGTCAACCCTTTTCGTTTTTAGGTTTGTTATTGTTCGAGCGTAAACTCTTTCGATAAGTGGTGAGCTAAGTACTTGAACATATTGAAGACTGCTGTGGTATTGGCCGTTGGCATTCCGTTGTCATCTAAAAAATATTCACCTTTAAAGATAAGTACGTCTTCTTTCTCTTCAACACTGTCGGCACGCATTCCTTCGATATAATCGTCATGCTCTTGGATGATGTGATTCGCAATCAGTAACAGTTCGAATTTTGAAATGATTTTCTTATCGCTCATATTAATACTCGTAGGTTGGTGATCTTCTATATAGAAGAGACGATGTTGCGATTCTAAGAACAATGAGACAAATTTCAAATGGTCTAGATCAATGAATTACTGAGCGTTCGATTTTACCGAAGCCATTGGTTTTGTGACAAGTGGCATAAAAACCATTTAGGAACTGGCGTCTTTGATTAACAGAAGTTTAGTATGTGGCCCTTTCAACCTCGTCGACTTTCGTCGAATTGTCGAGCAGTTAAAGTTTATTTTTGAAAAAGATATTGATCTTCTTGTAATCTCGCTCAATAGTAAAAAAAGAACCGAAGCATTAAGTATGTCATGCGATAATTATATGTCGCCGTCATTATAGGACACTTGAGTCAATTATGGGTAAGTCACTGGTTATTGTGGAGTCGCCAGCAAAAGCGAAGACCATCAATAAGTATTTAGGTAAGGACTTCATCGTAAAGTCCAGTGTAGGTCACGTACGTGATCTGCCAACCGCTGGCCAAAGCACAGGCCAAAAAGCAGCTGCGGTATCAACCAAAGGCTTAAGTGCTGAAGAAAAAGCGCGCATCAAGAAAGAAAAAGATCGCAAAGCGCTGATTAAGAAAATGGGTATTGACCCTTACCACGGCTGGGAAGCGAACTATCAAGTGCTTCCGGGCAAAGAAAAAGTGGTCGCTGAGCTGCAAAAGCTCGCTAAAGACGCAGACAGCGTTTATCTCGCAACCGATTTGGACCGCGAAGGAGAAGCCATCGCTTGGCACCTTCGTGAGATCATCGGTGGCGATGAAGAGCGATACAAACGCG
>NZ_CFHWOM010000059.1:0-19790 GCF_984391705.1 Vibrio sp. | reverse complement strand
GTGCACGTTCTCTGCCAAACATGATTGAGCACTTCAAACCAGGCTCTCTACTTGTGACTTCAGCAGACCGTCCCGACGTAATCGTTGCAGCAGCTCTAGCAGCTATGAACGGTGTTGAAATCGGTGCAATTCTTCTTACTGGTGGTTACGACATTCCAGAAGAGATTGTAGGCCTATGTAAGCCTGCATTCGACTCAGGTCTACCGATCTTCAAAGCGCAAGGTAACACTTGGCAGACGTCTCTAAACCTACAGAGCTTCTCTATCGAAGTACCTGCAGACGATAAAGAGCGTATTGAGTTCATCAATGAACACGTTGCTGGCAACATCGATGGCAACTGGATCGAGTCTATGACTGAGGGTACTCAGAAGTCTCGTCGCCTAAGCCCACCAGCATTCCGTTACCAGCTAACTGAGTTCGCTCGTAAAGCAGGTAAGCGTATCGTTCTTCCTGAAGGTGACGAACCTCGTACAGTTAAAGCTGCGGCTATCTGTGCTGAGCGTGGTATCGCTGAATGTGTGCTTCTAGGTAACCCAGAAGAGATCAAACGTGTTGCAGCGCAGCAAGGTGTTGAACTAGGTGCTGGCGTAACGATCATCAACTCTGATGAAGTTCGTGAAAACTATGTTGCTCGCCTAGTTGAACTACGCGGCGCGAAAGGTATGACTGAAGTTGTTGCTCGCGAGAAGCTACAAGATTCAGTATTCCTTGGCACAATGATGCTTGAGAACGACGAAGTTGACGGCCTAGTTTCTGGTGCTGTTCACACGACTGCGAACACTATCGTTCCTCCGTTCCAAATCATCAAGACTGCACCTGATGCGTCTATCGTATCTTCTGTATTCTTCATGCTACTGCCTGACCAAGTATTGGTTTACGGTGACTGTGCGATCAACCCTGATCCAACGGCTGAACAGCTAGCTGAAATCGCTATCCAATCTGCAGATTCTGCTGCTGCATTCGGTATCGAACCACGCGTTGCTATGATCTCTTACTCTACTGGTGAATCTGGTAAGGGTGCAGACGTAGATAAAGTACGTGAAGCAACGAAACTTGCTCAAGAGAAACGTCCTGATCTAGTGATCGACGGTCCTCTACAGTACGACGCGGCTATCATGGAAAACGTTGCTGCTTCTAAAGCACCAAACTCTCCAGTAGCAGGTAAAGCGACTGTATTCGTATTCCCAGACCTAAACACTGGTAACACGACTTACAAAGCAGTACAACGTTCAGCTGACCTAGTATCTATCGGTCCAATGCTTCAAGGCATGCGTAAGCCTGTAAACGACCTGTCTCGCGGCGCTCTAGTCGACGACATCGTGTACACAGTTGCTCTAACAGCGATTCAGGCGGATCAAGCTGCACAAGCGCAAGAGAAAGTAGTTAACTAATATTTGTGACTAGTTTCACTTAATTGTAAAGCTATACTTATCTAAAAGCCCATATTGATGTATGGGCTTTTTTTATGCCAAAATACAGAACACCACACCAATAAGTAAGCTATAGGCTTTCGAGAGGAGAAATATGACAACCGAATTCATCAACACATCGACTATTCGCGATAATGTTCTGAAAAATGTCAGTATCCTTCTTGGGCTATTCGTACTTGTCGTAACATCAATTAACATGTTCCTGACGTACAATTATATTTTAGGTGCGATTGAGTTAGTCATCTCAATGACCTTCTTTCAGATCTATTACAAAGTTAGAAACTATCAAAGTCTGACCTGGCAACCTGCATTCGTCGCATCCCTAATAACTGTAGGGCTCCTTTACGGTTTCTATCATACTAAGCCTAGTTCAGCGATTGTAATGTGGGTTTATGTTTTACCACCGCTTTATCAACTGATGTTCAATAGAGTAATTGGCTCAGTCGCCACATTTGCAATGCTCATTGCTACCTCAATCATTTACTTCCCTGGCTTGTTTAATGGCGATGTCTACCCGTTTTCCTTCGTTAACTTTGCTATCCCTTACACCATGATTTGGGCCATAGCTTATAATCATGAAATAGTCAGAGTTGGAGTTCAAAAACGGCTCGAACAATTGGCGAGGACTGATTCTCTGACAGGTGCGTTCAACCGTTTAGCATTACACCAAGACACATCCTCAAAGCTTCATTGCTGCGCTGTTAGCCATCTACTTCACTTCGATTTAGATTGGTTTAAAAAGATAAATGACACATACGGCCACAGTGTCGGTGATGAAGTGCTCAAAACCATTGTCCATCGAGTCCAGTCCACGCTAACAAACAGCCGGATATATCGAATCGGTGGTGAAGAGTTCTGTGTGATTTTCTGTGCAAATGATATGACAGAGGCCAAACAGATGAGCGAGACTTTAAGAGAGAGCATCGAGAGCTTAGTTTTTGAGCCTGACATTCGTGTCACAATAAGTGGTGGACTCATTGCGCTACCAAACGAATGCAAACACGAGGATCTCGACTTAGCCCTAAAAAGCACTGATAGAGCGCTTTACAGAGCTAAAGCCTCGGGGAGAAACGTAATTTACGCTGCCGAAACATCACTACTATGAGATGCCCTTAAATCTATATCTTGCCGACCAGGCTCTATACCGTTCTAAGCGTGAAGGAAGAAATAGAGTCAGTGTGAGTTAACGCAACGAGTACCAGATTTAAGCTTGACTCCTCACAACTGCGGCACTGATTCGCCCTGAAAAATGCCATATCAAAGCAGTCAAAACGCCACTCACTAGTCCATCAATCATGTAGTGCCAACCTAGGAAAAAGGACCCGATAAATATGATGCAGGCGAACAAACCAAAAATTGCACCTAATGCTTTATTGATTTGACTCATCGCTAGCATCATCAAAACAGCCATGGAAACATGCATACTCGGCATCGCAGAAATTCCACTGCCTAGCATCTCCTTCCCTACTGAGTAGGCTTGCCATAAATCATCTTGCGTTTTGAGAGCCATGACACTCGTTAGATTATGCGTCTCAAGCCAGATATCCTGCTGATTCAACAAACTCATCAGCTCGACATAATCACGATTATTTGGATCCAATTTCATGGTAAAAGCAGGCCCTGCACTGGAAAGCGCCATAGCCACGACCATTCCCAAAACCGTCCAACACAGGATCCAACTGATCAGGTATCGAGTTCGTTCAAATGACGACTTCGCTAGTATGAAGTAGCTCAATATCCCCCAAAGTAAAAAGAACCATATTTTGTAGCTGTAGTTGATGACTAACGTGAAATAAGGTGAGGACAAAATGGAATGTACGATAAGCCAAGGTTCATGACCACCAGCTAACCAAAAATCAATGTCATGAAATACGCGGTCATATTCAAACGGATGAATCAGAGGTATCAAACCTTTCATGGTGGAAAAGCTCGAGATAAAAACGCTAAGCCCCGTAAGCAAAATAAAGCCCGAAACAATCCGGGCTCTCGATGCAAACATGCCTTGTATTTTGTGCCAATAACATAGGAGTGGTCTTAGTTCTCGACGCGCTGCCAATACAAAGAAATAACCTACCGCGACAACAGCAACGGTGACCATAACAACCGCAGGCATTGCGTACATGTAAGCAAAGAGTGATATGCGATTGCCATAGCCACTAAGAGTGGAAAATAGCGTAACCGATAACGCTATCACACCTATAAGTAGATAGATAACACCATCACTTTTGACATTCTGTAATATCGGTGACGCTTCTTTTCTCATTCGAGACAGCAAGGTTTCAATGAAGCTGTTTAATGACTCAGGCATGGCATACTTCTCAATATTGAAAATCAGCCAGAGATTTTAGCGCCCGGTCACAAAAACGAAACCAATAGATGCCTTCTGTTCAGTTTCACGTCAGGAAACTTACCACCGTTCAATTAGTAGGCTTCCTCTTTGACAGACATCATCCATAGCCCTACAGGCCTTCTCGTTGGAATTCGGTGGTATCACCAACTTTTCTGTGCTTATTGCTACACTTTAAGTTCATGTAAAGAAAGGATTTGAAATGGCACTAAAGCTCTTATCCACGACCGATACCGTTGAAAAAAGCGTCCTAAAGATCACAAGCCTATTTCTTGCCGTTACAGGTGCTGGTTTCACGATCGTTAATTTTTTTATTTGGGATGTGCCAAAATTTGGTTTTATCGATTTCGCCTATACCCTGCTCTGCCTTTTCATCTACCTTCAAATTCAACTGGGGCGATACAAGCCTTGGTATTCAATCTTACTGATTTTTGGCCTCAGCTTTATTCTCATTTACAGTTTGGCTACGGCTAAGGGTTACACGATATTGGTGTTTTGGACGTTCTGTATGCCACCTGTTTTTCACATACTCCTTAATCGATATGTAGGCTCTGCGGTCACATTCATCTTCTTCGTCATTACTATTTCGATATTTTTATCTTACCCTCCCATTGTGCATTCGACTGCCCACACGACGTTTAACTTTGCGATTCCTTATATCTTAATTTGGTCAATCGCTTTTGTTCATGAGGATGTTAGAGAAAAGAACCAGCAAAAGCTAAATAATGCTGCCTTACTCGATCCATTAACTGGAGCCCGTAATCGTCTTTGCATGGAAAATGATTTTGCTCACCATTATGAGTTTCTCACCCATCATTATTTGCTCCATATCGACCTTGATCACTTCAAGCAGGTCAACGATAACTATGGTCATGCATGTGGCGATGCGGTACTAAAAAATGTAAGTGCAGCGATTCTTAAGCAATCCAATATCGAGTATTTGTACCGAGTTGGGGGAGAAGAGTTTTGCGTATTGATCGCAGCCCAAGATGAAAGGCAAGCTTTGGAGATAAGCGAATCTTTGCGCCTAGCCGTCAGTCAGCAAGAGATTGAGTTTAACCACCAAAAGATTCATGTCAGCTTCAGCGGAGGGTTGAAAGCTCTTATGGTTGCAGACAATAGAATCTTAATCGATGAAACGATGGCTAAAACTGATATCGCCCTGTACCAAGCGAAAGCACAGGGCAGAAACCAGATAGTTGTATCAACGGACACCAATAGCTTCGCGACCGTGTGAGGATTCTAGATCCAATTCAGGACCTTTAGGCACAACTTGTGTTGGGTTAATGCCAGTATGGCTGTAATAGTAATGACGCTTGATATGATAGAAGTCCGTCGTTTCTTTAATGCCAGGGATCTGATACAACTCTTTCATATAACCATTTAAGTGCTGATAATCCGCTATCCGCTTTTTGTTACATTTAAAATGGCCTACATAAACTGCGTCGAAGCGAATCAAAGTTGTGAATAAGCGCCAGTCAGCCTCGGTTATCTGCTCCCCAGCTAAATAACGACGCTCGGCCAGGTGAGCATCAAGCCGATCTAATGATTCGAACAACTGATTGTATGCTTCTTCATAAGCACTTTGCGAAGTCGCAAAACCACATCGGTAAACGCCATTATTTACGTTTGGATAGACATAGTCATTCCACTCATCGATTGTTTCTTTAAGAGCATCTGGGTAGTAATCGATCTCGTTGCCTGTAAGTGCATCAAACGCGGAGTTAAACATACGAATGATTTCAGAAGATTCATTACTCACAATCGTGTTGTGCTTTTTATCCCATAAAACCGGTACCGTCACGCGACCTGTATAATCCGGTTTTGCCTCAGTGTAGATTTGATGCAGGCGAGTATGACCAAACAAAGGCTCAGGTAACCCCATTTGCCAACCTTCTGACATCATATCAGGGCAAACAACAGTCACATCAATATGTTCTTCAAGGTTTTTGAGTTTGCGAAAAATTAGTGTGCGATGAGCCCATGGACAAGCTAGCGAAACATACAAGTGATAGCGACCAGGCTCAGGTTTGAACTTTGCTTCTGGCGTATCCTCAATCCAGTTACGGAAACCTGCATCTTCCCGAACAAATTTTCCATCGCTTGATTTAGTGTCATACCAAACATCATGCCATACACCTTCAACTAACTTACCCATGTCATCCACCTTGTCGTTAACTCTTATAATCTAAGTATAAAAAAAGCCAACTCCCAAGAAACTAGATGGAGTTGGCTTAGTTGTTCGAATTTTTTGAAGGTGGTGTTTTACCGATTAAGAAACTTACCGACTAAGTACCAAATCATCCATGTTAGCGGGAAGCTGACCAATCCATCAACTGCGTAGTGCCAACCCAATGTAAAGGAGCCTATGAATATGGTGGCTGCAAATACCCACATAAACACTCCAAGCCATTTATTTATACTCCAGCACCCGAGTGCCATTAGCACAGCCATCGAAACATGCATGCTTGGCATTGCAGAGATTCCACTTCCTAGCATTTCTTTTCCGCTATCATATGCTTCCCACAGATTATCTTGCGTGCCTAAAGCCCATACACCGAGCCAATCACGATCTAATAGCCATTCATTGTGGCTCGCCAAAAGCGCCATCAGTTCGGTATAAGTCGTATCGCTCCCATCTAACCTTTCAACAAATGCAGGCCCCGCAGAAGAGAACACCATTGCTAAAACTGAACCCAATAAAAACCAACATAAAGTCCAACTAATTAGGTACTGCTGACGAGCCTTAGCATTCACAGCAAGTAGAAAGTAGCTAAGCACTCCCCAAATAAGCAAAAACCAGACTTTATACAATATGTTGATCGTCATAGTTATTAATGGTGAATCAAAAAATGCGAAAGCTAAGCGCCATGGCTCAACACCTCCGAATACAATTAAATCAAGTTCATGAAAAAGTTGATCGTATTCAAAGGGGTTTACTATTGGTATCAAGCTCTTCATGGTTGAGAAGCTGGAAATAAATGCACTAATTGCAGTTAACAGTATAAAAGCACTGATAATATGCGCTCGGTATGACCATACAACCACCAGTTTATTCCAGTAGCATCGCAAAGGTCGCTTTTCCAGTCTTACTATCAGTAGTATTAGATAACCCACCATCATAAAACCAATCGATAGTAAGACTACCCACTGCATAGCGTACATATAAGCGAAAAGCTGAATTTTATTCGAATAACCGTTAGCGTACGAAAATGCAGTCGTAACGCAGACGATAAGGGCAATTAACAGGTAAATTTTCTGATCTGATTTAATGAGGGATATAACACTTTGAAGCTCTTTAGTTACTCTACCGTAACTTGGTTCAAAAGCTTGATCATCGAGTGAAGGCATGGGTACAACTCTTAATTACTACTCCTATTACTATATCACTTTAAACAAATACTATCTCTTACGTCTGATCTGAAGTTAATGGCAACCAAAATTGGAGACAAAAAAAGCGCGACTCCCGAAAGATGCCGCGCTTAAGCCCGTCACAGGCTGAATTACTTACACACTAACATGTAGACAAGACACTGCGTGAACGTCACTACCTTCGATGGTTGGTTTTGTTTGCGCACATGCTTCTGTCGCTTTAGGACAACGAGTACGGAAAACACAACCTGACGGTGGGTTGATTGGTGATGGTAAGTCACCTTCTAGCATCTCGATATGCTTTTTACGCTCAAGTTCTGGGTCTGGAATTGGAACCGCAGACATCAATGCACGTGTGTATGGGTGTTTTGGATCGGCAAACAATGCTTCCGCTTCGCCTAGCTCTACCGCATTACCCAAGTACATAACCAGAACTCGATCAGAGATGTGTTTCACTACTGACAAGTCATGAGCAATAAACACTAGAGATAAACCTAGTTCTTTTTGCAACTCTTTCAATAGGTTTACAACCTGAGCCTGGATTGATACGTCAAGTGCTGATACTGGCTCATCACAGATGATCATCTTAGGCTTAAGAATCAGTGCACGTGCGATACCGATACGTTGACACTGACCACCCGAGAACTCGTGTGGATAGCGGTTGATTACATTTGGAAGTAGGCCTACTTTCGCCATCATCTCTTTAACGCGATCTTTCACTTCTTCTTTAGAAAGCTCTGGATAGAAGGTTTCTAGAGGCTCAGCGATGATATCACCTACAGTCATACGCGGGTTCAGTGATGCAAGAGGATCCTGGAAAATCATCTGAATTTCTTTACGCGTTTCACGGCGCTGAACTTCTTGCATCTTAGTTAGGTCTTGACCTAACCACATTACGTCACCGTCAGTTGCTTCAACTAATCCGATGATTGCACGGGCAAACGTCGATTTACCACAGCCAGACTCACCTACTACACCCAGCGTTTCACCTTCATAAAGGCGTACGTTAACACCATCTACAGCTTTCAGGTTTGAAGGCTTGGTCCACGGCCACGCAGATTTCGCTGCAATACTGAAGTGAACTTTAAGATCTTTAACATCTAGAATTAGGTTCTTATCGATACTCATTTTTTCCAAGCCTCCCACTCTGAAAAACATGCACGCTGACGGCCATCACCGAATGGCGTCAAGATTGGTGCTTCTTGCTTACAACGGTCCATCACACGGTGGCAGCGTTCTTGATAAGGGCAGCCTTGTGGAAGACGAAGCAAGTTAGGCGGGTTACCTGGAATTGTAGGAAGAATCTCACCTTCAGTATCTAGACGAGGGATCGCTTTCAATAGACCTTCTGCATAAGGGTGGCTTGGGTTGTAGAAAATTTCATCAACCGTACCGTACTCCATTGTACGACCAGCATACATAACGAGTACTTTGTCACATGAACCCGCCACAACACCAAGGTCGTGAGTGATCATGATGATTGCAGTGTTGAACTCGCTCTTTAGCTCGTTCAGCAGTTCCATGATCTGTGCTTGAACTGTTACATCCAACGCTGTTGTTGGTTCATCAGCAATGAGTAGTTTAGGACGACATAACAGTGCCATAGCGATCATTACGCGCTGACGCATACCGCCAGAGAACTCGTGTGGGTACATGGTAATACGCTTACGAGCTTCTGGGATTTTTACAGCTTCGAGCATACGAACAGACTCTTCGAACGCTTCTGCTTTCCCCATGCCTTTGTGTAGCATTAAAACTTCCATCAACTGGTCACTAACCTTCATGTAAGGGTTTAGTGAAGTCATTGGGTCTTGGAAGATCATAGCGATCTGCTCAGCACGTACTTTGTTTAATGCACTTTCTGGAAGGTTAAGAATTTCATTACCTTCAAACTTTGCACTACCTGAGATGATACCGTTCTTAGCCAGTAGCCCCATGATAGCAAATACAGTCTGTGACTTACCTGAACCAGATTCACCTACGATACCTAGTGTCTCGCCCTGGTTCAGAGAAAAGTTTAAATCGTTTACTGCGGTTACGATACCATCTTGCGTGGTAAATTCGACTCGCAGATCTTTGACATCTAATAAGCTCATCATTGCTTCCTTAATCTTTTTTATAGATTTTGTAATTTATTGCTTTTTAATTATCTGTCTTTTGGATCCAGCGCATCGCGCAGGCCGTCACCAACATAGTTGAAGCAGAATAGTGTCACAACCATGAACGCTGCAGGGAATGCCAGCTGCCAGATTGCTACTTCCATTGTTTGCGAACCTTCTTGAAGAAGTGCGCCCCAACTTGTCATTGGCTCCTGAACACCAAGACCAAGGAATGATAGGAATGACTCAGTAAGAATCATGCTTGGAATTAGAAGCGTTGAGTAAACCGCAACAATACCTAGTACGTTTGGAACAATATGGCGAGTAATGATCTTCCACTTGCTCACACCACAAACGTGTGCCGCTTCAATGAACTCTTTACTACGTAGACTAAGTGTCTGGCCACGCACGATACGCGCCATGTCTAGCCATGCAATCGCACCGATTGCAACGAAGATAAGAACAATGTTACGACCAAAGAATGTTACTAGAACGATTACTAAGAACATGAATGGCACAGCGTAAAGAATCTCCAGAATACGCATCATAATACGGTCAGTTTTACCGCCAATGAAACCTGAAGCCGCACCGTAAAGGGTACCAATCAGTACCGCTACGAATGCACCCATTACACCTACCATAAGTGATATACGACCACCAATCAGAGTACGAACGTATAAGTCTCGACCTAAGCTGTCTGTACCAAACCAGTGCTCAGCATTTGGACCAACGTGCATCGCATACCAGTCTGTATCATCAAACGTGTATGGAGCAATCATTGGTAGGAAGATAACTGCTAGAGTCATCAATGCAAGAATGAACAAGCTCACCATTGCCGCTTTGTTACGCATAAAGCGGATACGAGCATCTTGCCATAAACTACGACCTTCAATTTCCAGGTTTTCTGCAAATTTCTCGACCGCTTCTAAATTCTCTTTTTTCGTTAACATAACCAAACTTCCCTGTTAGTAGCGAATTTTCGGGTCAATCATTGCTAGTAAGATATCAACAATAGCGTTGAATAGAATGAATAGGAAACCAATCAAGATGGTAACACCCATTACTAGCGAGTAGTCACGGTTAAAGGCAGCGTTTACGAACAACTTACCAATACCTGGTAGACCGAAGATTGTTTCAATAACAACTGAACCTGTGATGATACCTACGAATGCAGGGCCCATGTATGAAACAACAGGTAGAAGTGCTGGTTTAAGAGCATGCTTAACAACGATGTAGCGGTAGCTCAGACCCTTCGCGCGAGCAGTACGAATAAAGTTACTGTTCAGCGTTTCGATCATCGAGCCACGAGTGATACGCGCAAAAGTTGCAACATAGAGTAACGACATGCCAATCACTGGAAGCACTAAATACTTCAAGCTTCCGTCATGCCAACCACCTGCCGGGAATAGGTTCCAGTGTAAAGAGAATAGGTAGATAAGAGCAGGCGCGAGTACGAATGAAGGCATTACAACACCTATCATCGCGGTGGACATTATGGTGTAGTCGACCCAGGTATTGTGCTTCAACGCAGCAATGGTACCTACAGTCACCCCCATAATAACGGTGAAAATAAACGCAATAAAACCAACTTTAGCCGATACAGGTAGCGCAACAGAGATCAATTCATTTACCGAGTAATCTAGGTACTTGAAAGATGGACCAAAGTCACCTTGAACTACATTGAACAGGTAAGTGGTGTATTGTTCGAAAACAGGCTTATCTAGACCATATTTAGCTTCGATGTTAGCCATTACTTCAGGCGGTAACGGTTTCTCTGTTGAGAAAGGGTTACCTGGCGCAAAGCGCATTAGAAAGAAAGATACGGTGATCAATACCAACATAGTTGGGATCGCCTCAAATATCCTTTTAGCGATGAATTTAAGCATAAACTCACTCTTTCAGTCTGTGACATTAAAATTAAAGAAATCCTCAATCCAACTAATTTCAGATTGAAGAGAGGCGCTGCATGCGATTTCTCACATGCAGAGCCTAGTTTTTATAGTTCTATCTGCTCAGAATTATTGAGCTTTGATGTAAAGATCTTTTGAGTAGATCTTCTCTTCCGCGTTAGCTGATGGGAAACCACCAACGTGCGGGTTTAGTAGACGAGAACGTACGTATTGGTAGATAGGTGCGATAGGCATATCTTTAGCCATTAGCTTCTCAGCTTCTAGGTAAAGAGCTGTACGCTCTTCTTCTGAAGTTGAGTTAAGTGCTTTGTCGATTAGCGCATCGTAATCTTTGTTACCCCAGTGTTGGCCACCAGTCGTGTTCTTGCTCACCATTAGCGTCAAGAATGAAGACGCTTCGTTGTAGTCACCACACCAGCCAGCGCGTGATACTTCGAAGTCACCTTGATCTTTCGTAGATAGGTAAGTTTTCCACTCTTGGTTTTCTAGAGTAACGTCTAGACCTAGAGTCTTCTTCCACATAGAACCAAGTGCTACCGCAATTTTCTTGTGGTTTTCGTTCGTATTGTAAAGAAGAGTGAACTTAAGTGGGTTGTCTTTACCGTAGCCAGCTTCAGCTAGTAGACGTGCAGCTTCTGCATTACGGTCTTTTTGAGACATTGAACCGTACTGAGGTAGTTCAGGGTTGAAGTTAGCTGTAATTTCCGGAGTTAGGAAGTAAGCAGGCTTCTGACCTTGAGCTAGAATTGCATCAGTTACGATATTACGGTCGATAGCGTAAGAAATCGCTTTACGAACACGTACATCATCAAATGGTTTCTTCTTCGTGTTGAAAGAGTAGTAGTAAGTACATAGGCTGCCTTCAACAGACACTGACTCTGGGTACTCTTTCTTCAGACGCTTGAAATGCTCTGTTGGCAAAGTAGAAGTGAAATCGATCTCGCCAGATAGGAAACGGTTCATTTCCGCAACTGCGTTTTCAATCGGTAGGAACGTTACTTTATTAAGAACTGTATCAGCGTTATCCCAGTACTTTTCGTTACGCTTAAGCTCTAAACGCTCGTTCACAACCCAGTTGTTTACAACGAATGCGCCGTTACCAACAAAGTTCTCTGGTTTAGTCCATTGATCGCCGAACTTCTCTACTGTCGCTTTATGAACTGGCTTCATTGTTGTATGGCCAGTCATCATCACAAAGTAAGGAACCGCAGTGTCTAGTTCAACAACCAGTGTGTGATCGTCAAGAGCTTTAACACCAAGCTCAGCTTTATCTTTCTTACCTGCAACGATGTCTTTAGCATTCTTCATCTTGGTGTATTCCATGTACCAAGAATATGGAGAAGCAGTTGCTGGGTCTACAGCGCGTTGGAAAGAGTATACGAAATCACCTGCTGTTACAGGGTCGCCGTTTGACCATTGAGCATCTTTACGTAGGTGGAAAGTGAAAGTTTTGTTGTCTGTAGTTTCCCAAGACTCTGCAACACCTGGGATAGTGTTACCGTCTGCGTCTTGATTCACCAAGCCTTCAAGGATGTCACGAATAACGTGAGATTCTGGAACACCTTGAGATTTGTGAGGGTCGATTGTCGCAACTTCTGTACCGTTACCACGAACTAGTTCTTGCTTGTCTGCTAGTTTAACACCAGCTGGAACATCAGCTGCTAGAGTTGCGGTAGAGGTTGCGGCCACTGCTAGACCTGCACCTAAAAGAAGGGCTTGAGTGATTTTGTTCTTATACATGCTTAAAACTCCAAGTTTTTCATTTGCATCCATGACTTCTTTGCAGGTTCACTAGAACGGACAGTGATTTAGATTTTTTTAGTGCAAAAAATAAGCACAAAAATCTAAAGCCTTACAAAGATTGCGGCACACATTATCAATCATTGAAGTAATTTGCCATAAAAATGTAGCAAAAAATCGTATAATTCTCCGATTACTTCAACAAATCAGTAAAAAACACCATCAAGACAAATAAATTTAGAATATTTGAGTGAGATATTTTACACACCTAGATTGACGTGCCATTTTATCTATAAAGACACTAGCTTGTAGCATCTTATGCTAGATATTGTGCGGAAAAATTAACATTAAGTATGTAAAGCAGATAACATTTACCTACATTGCTCTCATCTGATCAGACGAATTGTGATAAAAGTCACTTTCAATAGGGAGAATGAACGGCATGGCTTTAGAAATCCATCGTTTTCGTAATCTATATCAATACTTTCAAAGATTTAGATAAACGAGACAGATGATTTCCTGAAATGGGCTATGGAGGTTATTTAAACCAGCAAAAATAAAAGTGTTGGGAAAAGAAGAAGTTCTGGGAGCCAGATGGGCGGAGACCCCAGCCACATCCCGGCACACAAGTCACTCGCTGCGGCTGCTTCCTTCCGGACCTGACCGAGTTCACGAGCTATTGTTGCGGGAGGACCAGGGCCTCCATAGATTTTGTTTCCTTAGCTTGGCTAAGGAGTGAGGGGATTATCAGCTATCCCTTCCACCATTTCAAGCGCATTCACAAAGAAAAATGCTGTTTTTGTTTCAACTGCTTAGTGAGTAACCATTATTGGTTTAAACAAACAACGTTTGAGCGTTCTTCAAGATTGTCGTTACTACTAACTTTAGCATGTTTATGTTCATACATTGCGGTATCGGCTTCATGCATTACCTCCTGCAAACTCATAAAACTGCGTCCAGAGCAGGAAGCACCAAAAGCGAGAGACACATTAAATGCAATTGTTTTATCATCAGAAAGAAAAGGAATCGATACCAACTTCTGTTTCAAGTTATCCAATTGAGCTCTTTCAACCTTACCGGCTAAGACAAACTCGTCGCCACCAATACGATAACTACTTCCGAGCCAGAGACGATCGATATGTTCACCCACTTTACGTAACACCTGATCACCAACGTCATGGCCATAGGTATCATTAATTTGCTTAAACTTATTCACATCTAAGTAAATCAAGGTTTCATCTCCGCCGATACCTTTGCGATATTTCTGTTTTAATGCGCGTCTATTCTTCAATCGAGTTAAATTGTCAGTCAGAGATTGACTATGAAGATACATAGCAACCACTACAAGAAAACCAAGCACAAGCATGAACAAGATTTGGCTTTTACGCGAAAACGCCTGCTCAGCATGTAATGTAGCTTTCCAATTCGGCTGATAATCGTATTTAGAGATAATGCGTTCAACATCAATCATTTTAATTGCGCGACTAAACAAAGGAGCTAATGAAGCACCTAATTCATTTTTAGGGAAGCCTATCGCAATTGGTGATTGATAGTAGCTGCCGATCATTGTTTCCTCTACTAAAGGCAATAAATCGTTCGATTCTCGTAATCTCTTGTTGAAGTTAGCTCGGCTCACAGCCAAGTAATCAATCTCATTATTTAGCAGTGCATCGAATAGTGCATCGTCGCTAGCGTAGGCATGCAGAGTTTTATTGGGCAGTCTTTGAGATAGGAGTTCTTGATAGAAATCGTCTTTCACGACCCCTATCCTCTCGGCAATGAGTTCTGAAACATTGCTATAAACATTCTCTTTATACCCTTCCCTTTTAACTAAAATAGCTTTAGGAAAGTAATAAGGTACTGAGAAGTATGCCATGCTCTTGCGACTTTCTGAGATTGCGATAGGCGAAAGAATATCTATCTTTCTATCAATCAAGTCATGGAACATACTTTCCCATGTCTCATCTTGCGTACTAACAATTTCGCATTTAAGCATTAATATTTCGCAAGCATCATTTACCACATCTGCAGTAATGCCTTCAATTTTGCCGTCTGGTAAGTAGGTTGCGAATTGGCCTATGCTTTCAATTTTAACACGCATTGCTTTTTGATAGTTTACATTGCTATCTATCAGAGACTGACGAAGAGCCTGCTTTCTTAGATCAAATTGATACTGCTTTACTGACTCTCGCAACAGTTTTTGAACTTGAGCGCTGTGCGCGTAATTTTCGATACTTTTTAGTTGCTCTCGATGCTTTCCTTTTGGCGAAATCACAGAGACAGGCTTAATCATGATCTGATGATTAAGTAATTGAGCATCAAATCCAGCAAGAAGCATTGGCTTCAATTGATTGATCGCATCTACTACACCATCTACTTGCTGGTTTTCAATGAGAGACTTGGCTTGTTCATGACCTTTATATTCGACCAGCATGATATCTGGGTAATACGCGGCAATTAACTCGCCATAAACTGTACCCGCAGGTACTCCGACTCTAGATACATTTTCTAAGTCAGCGTTTATTAAGCTATAAAGGTATGTATATTCAATATTGGTAGGGCTAGAGAATTCAAAAACAGACGCTCTTGAGGGTGTAAAGGTTACATTGGCAGCGAAGTCTGCTTCTTCATTTTCAACAGCATCGAGTATCGCGTTAAAGCTAGGATAGTAAACATATTCAACTTGAAGACCAAAACGGTCTGAAACCGCATCAAATAAGATGCGGCTGACAACATCATCGGCTTCCATAGCCACTTTATATTTCGTGCTCGCAAATACAAAAGATGAAAAAAGCATACAGCACAAAATGCACCATATACGCCACAGCAATGCCATCCTAGCCTGTTCCTAAGTGAATAAATATGAATCTTGGTCGTATTGGCTTCGACTGCATAAATAGATAGAGAGGTAAGCACACTGACTTAACAACTCCTTGTAAGTTACTGAGAAGCGGTCACTTGAATCTATCGTGGCAAGTTTTTAGCACTAAATCGAGCAAATAATATGCAATTCTGACATACATAGATGCATATGCCAACTGAATATAATTCGCATTTATTGTATTTAGTTATATATCTGATTCTTCTTCTGCACTACGCAAGACGTAGTCAGTCATCCAGGCGGTTCCAAGTAGACACAACCAAACAACAAATACAGGATTAGGAACTTCAATATTAGGTGAGACAACTAAAGCCGCAAATCCTACTGTGGGCAAAGTCCAACACAGCAGCTTACTCCATTTAAATGTCTTCAAGCGTGAAAGGCTTTCCATTGAAGCAATTATCCCGGTTACGGACAGGGCAACCAATGCAGCATATGACAAGTCCGCTAGCCACAAGGGCAAAATCAAACCTAGTGCCCACCAGCTATGCTTATTGGACGTCCCCCAATGTGACGCTGCCCACCAGATCACCATAACTGCGAGCGTCTGTACTGCCGTCACTACCGCTTCTCCACCGAGTTTTCCGGAAGCTTGAGTGACCATGATTCCCACTTGAAGAGTAACAACAATCAAGGCTGCAGTTATTAGAACACCGATACTACTACGTTTAGAAAATACCACCATTAGAAGGGGAAACAGTACCCATACACTGACCGACAGCGCAATGGGTTGATAAGGAAGTGTTAAACCATAAGTTGTCATAGCGGCCATTAAAATTAAACCCGCTACACCGCCTTGAGGTAGAATCCATAATGCGGGTATCAGTAAGGCCAATACGGGAATATCGCCTTCACTTAAGCTGATAGCACGAGCACAAACTACGGCTAATAGAGTTGTTACCAAGAACTGAAATGTAGAAAATACCATGCCCTCTCCTTATCCATTCCATGGAAAACTGAACTAGGACTAAATGATTATGGACCAGTTTTTAATGCAAATCTTTGCTGTAATTCACCAAATTCCACCTGGAAAAGTAACAACTTACGGTGAGATCGCAAAAATGGCAGGTTATCCTGGCTACGCGCGCCATGTTGGCAAGGCTTTGGGTAACCTTCCTAGTGGTAGTAAGCTGCCTTGGTATAGAGTGATCAATAGCCAAGGAAGAATCTCACTAAAAGGAGAAGGTTTAGTAAGGCAAAGAAATTTGCTTATCGAAGACGGTGTTGAGGTGAGTAACGACGGTAAAGTACGGCTGAAAATCTACCGATGGCAGCCTTAGGCTACCATCGATTCAAATGGCTTTATTGACCAACACCAATCAAACGTAGGTTCACGTTATCAGTTTTTTCTTCATCAGTGATTACTGGGTAAGAAGTATCTGTGATAAATCGAAGTTTACCATCCACTTCAATTCGAGCACTCACACTATAACGATGACGAGGCTCAATTTTTGCCGTGTGGTAAGCCAAATCAAATTCGAAAGGAACTTGAGCTCCATTCGTTTCAAAACGGTGTTTAGCAATCACTTTCGCAGGAGCATCAGCCAAAGAAATATCTTGAAGTGTTACCGTTACTAACGCGTTATCAGGTAGCGCGATACGCTCACGATAAGCAACAGTGCCAGTAATTGATTCAACTTTCGCTTGCTCTACATCCTTCTCTGATGATTGACACCCCATAAGAGCCACACCCAATACTACTGACGTTACTAATGCTAGTGCTTTTTTCATGAAAGCCTCTCCTAAATTATTAAATTCACGCAGATTATAGATAGCAAGTATCTAGCTGTCATTACACTATAATCGTTGTTGACAGATTCTTAACTGAGCCAAGATTTTGCTGACAATTTACTCAAACAGCTGTTTAAATAATTACGTAGCGCTTAAAATAATCAGAATATTCATATTGAAAAAGGTCAACGCATGAGCAAACCGTTGAACGAACTTCTTAATTTACTGCAATTGGAGAAGCTCGAAGAAGGTCTATTTAGAGGGCAAAGTGAAAACTTAGGGCTGCCCCAGGTTTATGGTGGGCAAGTCATAGGCCAAGCGCTCTCAGCTGCTCGTTACACTGTCGATCCAGATCGTACTGTGCATTCTTTTCATAGCTACTTTCTTTATCCTGGTGACCCTGAAAAGCCGATTATCTACGATGTAGAAAACCTTAGAGATGGCCGCAGCTTTAGCACTCGCAGAGTGAAAGCGATTCAAAATGGTCGCCCTATCTTCTATCTTACCGCTTCTTATCATGGTGATGCTCCTGGGTTTGAACATCAAAACACAATGCCCGATATTCCAGGCCCAGAGAATTATGCATCTGAGTCTGAACTCGCGGCACGTATTGCCGATCATTTACCAGAAAAGATAAAGAAAGCATTTTGCGGCGAAAAGCCAATTGAGATGCGCCCGGTAACTGTGGTGAACCCTTTAAATCCTCAAAAAGTTGAGCCAAAGCAATACTTATGGATTCGTGCTAACGGCGAAATGCCAGATAGCCAACTGATTCATCAGTACTTACTGGGTTACGCGTCTGATTGGGGTTTCCTAGTCACCGCTCTTCACCCTCATGGCGTCTCTCTGATGACACCTAAATTTCAAGTTGCAACCATTGATCACTCTATTTGGTTCCATAGACCTTTCAAAATGGATGAATGGCTGCTCTACGTGATAGAAAGCCCGACGGCCAGTAATACGCGCGGTTTGGTACGTGGGGAGATTTATAATCGGGAAGGACACCTCGTTGCCACCGCAGTGCAAGAAGGCGTAATGCGCTTTACTCAATAAAGCCAAAACAAAGCATTAAAAGGAGTGTAAAAGCACTCCTTTTCGCTAACAATAGATGACCTTAGATTGGAAGCGCCGTTGTGTATTTGATTGGCTCCATTGCAAATGTAGATGTGACATTCGATAAGCCTTTAACACTATTCACCATCCGTTTATAAAACTCATCAAAACACTTCATGTCCTTCACCAGTACTTTCATCATATAGTCATATTCTCCGGCCATGCGATAGAACTCCATCACTTCAGGAAAATCACTTACTGTTGTCACAAAATGGTGATACCAATCTTCCGAGTGATCACTGGTTTTAAGTTGTACAAACGCGATAAATGATAAATCCAGTTTCTCAGCATTCAACAGCGCCACACGCTTTTCGATATAACCTTCATCTTCCAGTTTTTTTAAACGCTTCCAACAAGGCGTGGTGGTCAGGTTCACTCTCTCAGCCAAGTCATTTAAAGACAAGGTTCCATCCTCTTGGAGGAAAGAAAGTAACTGCCTGTCGATTTTATCTAAGCTCATTCCTAGCACCTTCCTAATATAGAGAAATTTTTTCTACCATTGATGAATAACAGAACAATAATAGCAAAGTTTTTCTCTAGGGTTATAGGTAGATTATCCCTATAGACAAAAACAACTACCCTACAAAATTTCGAGGAGTCACGTTATGTGTACTGACCACAACTGGATCAACAATGCTGTACGCAAAATCGAAGCCGACTTTCAACGCTCAGCAGATACTCACCTATTCAAACTAGATCTCCCTTCATTAGAAGGTATCGACATCTACCTAAAAGATGAAAGCACGCATCCAACTGGCTCGTTGAAGCATCGTTTAGCGCGTTCGCTTTTCCTTTACGCGATTTGTAATGGTTGGGTTGGTCCCGAGACCACAGTAATAGAAGCATCATCAGGCAGCACTGCAGTTTCTGAAGCTTACTTCGCTCGTCTTTTAGGCTTACCATTTATTGCCGTGATGCCAAAGACCACTGCACGTAAAAAGATTGAACAAATTGAGTTCTACGGTGGTAAAGCACACCTTGTTGACCGTTCAGACCAAATTTATGACGAGTCTCGTCGTCTAGCGAAAGAGCTAAATGGTCACTACATGGATCAATTTACTTACGCTGAGCGTGCGACTGACTGGCGTGGTAACAACAACATCGCCAACTCGATCTTTAGCCAAATGCAATTAGAAGATCATCCAATCCCAAGCTGGGTTGTGATGA
>NZ_CFHWOM010000058.1:0-19793 GCF_984391705.1 Vibrio sp. | reverse complement strand
ACCGACACGAGGATTTTCAATCCTCTGCTCTACCGACTGAGCTATCCGGGCGACGGAGCGCTATTAAACGGATTTTCGGTCTTGTCGTCAACATGTTTTTAGAAAAAAAATCAAAAAAGTGCTTAAGTGCCGATTATTTAGTCGTTTTGTCTGATTATGTTTTACCTGAGTTAAAATCTTTTTTGAATTTGGTAACTTTTTCGAGATAACGGCGTGCTTCTGCGTTGGGGTGCTTTTTGGTAAGAGCCCAGTAAACTTGATTTGGTTGCAAAGAATTTAAGTCTCGCATTGCTCGTTTTCTATCACTGCGATTAAAAGTGTTTAAAACTCCACCAGTTCCGCCGTTATACGCGGAGATCATGCTGTACTCAAGAGATAGTGGATGGCTGACATCTTTCAAATATCGATTTTTTAAGATGTAGAAATAGGCTGTACCGGTATCTATGTTGTTTTCTGGATTGAACAAATACTCAGGAGTTGGTTCTCCTGATTTTTTCTTCACCAACTTAAACACATCTTTACCCGCAGTCTTAGGTACAACTTGCATTAAGCCATAGGCATTAGCCCAACTGACCGCATAAGGGTTAAAGCTACTCTCGGTTTTGATAATGGCGTAAATAAGGTCTTCGGGGATGTCATACTTGCGAGACGCGCGTTGAACAATATCGGCATACTTGTAGCTGCGGATCTCGAATTGTTCTTCAACCATAGGGATTTCGACATAGTAGGCTTTCTTAAAGTCGACATCTTTGACCTTGAGGTGATTGGCAATCAGGTAATCCGCAAACCGATTAGCCCGCCATGACCACTGAATGGGTTGTTTATCTTGATCCACAACTTGGCGATAAAGAAATGGCTGACCTTCAAGTATGATCTCTTTCGACGAAAAGAGATCGACGTTTGCCGGATCATCGGGAGTGAGTAGGGTAGTGATGATGGCGTTCTTCAGGTGCCCTTTGGGATCGGTCGGAGATACTGTTTCAACGGTGATCAACCCTTTATCGAAGTTAACTTCTGAGCGACTTAAGTAGTTGTCGATGTATTTGACGTAGTTACTTTTACCGGCAAACTTTACTTCACTGCGACCCCAGCGCTTTTCAATGTTGCCAGAAAAGCTACTGATTAGCGCGTCAAGGGCGTCTGTGTCTTTCTCAAATTGGCCTGGTAGACCCGCTAAGTTTTTAGCAAAGCGATTAGTAGGCTCGTAATTGACATCATACATGCTTTCGACAAACTCTCGGCTACAGCCCGCGAGAGTCATTGCTAGAATGAAGTAGGCTAACTTCTTCATAATTCTCCTAAAAAAAGACACCAATGCTATGCAGTGATGTCTTTCTGTTAATCATTACGCTTGCTGTGATTCATTACTCACTTGGTGGCGTATAACCTTCGATGTGAACTTCTTTGCCTTCAAACAGGAAATTCACCATTTCTGTTTCTAACAGTTTACGATGTTCAGGATCCATCATGTTGAGTTTTTTCTCATTGATCAGCATCGTCTGTTTGTGTTGCCACTCAGCCCAAGCTTCTTTTGAAATACTGTCGAATATACGTTTGCCCAGATCGCCTGGATAAAGTTGAAAGTCTAGACCTTCAGCTTCTTTTTGTAGTCGAGCACAAAAAACAGTGCGGCTCATAATGACTCCTTAAAAATAATCATTGCAGTTCAAACGGCAGGCTTTCTAGTAATTGTTTTACTGGAGCTGCTAAACCGATCTCTTCTGGTTGTGATAAGTTATACCAAAGACCTTTGTTGGCTTCCATTACCACATTAGGTTGCTTTGATAAGTCTACCAAAATTGGGGTGATATCGAGGTGGTAATGACTGAAGGTATGGCGAAATGCGATCAGCTGGCTCTGATGTTTGATGTCCGAATCAGTGATACCACGTTGATCTATCTGATACTGAATATCTGCATTTTCATGTTCGGGAAAGCAGAATAAGCCTCCCCAAATACCAGATTGAGGGCGCTGTTCAAGCCATACTTTGCCATCATGATGCAGCATCACAAACCATGCTTCTTTTACTGGTTTCTCTTTTTTGGGCTTTTTGCCTGGATAGTCTAGCTGATTACCTTGCTTGTTGGCGATACATAGAGATTCAATCGGACATAGCGTGCATTTTGGCTTACTGCGAGTACATACCATGGCGCCCATATCCATCATTGCTTGGTTGTACTTATCGACATCAAACTCTGGTGTATGCTCTTCTGCATATAACCACAACTGGTTTTCTACTTTTTTCTGCCCTGGCCATCCTTCGACGGCAAAGCTTCGCGCTAAAGTACGCTTAACGTTACCATCTAATATGGCGTGTGGCTGTTTATAGACAGAGGAAAGAATCGCTGCGGCTGTCGAACGTCCAATGCCAGGAAGCGCATTCATCTCTTCGATATTTAGTGGAAACTCACCATTATATTGCTCTGCAACCACTTTAGCCGCTTTATGCAGATTACGAGCGCGCGCGTAATAGCCAAGTCCAGTCCAAAGGTGGAGAACTTCATCTTGCTCAGCGTTGGCTAAATCGATGACAGTTGGGAATCGCTCTAGAAAACGTTGATAGTATGGGATGACGGTTGCAACTTGAGTTTGTTGCAACATGATTTCTGACAGCCAAACGCTATATGCGGTTTTATCTTGCTGCCAAGGTAGGCTTTTACGGCCATAGTTTTCGTACCACTCTAGGATGGCACTAGCGAATGGAGTCACGACTTGCTCTGTTTATTTTGTTATCTAATCTGGCAAAATTGCATCATAGTTTATAGGTAAAGTACAACCGATAAACAGTAAGGGTATACTTTCCATCAGGGATAATAGTGGAATTCGCTAAAAAACTTGCACCAGTGGCAATTCTTTGGATAATCACAATCCCTTTGAGTCGAGACCAATTTTTAAACAGGCAAAATCATGAGTGAAGTGACCACTAACGAGTACAACGAAGACGGTAAACTTATACGCAAAATTCGCAGCTTTGTTCGCCGCGAAGGTCGTTTGACCAAAGGTCAAGAAAACGCGATGAATGAGTGTTGGCCAACCATGGGTATTGATTACCAAGAAAAGCTTCTTGATTGGAAAGAAGTGTTTGGTAATGACAATCCTGTTGTTCTAGAAATTGGTTTTGGTATGGGGGCATCGCTGGTTGAAATGGCGAAGAACGCTCCTGAGAAAAACTTTATCGGTATCGAAGTGCACAGCCCTGGCGTAGGTGCGTGTCTGTCTGACGCTCGTGAGGCGGGTATCACTAACCTACGTGTTATGTGCCACGATGCGGTAGAAGTATTCGAGCACATGATCCCTAATAGCAGTCTGGCAACGCTACAACTGTTTTTCCCTGACCCATGGCATAAGAAGCGTCACCACAAGCGTCGTATCGTTCAGTTAGGTTTTGCTGAAATGGTGCGTGAGAAGCTGATTGATGGTGAAGGTATTTTCCACATGGCGACTGACTGGGAAAACTACGCAGAGCACATGATCGAAGTGATGAACGAAGCGCCTGGTTTCGAAAACATCGCAGACGATGGTGATTACATTCCTCGTCCAGATGAGCGCCCGCTAACAAAATTTGAAGCACGTGGTCACCGTTTAGGTCACGGCGTTTGGGATATTAAGTACAAGCGCGTAAAATAACCGCGATTGCTTAAACCTTGGTTGCTTGCACCAAGAGCCGTAAGCTAAAGAGATGATTAAAGCCAACATTGATGTGTTGGCTTTTTTGACCCTACAAGAAAATTATAATAACTACTTGATTTTTAAGGTTGCTGATGAAACCGACAAAAGAAATTCTTGCTGAGATCCTAGAAGAGGTACGCCCTTTAATAGGTCAAGGTAAAGTCGCAGACTATATTCCTGCTTTAGCTAAAGTTCCGGCAAACAAACTGGGAATCGCGGTATTCACTAACGATGGTCAAGTGATAAAAGCGGGTGATGCCGATGAGCCTTTTTCAATCCAGTCTATCTCTAAAGCGCTAAGTCTAACGCTAGCGATGTGCTTGTATAAACCTGAAGAGATTTGGAGTCGGGTTGGCAAAGAGCCATCAGGCCAAGCTTTTAACTCGCTTATTCAGTTAGAAATGGAGCAAGGTATTCCGCGTAATCCGTTCATTAATGCCGGGGCTATCGTGGTTGCAGACTTGCTCAATAGCCGTTTATCCGCTCCACGCCAACGACTGCTTGAATTCGTCCGTCAGCTATCGGGTGATACCCATATTTGTTATGACAAAGTCGTGGCGGCTTCGGAAATGATGCACAGCGATCGTAACGCAGCCATTGCATATCTGATGCGTTCATTTGGTAACTTCGAAAATGACGTTATCCCAGTACTGAATAACTACTTTCATGCTTGTGCGCTTAAAATGAGTTGTGTCGACTTGGCGAAAACTTTCAGTTATTTAGCCAACAAAGGGACATCAGTACAAACAGGTAAGTCAGTCATTACTCCGATTCAAACGAAGCAGCTGAACGCGCTGCTGGCAACCTGCGGCCTGTATGACGGGGCTGGCGAGTTTGCTTACCGAGTTGGCATGCCAGGTAAGTCTGGTGTCGGTGGCGGAATTATGGCTGTAGTACCGGGTGAGATGACTATTGCCGTTTGGTCACCAGAGCTTGACCCTTCAGGTAACTCGCTCGCAGGCACAAAGGCGCTAGAGCTACTTGCGGAGCGTATTGGGCGTTCGATTTTCTAAGTCTAAAAAAAGGGTTGATGCTTTCACATCAACCCTGTTTAGTTTTTGCTCTTTACTCTTCGGCCATAAAGGCTTCTAACAAGTCATTGAGGAACAGTTTACCTTTCTCGGTGATTTGCCAGTGGGTATCACTTTCATCGATATAGCCCATCTCAATCGCCCAATCAATAGTCTCTTGAATGGCTTCAAAACCAAGTCCGGTCGTATCAAGAAAGTCCTGTTTCGGACATGCTTCGATAAGGCGGAAGCGGTTCATAAAGAACTCGAAAGGACGGTCTTCATCTGCAACTTGTTCTTCATTGTTTAAGTACGGTTTGACCATATTATCGTACGCAGCGAGGTAGCCTTTCGGGTGCTTGATCTTAGTGGTTCGGACAATGCGCCCATCACTAAAACTGAGCTTGCCGTGCGAGCCACAGCCGATACCTAAATAATCACCGAAGCGCCAGTAATTAAGGTTATGCTGACACTGATAGCCAGGCTTGCTGTAACCAGAGATTTCGTACTGCACGTAGCCGGCTTGCGCAAGCTTCTTATGGCCCAATTCGAAGATATCCCACAAGTCATCGTCATCTGGCAGAGTCGGCTGCTTGTAGTAGAACATGGTGTTTGGCTCGATCGTCAGCTGATACCAAGATAGGTGAGGTGGATCGAGTTCGATCGCTTTCTCAAGATCTGTAAGAGCTTGTTTGACGGATTGATCCGGTAAACCATGCATAAGATCGAGGTTAAAACTGTTTAAGCCAATCTTATGCGCAAGTTTGGCGGCATTGACCGCTTCATCCTGACCATGGATGCGTCCTAGACGCTCAAGCTTTTGTTGCTCAAAGCTCTGTACCCCAACGGAAATTCTGGTGACTCCGGCTGTTTGGTAACCAGCAAAACGTTCTGCCTCAATGGTACCCGGGTTGGCTTCCATAGTGATTTCAATATCAGGCTTAAATGGCAACCTTGCTTTGATTCCTGAGAGCAGAGAGGCGATCCCCTCTGCCGAAATAAGGCTCGGTGTTCCACCGCCAATAAAAATTGAATGCAGTAGACGTGGATTGTCGTTGAGTCGGTAACGCTCGATATCCGCATCAAGATCTTGCAGTAGTGCCGCAATGTACTCTTGTTCTGGGATCTCTGCTTTCAAAGCGTGAGAGTTAAAGTCACAGTAAGGGCACTTTTGCACGCACCATGGGATGTGGACATAAAGGCTTAACGCTGGTGGAATTAGTTGGCTCATTACAATTACAAAGGTTGCTCAGAAAGCGTTGCAAATAGTGTTTTAAGCGCTTTACCACGATGAGAAAGTTGCTTCTTACGCGTTGGTTCTAGTTCGGCGGATGCGCAGTTATCTTCAGGTACAAAGAAGATAGGGTCGTAGCCAAAGCCATTTTCACCGTAAGCTTCAGTCAGAATGCGACCTTCCCACTTACCGTGACAAACGATAGGCGTAGGGTCGTTTTCGTGACGCATTAGAACCAGTACACAGTGGAAACGTGCGGTGCGTTCTGCCTCCGGTACGTCTTTCATTGCTTCAAGTAGCTTTTCTAGGTTCTCTTGGTCAGTCGCATCTTCACCTGCATAACGTGCTGAATAGATACCTGGTGCGCCTTTAAGGGCATCAACTTCAAGGCCAGAGTCATCCGCGATAGCCGCAAGACCGGTTTCCTTTGCTGCGTGGCGTGCTTTGATGATGGCATTTTCGATAAAGGTTGTGCCAGTCTCCGCGACTTCCGATACATTGAACTCGCTTTGGGCAAGAACCTCGAAGCCGAAGTCAGACAGCAAGTCTGCCATTTCGCGAACTTTGCCTTGGTTACCTGTTGCTAGCACTATCTTTGTCATGGTGTTCTCTTTTTATCGCAGTAAGGGAGAATGGAGCCTCTCCCTATAAAATAGGTTTTGGTCTTAGGGTGTCCAAAAGCTTTTAGATCATCACAACCTAATTACTCTTCAACATAAAATTTTTGGGTGAACTTTAATGTGCCAGTGCCTTTATTGCCAGCATTAACATCAATGGTGAAGGTTAAGTTCTCTTCATCGCTAATTGGAAACTCCGCTAAATAGTATATGGCGTTTGCTTCTTTGATTTCACGAAAAGTCAGTTCACGAGTTTGGCCAATAAGGTTCTTGGCTGAGCCTGAAATCTTAGCAGTAATCGCCGGCTTACCCGCTTGATAATTGTCTAACACGCTGATGTTGAGTAGGGCAGAGTAGCCATTACGTTTGAGTTTATAGCTACGAGCGACTTGTGGGGTTAAAAAAGTCGAGTTGAATGCGGAATAGTGCACTTCTACATCTTTGATGGTTTTAAACTGTCCTGCCCATGCTGGTAGTGAGAGTAAGCTGACACACAGTAAGGTGATCCATTTTTTCATAACTGCTTCCTTTGTAAACAAAAAGCCATCATAAGATGGCTTTAATTTCTGCAGGGATTTGAGTTGGCGAGTGTACTCTAAGCTGTTTGTGCCGGCCGAGTTCGCCTTTTTCTATAGAGATTAATCCCTTTGCGACTTTAAATTGTTTTGCGAGGTATTTACTCAAATGCGCGTTCGCTTTGCCATCGACAGGCGGCGCAGTGATGGCGACTTTCATTTCATCGCCATGTAACCCGACTAACTTGTCTCTACTCGCTTTGGGCTGAATATAGAGGCGAAGAATTAAATCTTCGCCATCAAACCAAGCGGCCATAGACATTATAGTTGGAACCAAATTGGACCGATCAAATCACCCATCAAAAAGTTAGCGAATTGAAGAGCGATAAACAGCACAAGTACGCTCAAGTCAAAGCCACCCATTGCTGGAATAATGCGACGAATCGGCGCCAACATTGGTTCTGTTAATTGATGGAACACATACTCGATAGGGCTTCTACCTTGGCTTACCCAGCTCAAGATTGCACGGATCAGTAGCACCCAGAATAGTAAACCGCCAGCTGCTTTGAGAAGCGATAAGAAACCTAGGAATAGGAAGTCTGCGCTAAACGAAACAGAGCCATTTGAAGCAAGCAAGATCAAAGCGACGAATTTGAGTACACATAGTAGGTAAGCGAATAAAATCGTAGCGAGATCGAGGCTGCCTACGGATGGAATCACTCTACGTAGAGGTCCAATTACAGGTTGTGTGGCTTTAACAATAAACTGCGAAAACGGGTTATAGAAATCCGCACGGGCTGCTTGTAGCCAAATGCGTAAGATCACCACCATGATGTATAAATCAAATAGGGTGGAAATCAGAAAACTCATCGAATTCATAGGTGACCCTTAATTAGCGAGCCCAAGGCTCAAATGGTTAAAATAGTGCTTCCATCTCTTCAGCACGCGCAACGGCGGCTTGCATAGCTTTCGCTACTATATCTGAAAGTTGATGTTCATTGAATGTGCGCAGTGCTTCCGCTGTTGTTCCACCTTTAGAAGTCACCTGCTCACGGAGCGTAGAAAGTTCAATCTCTGGATTGGCTACGACCATTTCTGCTGCACCTAACGCTGATTGCTGGACAAGCAGGCGAGCAGTATCAGCATCGAAACCTTGAGCAATCGCTTCAGCTTGCATCGCTTCCATAAACAAGAAGAAGTACGCAGGAGCACTGCCAGCCGCCGCGATGACGTTATTGATACCAGACTCGTGTTCAACCCAACACACTTTGCCTACCGCGCCCATTAAATCAGCCGCGAACTGCTTATCTTGCTCACAGACATGCTGTGGAGCAAAAAGACCACTCATTCCTTTGCTGACAAGCGCAGGAGTGTTTGGCATAACGCGTACAAGGTTTAGTTTTGCACCTAGCATTTCGTCTAGACGTTGTGCACTGATGCCAGCGGCAATGGAGATAACCAGCTTGTGGCTAAAGTCGACATCGTGTAAACCGCCCCCAACCAGTTCCATTAATTGAGGCTTAACTGCAAGAACAATGGCATCCGCCTCTTTCGCTGCGGTGAAATTGTCTGCTTCAGTGTTAATACCATATTGGTTAGCGAGAAAATCACGTTGTTCTTGGTTTGGGTCGGTTGCCGTAATCAGCTTTGCTGGATATCCACTAGCAACTAGCCCAGCTATAATTGAGCGTGCCATATTACCTGCGCCGATAAACGTAATCTTCTTCTGTTCCATTGTGTAACTTCCCGCTTGTTATGTGTTAGGTGACAATCGTTATTGCTTATTGCTGTAATCGCGTGCGCCAAAAATTGCAGTACCGATGCGAACCATAGTACTGCCTGCTTCGATAGCGGCTTCCATGTCGCCACTCATCCCCATGGATAAAGTGTCGAGTTGCTCATCAGGAAAACGCTGCGCAAGCTTATCTTTTAAGTCTGCCAATTGAGTGAATGCCGACAGTTGTGAAGCGTAGTCCGACACATTAGCTGGAATTGACATTAACCCTCTTAAAGTGAGGTTTGGAAGTGAAGAAATCAACTCCGCAAGCTCAAAGATTTCATTTTCGTTTAACCCAGATTTAGATGCCTCACCACTGGTATTCACTTGCATAAGAACTTGTAGTGGTGTCGCGTCATCTGGGCGTTGATCGTTCAGGCGTTGAGCGATTTTAGCTCTATCAACTGTATGTACCCAAGCAAAGTTCTCAGCAACATGGCGAGACTTATTTGATTGGATTGGACCAATGAAATGCCATTCTAGGCCCAGTTCTGGATGGTGTTCGGAAAAGTGTGCTACTTTATCGGCGCCTTCTTGTACGTAGTTTTCACCAAAGGCAACTTGGCCCGCTTGAGCGGCTTCGAGAATTGCCTCTACAGGTTTAGTTTTACTTACCGCCAGAAGTTGCACTGACTCTCGAGGTCGTCCACACTTTTGTTGTGCACTCTCAATCTGTGAGGTGATCTGTTCAATATTTTGTTGAATACTGTTCATAGCAGATTTTACTTAAGGAAAATAAATGGATATCGCTGAATTACTGGATTTTAGTGTAAAGCATAATGCATCAGATCTACATCTTTCTGCCGGAGTTTCACCAATGGTACGGATAGATGGCGAAGTAAGAAAGCTTGGTGTGCCTGCTTTTAGCCATTCGGATGTGCATCGTTTGGTTTTTGAGATCATGAACGATTCTCAGCGAAGTGAATTTGAGGAGCGTCTCGAAGTCGACTTTTCTTTCGAGTTGCCTAACGTTGGGCGATTCCGTGTCAATGCATTTAATCAGTCTCGCGGCTGCTCAGCGGTATTTCGAACCATTCCAACAGAGATCCCTACACTAGAGCAATTAGAAGCTCCGCAAATATTTGAAAAGATAGCGAATATGGAGAAGGGATTGGTATTGGTAACGGGGCCAACAGGATCCGGTAAATCAACGACATTGGCTGCGATGGTTGATCATATCAATCGCAATCAAAACAAGCATATTTTGACCATCGAAGACCCGATAGAGTTTGTTCACACCAATAATAAATGTTTGATCAATCAGCGCGAAGTGCACCGAGATACTCACAGTTTCAAAAATGCTCTGCGCAGCGCCCTACGCGAAGATCCAGACGTTATTTTGGTTGGTGAATTACGCGATCAAGAAACGATAAGTTTGGCACTTACGGCTGCTGAAACGGGTCATTTGGTATTTGGCACATTGCACACCAGTAGCGCGGCAAAAACCATTGACCGTATTATTGATGTGTTCCCAGGCAGCGACAAAGACATGGTTCGCTCGATGTTATCAGAGTCGTTGCGCGCGGTGATCGCCCAGAAGCTGCTTAAGCGTATTGGTGGGGGGAGAACTGCCTGTCATGAAATTATGATGGCCACACCTGCTATCCGTAACTTGATTCGTGAAGACAAGGTCGCGCAAATGTATTCCGTGATACAAACTGGGGCGGCGCACGGCATGCAAACTATGGAGCAAAACGCCAAGCAGCTTATTGCCCAAGGTCAGGTTGATCCTGAAGAAGTGGCGAAGAAAATCGAAACAGAATCCAATAGCATGTTCTGATAGGTGAGAATATGGATATCAATACTTACCTTCAGGGAATGAACAACCAGAAATCATCAGACCTTTACATCACGGTCGGGGCTCCTGTGCTTTATCGCGTTGATGGCGAACTGCGTGCACATGGCGAGAAACTCATGTTGAATGATGTTGAGGCATTACTTAATAGCATGATGGATCAAGATAGGCAGCGAGAGTTTGATTCGACGAAAGAGGCGAATTTTGCCATCGTTCGCGATTTTGGTCGTTATCGGGTGTCAGCGTTTTATCAACGCGAGTTACCTGGTGCGGTAATTCGTCGCATCGAAACCACTATACCGAGCTTTGAAGACTTACGTTTGCCTGAAATTTTGCAAGACCTCTCGATAGCTAAACGTGGGTTGGTGTTGGTAGTCGGAGCTACAGGGTCTGGTAAATCTACAACTATGGCCGCGATGACGGGGTATCGAAATAGTCATCGAACAGGCCATATCTTAACGGTGGAAGACCCGATTGAGTTTGTTCACGAGCATCAGCGTTGTATTGTTACTCAGCGAGAAGTTGGGTTAGATACTGAAAGCTATGAAGTAGCGCTTAAAAACTCGCTTCGACAAGCGCCTGATATGATTTTGATCGGCGAAATTCGTTCACGCGAAACGATGGAATACGCGATGACTTTCGCCGAAACTGGTCATTTGTGCATGGCTACATTACATGCGAATAACGCCAACCAAGCTCTTGAGCGAATTTTGCATTTAGTTCCTAAGGAGCAAAAAGAACAGTTCTTGTTTGATTTATCAATGAATTTGCGCGGTGTTATTGGTCAGCAACTGATTCGTGATAAGAATGGCCAAGGACGTCATGGTGTGTTTGAAATTCTGCTCAACAGCCCACGAATATCTGACTTGATCCGACGTGGGGATTTACACGAGCTCAAATCTACCATGGCCAAATCTCAAGAAATTGGTATGCAGACGTTTGATCAAGCGCTATATCAGCTTGTTGTTGACGGTAAAATTAATGAAGAAGATGCCTTGCACAGTGCGGATTCAGCCAATGACTTACGCATCATGCTAAAAACTAAGCGCGGAGATAACTTTGCTGGTGGTTCTCTTAGTAATGTGAAGATTGATATGGATTAGCTAGAGTGTGAGCTATTCTGCTGCAAATTAAAAAAGGGTCGATGTAGATGCATCGGCCCTTTTTTAATTCAATCTAAGGTTTATTCACCGTATTGTGCTTCAAACCAACTTTCTAGGATGACGACTGCAGATTGGCAGTCAACATTTCCTTTACTGAGAGCTTTGTAGCCACCCATATCGAAAAGTTCAGCCCGAGCCTCGGCTGTTGATAAGCGCTCGTCATGAAGTTCAACAGGTAAGCCAAAGCGACCATGAAGTCGATTGGCAAACTTTTTTGCTCTTGGAGTGATGGTTTCTAAATCTCTACCATGCAAGTCTGTAGGGAGGCCAACAACCAGCAAGTTAGGCTGCCACTCTTTAATAAGCTTTTCGATATCATCCCAGTTCGGGATCCCATCATTGGCTTTAAATGCGCGCAGTGGAGAAGCCGTTCCTGTAATTTCTTGGCCGATAGCACTACCAATGCTCTTGGTACCAAAATCAAATGACATGATGGTTCTAGACATGAGAATCCTGTTTATTTTGTTTACGACGGACTAAGCGTGGCCAATATCACTGGATAGCTGAGCGACATTAATACCGAGCATTTGTACTGCCTTTTGCCAACGCTCTGCAATTGGCGTATTAAAAATGACTTCAGGGTCAGCTTCAATAGTAAGCCAAGAGTTGTCAGAGAGTTCGCTTTCCAATTGGCCAGGCTCCCACCCTGAATAGCCCAAAGCAACGAGGTATTCATTAGGTTCTGCTTCAGTGCCAAGTACTCCGAGGATATCCCGAGATGTGGTGACAGAAATATCATCGGTCATTTGGATACTAGACTCGTACTTGTCTTTTGGCTGATGGAGAATAAAACCTCTATCACTAGACACAGGCCCGCCTTTTAATACTGGCTTATCGAGACTTTCCGTTACCAATTGCGGGTGAGTAGATTCGACGTCAACTTGCTTAAGCATTTTGCCGACCGTGACGTCAATTGGAGCGTTAATCATTAAACCCATGGCACCTTCATCATTGTGTTCGCACACATAGATGACACTGCGCTCAAAGTAGGGATCTTTCATCCCGGGCATAGCAACTAAAAAATGGTTGGTTAAATTCATAGACACTCCAACATATTATTAGGGGCAGGCAGTGCTACCCCATTGTTATTATTTGTTGATGCGGCGTTCAATCGCATCCATAAGCTTGCCCGTGATTGATACATCAAACGCAGCTTCGATTTCACGAATACACGTTGGGCTGGTTACGTTGATCTCAGTTAGCTTATCGCCAATCACATCTAGACCAACAAAGATAAGCCCTTTTTCTTTAAGTGTAGGCGCTACTGCCTCAGCTATCTTTTTATCTGTTTCACTTAGTGGTCGAGCTTCACCAGTTCCGCCAGCAGCAAGGTTGCCACGTGTTTCCCCTTTTGCTGGAATACGAGCTAGGCAATATGGCATTGGCTCACCATCCACAACCAAGATACGTTTGTCACCGTTACTGATGTCAGGCACAAAAGTCTGCGCCATTGCATAGTTCTGGCCATGGTTAGTCAGGGTTTCAATTATCACTGATACGTTTGGATCGCCTTCTTTTACGCGAAAGATAGACGCGCCACCCATACCATCAAGCGGCTTAAGAATTACATCACCATGCTTTTCACGGAATTGCTTAATCTTCTCTGCTTTACGCGTCACGATAGTGGTTGGTGTTAGCTCTGGGAACCAAGCTGTAAACAGCTTTTCGTTACAATCGCGTAGGCTCTGTGGTTTGTTGACGATCAGTGTGCCTTGCTCTTCAGCGCGCTCTAGGATGTAAGTGGCGTAGATGTATTCCGTATCAAACGGAGGATCTTTACGCATCAGTACCGCATCTAGCTCTGAAAGCTCGATAGTTTGCTCAGATTTGAACTCATACCAACCGGTTGGATCTTCTTTCAGCTCAACCACTTTGGTGTCAGCTACCGCAACCCCTTGGTCTAGGTGAAGGTCATCCATTTCCATGTAGTGGATTTCGTAGCCGCGGCGCTGCGCTTCAAGCATCATGGCAAAGCTAGAGTCTTTCTTGATGTTAATGGACGAGATAGGGTCCATTACGATACCTAATTTGATCATATTGTTCTCCGTTTAACCAAGATCGCCGAAACGAACTTGCAGGGCTGTAATTGCAGTAAGAGCCGCCGTTTCGGTACGTAATACACGTGGGCCGAGTAGCGTCTCTTCAAATTTGTAGTTTTCCGTCATGCTGATTTCTTCTGCTGACAAGCCACCTTCAGGGCCAATCAACAAACGGACTTTTTCTACCGGAGTAGGTAGGGTGTTGATCGAGTATTTTGCACGAGGGTGGAGATTCAGTTTTAGACCGTCATACTCCTCGCCACACCACTCTTCAAGTTGCATGATAGGGCGGATTTCTGGAACCGTGTTGCGACCACATTGCTCACAGGCGCTGATGGCGATTTTTTGCCATTGAGCGAGCTTTTTCTCGAAGCGTTTTTGATCGAGTTTGACACCGCAGCGCTCTGAAATCAGTGGGGTAATTGTGTTTACTCCGAGCTCAACTGATTTCTGGATAGTAAATTCCATTTTATCGCCACGAGAAATTACTTGGCCGAGGTGAAGATCAAGCGGAGATTCTGCGCTACGTTCGACACGTTGAGTAATATTCACTTCAACATTTTTCTTTGAAACACTGGCGATCTCTGCTGGGAATTCAGCCCCACTGCCGTCAAACAGCAGTACTTCTTGGCCTTCTTTCATGCGCAATACACGGCCAATATGGCCTGCGGCATCTTCGCTGAGCATGAGAGAGCCTAACTGGTTAATGGCTTCTGGGTGATAGATTCGTGGGATTCGCATTGGTTTCGACTTCCAGCAACAGATTTTGAGATAACCTCTAACATGGATGCTTTTATGCGAAAAAACAAGGGGCAGAGAGAGTTTCCAATTAATTACTGGAAACTCTCAATTTCATAACGCAGTGAGAGCTATAGCGCTTGGCAAGCTTGGTAAACAAATGGGTTGTGGTTACCTTGGACTTTGAAGATCCGAGCCTCTCGTTCACACTCCCACTCATCCACAGGGAACTGCTTGTTCCATGCCATCATAAGGTTGGTTTGCTGCTTAGACAGCTTGAAGCCGTACTCTTTACTCATATATAAGTATGTTCGAGCGATTGAGCCTTTTGCTCTATCCGGAGGCATGACCTTGCGCTGTTTAAAGTTGACCTGCATTTCACAGCGTCCGTAGCTGACGCCATCAATCCCGTTCCATTGGCTAAAGTTATAATTGGAACGGTCGCCATTTACTTCTCCGATTGCGGGCGTTAGGTTGTGGAGATCGGCTTCCATCATACGAAATGTCTTATCATTTTTAGAGCAGTTCTTGCGCCCACCATCTTGCCAACATTGGCGTTGGTGGCCAAATTGCCAAGCTGGGACGACATGCTCCCATTCGATTCGAGAAGCGCGCTTTTGTTGTTTACGCACTTGGTAACCACACGACTCTAAATCCGGTGTTCCTTTACGTCCTTGCCATTCAATATCACAGCCACAGTAAAAACTGGTTGGGTGATCGGCGTAAATTTTTACCGCTTCTTTTTTTGCTTTGGAGAAAGAAGAGGGGGGAGCTGCATGGCTAGTAAGACTGAAAAGCGCAAATAATAGACTGAAAAATAGGATTCTTTTCATGGAATTCCGTATTAGAAAAGTAGTATGAATTACAGTCTAACACGCAATTATGGTTGGTATTGGTGAGAATTGTCTTATTAAGTCAGTTGTTTGCCAGTGAAACTCAAGGTTTGATGGCACTTTTGACAGCGGTAACTGGCTTGGTTGCGCAGTACTTTATTATGACGGCGAATAGAAAGGGGATAGCTTGTACAGCCACAAAGGTATTCAAAGGTTTTTCCTTGTACGGAAGTGACTTCAAAGCTGTGGGTGGTTTTTGCAGGCACGTTAAATACGGCTTCCATCACGCCTTGCCACTCTTTCCCGTGTGGCCTAACAGGGCCATAGACTTGGTAAGTAATCAGGTGAGCGACTTCATGAGGAATCACGTCAGTAAGGAAAGCCTGCTGGTTTTCTTCAAATAGCGTTGGGTTTAAACGAATTTCATTGAGCTGTAGGTAGGCTTTACCGGCAGCCTTGCCGCGTAATTTGTAGTTAAGTTTTGGCTGGGCGAATGTGCGTTTAAAGGCAACTTGAGCCTGATTTATGCAGTTTGCAATCACTTTAAGTGCACGATAATTGAGTTCAGAATCCACAACCACTCCTAAATAAACGCCCCAGCTCAAATGGCTGGGGCGCATCATAGACCGAAATGGCTTAGCTTGTTAAGGGTGATGTTTCTTCTTGATGGTTTCATGGTAAGCGTGCCAAGTACCATAGCCAAGGATTGGCATAGTAAATAGCATACCTATACCGTACGTAGCAAAGCCAACCAAAATACCACCACAAATCAATGCCGCCCAAACAATCATCGCAGGGATGTTGGATTTAACCGCGTTAAAGCTGGTGAATACGGCTGTCATCATATCGACGCGGCGTTCCATCATCACTGGGATGGAGAAAGCGGAAATACTGAAAACGATACAAGCCAATACCAAGCCCACTAGTGAGCCGATAACTAAGAATGGCATAAACTCAGTGAGAGGTGCGCCTTGTACTGAAGGGTATAGTGCATGCAGTAATGCAGCGATACGCATCCAGAAAATCATACATACAGCAAGAAGTACTGCGAATGCCCACTGTGATGTAGAGTTACGACCTATCGCTTTCATCGAGTGCAGTAAACTTGCGCTATGGCCTTTTTCTCTTTCCCAGCTAGCATCGTACAAACCTAGAGCAAGGAAAGGCCCTATTAGCATATAAACCACGAGACTAGGCATGACAACTAAGTGCGTTCCTTGCCATTGAACCAGCAACACAATTCCAATAGCGGCTGCCATGAAGCAAAGGCCATAGAAAGCACTGATGAGTGGCATTCTAACAAAGTCATGTAGACCAAGAGAAAGCCAATGAAATGGTGCTGAAATACTCAGCTGATTACACGGAATAGTACGAGCGTATTCCGAGTCCGGGACTTCTTTCTGCTTATCTTTAAAGTCGTGTGGGTTCACCGTACGAGGCATACATCCTCCTTGATCGATTCTCTACGTAGACTAAATTCGTTGGCAAATTTAGCGTTTGAAACTCGATGCCCGGCTTGGCGACGTCTGGAATATAAGCGGCGCATCAGTTAACGCTAACGAGGTTTCAATCGCTGAAACTACTCGTTAACATATTTTTAACTATTGACCCCATGGCAAAAAAATACAACTTTGAGTGGCAAATTAATCCTTAAAGAAAAAGGGCTTTTGGTTTCCCAAAAGCCCTTTTAAATTCGATTATGTCTTATGTTCTAATTACTTAAGACCTGCGAAGTCGGCAAGAATTGCTGCTTTGTCAGTCGCTTCCCATGGGAACTCTTCACGACCGAAGTGACCGTATGCTGCTGTCTTCTTGTAGATAGGCTGAAGTAGGTTAAGCATCTCTTGTAGGCCGTACGGACGTAGGTCGAAGTTCTGGCGAACAGCTTCCACGATAATGTCGTGCGATACTTTTTCAGTACCAAACGTTTCAACCATGATAGACGTTGGATCAGCAACACCGATTGCGTAAGAAAGTTGGATCTCACAACGATCAGCCATGCCCGCAGCAACGATGTTTTTCGCTACGTAACGCGCAGCGTATGCTGCAGAGCGGTCAACTTTCGATGGATCTTTACCAGAGAATGCACCGCCACCGTGACGCGCTGCGCCGCCGTAGGTATCAACGATGATTTTACGACCAGTTAGACCACAGTCACCCATAGGACCACCAATTACGAAACGGCCAGTTGGGTTGATAAAGAAGTTAGTCTCTTTGTTGATCCACTCAGAAGGTAGTACTGGCTTGATGATCTCTTCCATTACTGCTTCACGTAGGTCAGGAGTTGATACTGAGTCACAGTGCTGAGTTGAAAGAACAACCGCATCGATACCTACAATCTTACCTTGATCGTATTGGAACGTTACTTGAGATTTTGCATCTGGACGTAGGAAGTCTAGTTTGCCACTCTTACGTACCTCTGCTTGTTTTTCAACTAAGCGGTGTGCGTAAGTGATAGGTGCTGGCATTAGGATCTCTGTTTCGTTGGTTGCGTAACCAAACATAATGCCTTGGTCCCCTGCACCTTGCTCTTTAGGGTCGGCTTTATCAACACCTTGGTTGATATCTGGTGACTGCTTACCGATAGTGTTTAGAACGGCACAAGAATCCGCGTCAAAACCCATGTCAGAGTGAACGTAGCCAATCTCACGAACGGTTTGACGAGTTAGCTCTTCGATATCTACCCATGCTGAAGTAGTGATTTCACCACCAACCATGACCATACCGGTTTTAACGTAAGTTTCACACGCGACACGTGCTTTTGGGTCTTGTTCTAGAATTGCATCAAGAACAGCATCAGAAATTTGGTCTGCAATTTTATCTGGATGACCTTCTGATACCGACTCAGAAGTGAACAGGTGCTTAGCCATGTTAGCTCCACTATATCTGGTTAATGTTGGAGGTTTATAAACTCTCCAGCATTCAATAATACTAATAATTGTAGGTGTATCTACATCTAGACGTCTATTCTAGTTTTGATTGCTCGAATTACAAGCTCTTTTTTATTATTAGATAAAACCAAACGATTGCCTCAAATCTGCTAATTATTAGTAACTTCGATAGATTTGCAGCGAAAGGTAAGAAAATTGTGAGCAATTGGCTTGGAAAACGTTTGCACAGCTAGAGTCGCTTTGAGAGAATTATCGCCCACTTTTATATGATTCGCTTAATGCACTCAGGAGCTGACATGTCTTCTCGTCAACATCTCGCTAATGCTATCCGCGCTCTAAGCATGGATGGTGTACAACAAGCTAACTCTGGTCACCCAGGCGCACCTATGGGTATGGCTGACATCGCTGAAGTTCTTTGGCGCTCTCACCTAAACCACAACCCTTCAAACCCAGAGTGGGCTGACCGCGACCGTTTCGTACTTTCAAACGGCCACGGCTCTATGCTGATTTACTCTCTGCTTCACCTAGCAGGCTACGAGCTATCAATCGAAGATCTTAAGAACTTCCGTCAACTGCACTCTAAGACTCCAGGTCACCCAGAGTATGGCTACGCACCAGGTATCGAAACGACAACAGGTCCTCTAGGCCAAGGCATCACTAACGCTGTTGGTATGGCGATGGCTGAGAAAGCACTTGCTGCTCAGTTCAACAAAGAAGGCCACGACATCGTTGACCACTTCACTTATGCATTCATGGGTGATGGCTGTCTGATGGAAGGTATCTCTCACGAAGCATGTTCTCTAGCAGGTACGCTAGGTCTTGGTAAGCTGATCGCTTTCTGGGATGACAACGGTATCTCTATTGATGGTGAAGTTGAAGGCTGGTTCTCTGACGATACGCCTAAGCGTTTTGAAGCGTACGGTTGGCACGTAATTCCAGCAGTAGACGGTCACGACTCTGAAGCAATTAACGCAGCAATCATTGCGGCGAAAGCAGATCCTCGTCCAACGCTAATCTGTACTAAAACAGTTATCGGCTTCGGTTCACCAAACAAGTCTGGTTCACACGACTGTCACGGTGCACCACTAGGCGCTGAAGAAATCGCAGCGACTCGCAAGCAACTTGGTTGGGAGCACGGTCCATTTGAAATTCCTGCTGACGTGTACGCTGAGTGGGATGCAAAAGAAGCAGGCGCCGCTAAAGAAGCAGCTTGGAATGCTAAGTTTGATGCATACGCGGCAGCTTACCCTGCAGAAGCAGCTGAGCTTAAGCGTCGCCTAAACGGTGAGCTACCAGCACAGTGGGAAGAGAAAGCAAACGCAATCATTGCAGACCTTCAAGCTAACCCTGCAAACATCGCATCACGTAAAGCATCGCAAAATGCGCTAGAAGCGTTTGGTGCTATGTTACCTGAATTCCTAGGCGGCTCTGCTGACCTTGCACCTTCTAACCTAACCATGTGGTCTGGCTCTAAGTCAGTATCGGCTGAAGATCCAGCGGGTAACTACATCC
>NZ_CFHWOM010000057.1:508-19854 GCF_984391705.1 Vibrio sp. | reverse complement strand
ACACTCGTGTATCTTCTATCTTCGCTAAAGCGGGTATCTCTATGGATAACCTAGCAGGCGAAATCAAAGTGACTGAAGATAAAGAAAAAGCGCTAATCGCTAAACTTCTACAGTTTGAAGAAGCGGTACAATCTGTTGCTCGCGAAGGTCAACCACACATCATGTGTAGCTACCTATTCGAACTAGCAGGTCAGTTCTCAAGCTTCTACGAAGCGTGCCCAATTCTTAACACTGAAGATGAATCAGTGAAGCAGAGCCGCCTGAAACTTGCAGCACTTACCGCGAAGACGATTAAGCAAGGTCTATCTCTGCTAGGTATCGAAACGCTAGAGCGCATGTAATTAAGCATCAAGCTTTAAGATAATCAGAAAGGTTGGCGTGAAAGCGTCAACCTTTTGTTTTATCTGGCGTATACTGACCTCATTCAATGCAAAATGGAAAACGATAATGAGTTTTGAACTGCACCCTCAATTGGCAAAAGACACCTCCATCGTCGGCCACTTCCCGCTGTGTGTAGCGCTGCTGCATAAAGACAATGCCGTGCCTTGGGTTATCTTAGTCCCTAAGCGCGCCAATCTAAAAGAGCTGCATCATTTGCCTATGCAAGAGCAACAACAATTCTTGTTAGAATCTCAAGCGGTAAGCCAAGCTTTAGAAGCGACCTTCCAGCCAGATAAGCTCAATCTTGGTGCTCTGGGTAATATGGTTCCACAGCTTCATATTCACCATATCGCCCGCTTCCAAGACGATGTGGCTTGGCCGGGGCCCGTATGGGGCAATACCCAAGGTGAGTTCCGCTCTGAAGAAGAGCAAGCTGCGCTACTCACTCGCATTGGTAACGTGCTGTCACTGAGTAAGTTATTCACGCGCGCCTAGCCTATCTAACAATCAGCTGTAGCCATTGCAGCTGATTCATTACACATTTGTAATAATCTTTCTCAAATTCCTAGGATTATCACACCTATAACTCTTCTATACACTGTGCCCAACAGATTAAGGAGAGACTCATGGGTAAAAAAGCCTTCCATTATTTTCGTTTTGTTAGCTGGATAGCCATCGTATGTTCGATGATAGGCTCAGCACTACTCTTTGTTATCGGTGCGAGTAAAACCTACACAGCGATCGAAGTCTTTATGCTTGGAGCCGTGCCGAGCAGCGAACTAGCACACCTCGACAGTGCCGATATTGCCATCAGCTATATCGTTAAGTCTCTCGACACCTTTTTAGTAGCACTCGTACTCTTTATTTTTGCCCACGGTATTTACACGCTGTTTATTAAAAACACAACCAGCGAGCAGGCAGAACAGCAGCCTTTAAGCTGGATAAAAACACCCAATATTGGTCACTTAAAAAACAAACTAACCGAAGTGATCATCGTGATTTTGTTCGTGAAATTCTTAGAGTTGGTTTTGATTAACTTTAATCAACTAAGCTGGGAGATTTTGCTGCTGCCAGCGTCTATTCTGCTGTTAAGTGTCGGAGTGAAACTACTTGGCCTTGGTCAGCATAACGAATAAAAAAAGCCGCTCTTAAGTAGAGCGGCTTTTTACGTTTAAACACTACATTGTGACAGTCATGGCAAGTGAGTTGCTCTCAACCTTAGCATAACGGACACGAGTAACATGTTTGGCTTGATTGGTGTCGACTAATCGCGACACCATTCCTTTTTTAATCCACACCGATAGCATAGCATCGACACCATCTTCACTGAGGTGGAACTGCTTTGCGAGCTCTTTTCTTGATACGCTACCCTGAGCATCAATGTGCTGTTTTAGCTCACTAAGGATCATGCCAATTGCGCCTCTAATTCACTGCTCTGTTTATTACCTACAGCTTTTAGCAAGCGGTAAGTCGCAACGCTGACTGCAATGATGCCACCAATCCAAGCCGCGCTAGACGCAGGGTGGTCAGCAAAATGCGACACTTGGTAATACAGAGTAGCGCCGCCGTATGCGAGACCCATGGTCCAAACTGCGATAAAGCGAGCGTATTTCTGGCCGAATTCACGAACATAAGCACCCATGGCCGCCACACAAGGTGTGTATAGCAAGATGAAGATCAGGTATGCAAATGCTGCATTACTCGATGCAAAGTAACCTTTCAGATTGCCGAAGATCGATGCATCAACTTCTTGCTCATCAGCAACGGCTTGGCTATCTGTTAAATCACCCACTTCAATGCCCAATGGGTCAGAGTAGCTTAGGCCAGCAAGGTTGTCAGGAATAGACATTACCGCCTCTTCAAGACTCGCCATTAGATCGAATTCACCCGCATCTTCTTCACTCGGAGCATAAAGGCTGTTTAACGTACCAACGACCGCTTCTTTAGCAAAGATACCTGTAATGATACCAACCGTTGCAGGCCAGTTATCTTCTTGAATACCAATAGGCGCAAAGATTGGCGTCACCACTTGAGATGCTTTAGATAGCACTGAGTTTTCGCTATCTTCATTACCAAATGTACCATCAGTACCGACTGAGTTTAAGAAGCTAAGAATGGTCACAACGACGACAATCGTTTTACCTGCACCCAAAACAAAGCGCTTCAGTTTTTGCCATGTTTTGATGACCACATTGCGCATGGTTGGCAATTCGTAATCTGGCATTTCCATCACTAGGCTGTCACTAGAGCCTGGGTATAGGGTTTTCTTCAGAACTAGACCAGTGAATACCGCAGCGACAATACCAAGTAAGTACAAAGCGAAAACAACGTTCTGGCCACTTTGCGGGAAGAATGCTGCTGCAAACAATGCATAAACAGGTAGACGCGCACCACAAGACATAAACGGCGCCATTGATGCAGCCAATTTACGCTCACGTTCTTGATCTAGCGTACGCGTAGCCATGATTGATGGTACGTTACAACCAAAACCTAAAACCAGTGGCACAAATGCTTTACCCGGTAGGCCAATTTTTTGCATCACTTTATCCAGTACAAACGCTGCACGAGACATATAACCCGAGCTTTCTAGTACCGCTAGGAATAGGTACAGACACGCGATCACAGGGATAAAGGTCGCGACAGTTTGGATACCGCCGCCGACACCGTCAGCAAGCAGAGTCACAAGCCATACTGGTAAGTGTTCATCTAGTAAGTAGTGACCACCATCAACGAGCAGTGCACCAACACCAATGTCGAAAAAGTCGATAAACGCGCTACCAATATTTATCGAGAACATAAACATTAGGTACATCACGACAAAGAAGAATGGCACGCCAACCCACTTATTGAGAATGACACCATCGACTTTCTCAGTAAAACTATGACTTAGCTTACCTTCCGTGCGACGGATCTTCTTACATTGTTCGTGTAAGAAGGTGTACTTCACATCGGCTACCAACAAGTCGATATCTAACCCAACCGCTTGCTGCTCATTTCTTACTGCTGAACGCTCAGGCTGTGCCAAGGCGTTTAGTACCAAAAGATCATTTTCTAGTGCACGAATCGCTAGAGCACGTTCAGCAACTTCAGATTTTTGCGTAAAGATAGGCTCAAGCTTGCTGATCGCTTGCTCAAACTCTTCACCATAGTTCAGGCGTATTTCGTTAAGCGCAACACCTTGAACCAATGCTTTATGCAAACGGTCTTTGAACGCATGCACTTGTGATTTATTGTTAGCTGAAATCGCAAATACTGGGCAACCTAGCATCTTCTCTAGAGCTTTGAGGTCAATAGTTTGTCGTTCACGCTTAAGTGCGTCCATCTTATTTAGAACCACCACCATAGGGCGGCCTAGTTCACGCAGTTGAAGCGTCATATATAGGCTACGTTCTAAACACGTTGCATCAACCACGTTAATAATCAGGTCTGCTGGGTGCGTTAAAACCGCGCGAGAGGCGATTGATTCATCAATACTGTTGCCATCGTTACCGCTGTCCAATGCGTAGATACCAGGTAAATCGGTCAGTAAAAAGTCGTCGCTAGAATGTGTGTATTTACCTGTCTTTTTCTCAACTGTAACACCCGCCCAGTTACCTACCTGCTGCTTGGCACCAGTTAAGCCATTAAAAAGGGTTGTTTTACCACTATTAGGGTTACCAACGGTAAGAATCTTGTATTCCATTAGTTCACCTCCACGCAGATAGCTTCGGCAATGTTTTCACGTACCGCTAAAGAGACTCCACGTACTTCTACTTGAAGTGGATCTCCCATTGGAGCTCTTCGTATTAGGGTTACAGATGTCTGAGGTAATAGCCCCATTACCATCAGTTTTTTTCTTACGTCATTAGAGAGCTCATTGAACCCAGTGATAGTGGCTTTTTGCCCTTGTTGTAATTGTGAGAGTTTCATAAACAGGCCAGTTATATACAAATGAAAAGTATTTTTATTAACGATTGCAATACTATCGCTGATACCTGTAACAAATCTTGTCTGAAATCAATAATTCCACTTTTGCCGCTGTTACTTTCGTTAAATCTCCCTCCGTCAATTACGTTAAAAGGGATTGTTACTCATCTAAATCCACTAGTAGGCAGTAAGAAAACTTAGAATAAATTAAACATTTAATTGTTACAAAACAACAACTTAAATAAAATGTCGCATTTCTTATGTAACACTGGCGTTAATTTTATAAGTAAAAAAAGAGCATCGATTTATAGTTAATCACGTCGACAGGGAACTCCCTTAGACAAGAATTCCAGAGGTGGCGCACAGCGTCACTCCGGCAGCAAGCGAAGGTGTCATTGGCACCCGTGGTATAGTCCCCCCGGCTATACCACGATATTTTTTTCTTATCTCCCGCTAACTCTTAACCTTAACGCCTTCTGTTTTTCCAAACCAAGTTCATCAACGTACATCCAACTTCAATTAGCTATATAGCGTTCTCTTAGAGTGTCTTTATCTTTAATAACAAATGATCGTAAAGGTTTAGTAGTATCAGTGATACAGGGCCGAAATAGTACATACAACAGCCTGTCAAGCTCGTAATTCGTGAGGATAAAGGGCTGATAGTAAGTACGCTAGCTCCAAGCGCAGAGGCTCGCAGCTAGCGATAAGAGGCTCTTTAGTTTTCTTGTTGTTCTACAAACTGAGTGGGAGGGAGGCCGAAGCGGTGCTTAAAACGCTGGCTAAAGTATGACGGATCATTAAATCCACATTCAAACGCCACATCGGATACTTTTTCACCTGCCAGTAACCGACGACAAGCATTATCTAAACGCACTTCTGTTAAATATTCTGTAAACGTTTTCTCAATCGCGCTTTTTAGTCTGCGTTGTAGACTTCGTTCAGAGACGTAAAGCAGCTTAGCGGCTACTGAGGTGCCAAAATCAGGGTCTGAATATTGCTCTTCGACCAGTAACTTCACTTTGTCTAACCATGGGTCTTCAATAGGAGATTCAAGCCTATCTTCAATGGAAGGAATATCCACTACTGACTCTTCATCAAAAGAGTCACTACCAGGCCAAGTCATTTCCATTAAATTTCGTTCGAGCGAGCTGTGGGTCGTCATTTTGCCCCCACTTTGCTCCACCATAGCTTGAATTGATTGAAGCGCAGAAGAGTGGCTATAGTTTTCCAACGAATCACCTTGATCTACAACAGACATCGTGACCCAGTCACCTTCTTGACGAATTGATATAACGACAACCTGATTTCGATAACAGCGTTTAGTTATGCTGTCTAATAAAGAATTGAGTAATTCATCTAAATTAAAATTCGTGAGATTGATGTAATGATCAAGCTCAGCTTCACGACGGCAATCAACCTGTACTCCAGATTTAAGTAGCTCCTCCTCCCACCCGTTTAGTACCGAATGCAGAATCAGATCTAAATTGTATACAGGGTTAGCTTGACCATTGGTCGTTCTCACATGAAGCAGTAAATCCAATTCTTCAATAAGATAATCAAGCATCTTACGGTTATTTAGGTTTTGCTCACCTAACTGCTCGACAGAAGAGCTCATCAAACGCTGCTTCATCGCATCAATTGATTGGCTAGTAATCAATCGACGAATTTGCAACTGCTTTCTTAATTGCTGGTTGTTACTCAGTAAGATACGACTTTGATGACGTAGCTGGTTGGTTTTCAGCGCTACTTGGGCTTTCAACTGACGGTTCACTTTCGACATCATTCTGGATCTCCAATAAATGACTGTAGCCAAAAGCAGCCCCATGATTAATAAGTAAGCAAGTAACGCGTAAGTTGTTAAAAACCAAGGTTTACTCACGTAAAAATGAAATTCATTACTTTGACCATGTTGGTTTTTATTCATTACAGCCCGTACGCTTAATTGATAATGACCAGGCATTAAATGATCGATACTTAATGTAGACCCATCTAACAGCTGCCACTCTTCATTATTGAGTCGATATTCTAGTAAAACCTTATTGGCTTTAGGTAACACCCCAAACTGAAATGCAATAGACTCACCGTAGCCGAGCTCTAAGCTGTCCTGCGAGGTTTCTCCTAATGATCGTAGTATTTGGTTCACTTTAACTTGGCTAATGATGACCTTTACGTCGGGAAGTCGACTTACCACCAGCTCATGAGTGTTCACTTTTATCAAACTAGATCGAGCACCCAGCAGAAGCGTTCTCTGACTATCGGCACTATAACTGCATAGCCCCGGTAAAAACTCATTGCTAATCAACCCAAACGGTTCGCCATAGTGTTTTACAATTTGTCCCTGACTTGAATAGCGTGTCAGCCCAGCTGAGGATGTAAGCCATATTCCGTCCTGATTTTGAATCAAGCACTTAGGGGTTATATGTCCATCTAGTAGTGCAATTGGTTCGACATGCCCTTTGAACAAGTCGAATTTGTACAAACCATATCGACTCGCGACCCAAATATCACTATCAGATACTTGAACTAAATTAATTGCTAGCCCATACGGAACACTCTCACCGATGAAGTTAACTTGGCCATCACGCATCACGTAGACGCCATGCTCCGTACCAAGAACTAAGTGGCCTTGAGAAGTGACGATCATTTGAGTCAGCTGCGCTGGAAGATATTTTTTAATCATCCACTCTGAACCATATTGAGTGAGCTTATTTGTTGAGGGTTGGAAGCTCCACAATTGCTTGTCGCTGGCTCCCCATAATTGATTTTTTGAATCCAGCTCAATAAATCGTATGGAGCTGGACTTAAGAAACAGCGGCAACTGGCTATCATCCAAAGGCTTCCCAGTGACAGCATCTATGCACTTAATGCCCTCATCGGTTGCTAGCCAGAGTACGCCATTGAACTCAACCACATCGTAGACACGCCCCCGATAAACCAAATTACGAGTACTGACTTTCGATAAACTCACCTTATACAGCCCACTATCACTGATCTTCCAATAGCCATCGTCATTTTGCATACGGGTAATAAAGTGTGGTTTATCTACATTTAGATTGGCTGATAGTAGGCGTTCAGGAAAACGCTCAAACTTGTGCGAAAACAACGAAAAGTAGCGAACTCCCCTATCCGTAGCAACCCAGATACCACCAGTTTGGTCATTCAGAAGAGAGTAGATTTTTCCATAGCTCACCACACGGTCATTGAAACCAGATGACGTCATTTGAGTACTCTCTCCGGTAAGAAAAGAGTAAACAATCAGTCCCTTCTCAGTCCCAATCCAATACTCTTGACTGGTTTCAGCAATACTCAATACATGTGAACCCGGAATTTCTTTGATTGGTTTACTCGGATTCTGGATATCAAAAATCAGCGCTCCTTTGAGTGAACCAATAACGAGCTCACGTCGCTTATCCGAAAAATACAGTTTTTCGATGTAATGTTTACCAGAGCTAGTTACATGCTCAAAATTCTCTTTGTTAGATAAGTAAACGCCTGCATTAGTCGCGAGAACCCATTTAGAAAGGATAAATTTTGCGTCGTTTATCTCGATAGAGGATGACTGACTGTACTGATAAAGTGAAAGGAGAGAGTAGGTACTAAAATCACCAGTATCAACATTGTATGTATAGAAACTCGTTTCATCAGAAAGCCAAATAAATCGCTTTGACGCCCCAATTCGCTTTATTTCGATCCCCGGCTGAAGACTGAAAATCAGTTCTCGCTCTTTATTTGGTTCAGTTCGATAAATTTCGTTTTGGAAGAAAGACCAAAACGCGTTATCCAAATACGCGACATGATCGACATCGTGCTCCAGAGCGGAGCCCGACTGAGGCATGATATCTTGACCGTCAAAAAAGAGTATTTGATTGCGGACATCTTGGAACCAAATCCCACCACCATCTGCTAAGAAAAGTTCCTTGGCAGCAAATACCTTTCCTTGAGCTTGTGTTGGTAACGGATAGAAGACCGTCGGCGTAGGCTCAATAGCGTTCACCACGTTCGCTAGACATAGCAATACCGATACCCAAAAGGCTCTTATCACCAGTGAATTCCCTAACAGCAATAGAAGTACAACTTCTTGTACCACGCGCACATCGAGAACGATGCCACGTAGCTAAATATTTATTTTGTGAAGATAATTATCTAAGAATATGGGGAATTGACAAGTGAGTCTGCGACATTCCGCTGACTTTTAAAGCGAAATTCACATCAAACAGGAAATGTTCTACAAAAATGTTGAAAAAGGGAGCTCTTCGCTCCCTTTTATCACTCTAACCTTTAAGGCAGTTAGAGAAGCTATCGGCTAAATTCTGTCGGAACAAGAAGTAAGCACCAGGCTCTACAGGAATATCGGTGCCAAGTGGATCGAGTACGCCAATTCTCGCATCACTACCACGAGTCACAGATTCAATCACTGCAGGTGTAAACTGAGGCTCTGAGAATACACATTCCGCCTTTTTAGATGAAAGCGCTTTGCGGATCTTGATCAAGGTTTTTGCTCCAGGTTTTCTGTCCGGGCTAACGGTAAAGTGTCCCAAGTGATTAAGTTCAAAGTCTTGCTCAAAGTAACCGTAGGCATCATGAAAGACGTAGTAGCCCTTTTCTTTGACTGGTTCTAGCTGAGTCTCTAGGTGTTGTTGCTGCTTTTCTAAGCTGAGCAAGAACGCGACAAGATTTTCCTGATATTTCTGAGCATTTTCTTTATCTGCCACGCTAAGCTTATTCGCAATAGCTTGTGCTACTTGCTTCGTCGTTTTGTAACCCAACCAAAAATGGGGGTCGTGGTTTCCGTGATCGTGTCCGTGATGATCATGGTTATCTCCGGCATACTCTCTTAGTTCCAAACCATCAAGCTCACTTAGCGTTAGTACACTATCTCTGCCATTTAAAATTTTGGATAAGAACGGTTCTAAGTCGTCACCAAACCAGACAATAATATCGGCATTCTGGATGCGTTTTACATCTGAGGGTTTAAGAGCATAATCATGTGGAGAGGCATTAGCTGGAATCAATACATCTGCTTGAGATACACCCAGTGTCAGCTCAGTGGTAATCAGCTGAATGGGCTTGATGCTGGTTAATACTGTGGTTGCATTTACATTGAATGCAGCCAACAACGTCATAGCAATAGAAAAAATACGCTTCATAATAGGAACAGTCATCTAGTCTAACAAGGGATTAAATGTTACATTATAACATTAAGTAATTGCAAATGAGTGCTATTCATGTCGACATTAGTCGAACTCACTGACATCTGTGTTCAATTTGACGAACGTAAAGTCTTAGATAGAGTCTCTTTAAAATTAAACCGTGGTGAGATCACCACTTTGATTGGACCTAATGGAGCGGGAAAATCGACCCTAGTAAAAGTGCTATTAGGTTTACAGCGCAAATATCAGGGGAACGTTCAAAAGATCAAAGGCCTGAAAACTGGCTACGTCCCGCAAAAGCTTAAGCTCAATGACTCATTGCCTCTAAACGTGACTCGTTTTTTGAAACTGTCAGGCCGCTTTAGCCAACAAGAAATTGTCGAAGCGCTTAAGTTAGTGGGTGCTGAGCACCTACTTAAAGCCAATATGCATAGCTTATCTGGTGGTGAGAATCAGCGCGTACTTCTTGCTCGCGCACTATTACAACGTCCAGACCTTTTGGTGTTAGACGAACCTGCACAAGGGGTTGACGTGCAGGGTCAAATAGATCTTTATGACTTAATCGATACCATTCGTCACCGTTTTAACTGCGCGGTATTTATGGTGTCCCATGATTTACATCTTGTGATGGCTAAAACAGACGATGTTATTTGTCTGCATCATCACATATGTTGCTCTGGCTCACCAGCGGCAATTAGTCAGCATCCGAGCTATATCGCCCTATTTGGTAATAGTCACCACGAAGCGCTTGCATTGTATAACCACCAACACTCTCACCACCACCACGATCTAGCAGGGCAACCTGTTTCTGGTGATGCTTCAAGTTGTTCACATCATTCACATGGCCATCATCATGATTGAGTTTTTATTACCTTCCATTCTCGCGGGACTTGGTATCGCAATTATTGCTGGCCCCCTGGGCTCCTTCGTAGTGTGGCGAAAGATGGCTTACTTTGGGGATACCTTGGCACACGCTTCCTTGATGGGTATCGCATTCGGATTCTTGCTGAACGTCAATTTGTACCTAGCATTAGTAATCTGTTGTCTCGCACTCGCGTTAATTCTAGTGACTCTGCAAAAGCAACAATTGGTCGCCACCGATACACTACTTGGTATTCTCGCCCATAGTGCATTATCTCTTGGCTTAGTGGCTGTTAGCTTCCTTGATGATGTACGAATCGACCTAATGAGCTATCTGTTTGGCGACTTACTCTCTGTGTCTCCGGCTGATCTTATGTACATTTACGGTGGGGTGATTATCGTTTCAGGCATTCTTGCCTTCTTCTGGCGCTCTTTATTAGCTACAACTGTCAGTGAAGATTTAGCCGCTGTTGATGGTCATAATGTTGACCTAATGCGACTTGTACTCATGCTCATGGTGGGTCTTGTCATTGCAATTGGAATGAAGTTTGTAGGTGCTTTGATAATGACATCACTGCTCATCATTCCTGCTGCAGCTGCAAGGCGCTTCTCTTCAACACCCGAGCAAATGGCGTTATTTGCGTCAATAATTGGCGCGCTAGCAGTGCTATTCGGTCTAAGTCTATCCTGGCACTTTGATACGCCTGCTGGCCCTTCTGTGGTGATAAGCGCGACGGCAATGTTTATGCTGTCTCAGCTGGTGAAAACCAGAACATAAAAAAAGCCGACGTATAAAAGCGTCGGCTTTTTCTTATCTAGATTATCGAGAACTACGCACCTTCGTTGTGTAGTTCTAGATTCGCAAGCTCTTGTTGAATCTCTCGCTGTACTTTCGCGTCATCACTGCGCAAGGACTCTAAGAATTCCAAATACTTCTGATCAATATCACCTGTGACGTATTCACCGTTGAACACCGATGTTTCAAAGCGAGAGATATCACTGTTACCAACACCAACCGCTTCAACAAGATCTTCTAACGTTTGGAAAATTAGCTCATCTGCGCCAATTTGTTTGCAGATAGCTTGGTTATCTCGGCCATGTGCAATAAGTTCATTTGCACTTGGCATATCGATACCATACACATTAGGGAAGCGGATTTCTGGAGCAGCTGACACCATAAATACTTTTTTAGCGCCTGAGTCACGAGCCATCTCAATAATCTGCTCAGAAGTAGTACCGCGGACAATAGAGTCATCAACCAGTAGAACATTCTTGTCTTTAAACTCTGAGCGAATTGCATTCAGTTTACGACGCACAGATTTTTTACGCTGTTGTTGGCCAGGCATAATAAACGTACGGCCAACATATCGGTTTTTAACAAAACCTTGACGGTATGGCTTATCAATCGCTTGAGCAATTTGTAGCGCAATATCACAAGACGTTTCAGGGATAGGAATGACTACGTCGATATCCAAGTTAGCGTATTCGTCACGAATACGGTCACCTAGCTTTTTGCCCATCTCTACGCGTGCACTGTAAACAGAAATTTTATCGATAAATGAATCAGGACGAGCAAAGTAAACAAATTCAAAAATACATGGATTCAATGAAGGGTTATCCGCGCACTGTTGGGTATGTAGTTCACCGTCAAACGTCGCATAAATGGCTTCACCTGGTGCAACATCACGAATAAAGTCAAAGCCAACGGCATCTAGCGCTACAGACTCTGAAGCCACCATATACTCAGTGCGACCGTCGATTTCTCGTTTACCCAGGCATAGAGGGCGAATGCCATGAGGGTCACGGAAAGCAATCATACCATGGCCAATGATCATTGCTGTCACCGCGTATGCTCCACGAATCGCACGATGAACATTCGTAACAGCACGGAACACGTCTTCAGAAGTCACGTTGCCTTTTACCGTGTCAATTTCATGTGCTAACACATTGAGTAATACTTCAGAATCTGAAGTGGTGTTGAGGTGACGACGATCTTTCTCGAACAATTTTTGACGAATTTCATTCGCGTTTGTCAGGTTACCATTATGAGCGAGAGTGATACCAAAAGGAGAGTTAACGTAGAAAGGTTGAGCTTCCGACGCACTTGAGCTGCCAGCTGTTGGGTAGCGAACATGACCGATACCAACAGTGCCTTGTAGTCTTTGCATGTGTTTTGCTTCAAACACATCTTTTACTAAACCGTTCGCCTTACGCAGACGAAAACGATTGCTTTCTATGGTACAAATACCCGCGGCATCTTGGCCACGATGCTGCAAGACCGTCAATGCATCATAGATAGACTGGTTTACAGGCGTTGTGCCCACGATTCCAACAATACCACACATGTCCTAACCCTCGATTTGCGACAATGGCTGACGCGCTAAAGCGCGTCAGATAAGAAACTTGATGTTGCTTGTAAGTGTTCAAAGAAAGGGGCAATGACACGGCTAAACTCCGGCACTAACTGCGATCCTTTCCACCACTCCGATTCAGGAAACGATGTAAACGCATCCATAAAAAATAGTGCAGCCGAAACAATCAAAACACCACGGAGCCCGCCAAAGACGATCCCCAGTACTCTATCTGTTCCTGACAAGCCTGTTTTCTGCACCAACTGACCGATAACGTAGTTGACTACTGCACCGACAATCAATGTAGCAACAAACAAGGCTGCTATCGCCGCTCCGTTACGAAACATCTCATCTTGGATATTGGTAAAGTACACAGCCAACTTGGCGTAGTACTGGCTGGCGATAAAAAAGGCGCCAAACCAAATCACTAATGACAACGCTTCCTTTGCGAAACCACGAACTAAACTGATCAAAGCCGACAGGCCGATCACACTTAAAATGACAATATCTAACGGATTCATTTTTTACTTACATCTTAAGTTGGCGCGCATTTTAACAGAAAAAACGCTGACGCAAACGTTTTCTTATGGATTTAGTGGTTTAAATTTGAGCAATTGACCTTTAGAGCCTGTGATTTTTTCGAGTTCAATCACTTGCCTTTCAAGTTTGCTCTTGGATACATCCGGACCAATTATTACTCGCGTGAAACTGTTTTCCGGTTTTGCGTGAGCTTGATATCCGCGCTTCTGTAGATCTTTGACTAAGTTATTCGCGTTATCGGCATTCTTAAGCGCCATAAGTTGAATAATCCATGCGCTTTCTTGATACTCGTTACGCTCTGGAATCTCTTTAACTACGACGGGTAAAGGCTCGCTTTCAGCTCGTTTAATTTGAGCTTGCGAAGTCTCTTCAATCACAACTTCGACCGGAGAATCCGGTAGACTTGCGGAGTCGTCAACTGGGTCTAGCACTTCAAAAGTTTCTAAATCACCACCTAACTCCGGCTTAATCGGAATACTGGCTATTTCTTCTTTGTAATGCGTTTTCTTACCATCAAGCACGTCTGGTAACACAATCACTCCAATAGCGACCAAAATAATGGTCCCAACTAAGCGACTTTGGAACTTACTGGCCATTTATTCTCCTTCTTTCTCCCAGTGTTCGAGCACCTCTCCCACGGTATGGAAAGAGCCGACCACTAAGATGACATCATCTTGACTCGCTTGTGTCATTGCCGCTTCAAATGCTCGAACTGGCGACTCAAAATGGACAATATCTGACGGAAGGTACCGACACAATTCATCTGCGGTTGCTGCTCTAGGACCCGTTAGCGACGCAGGGTACCAATAAGTAACAATCGGTGTCAGAGCTTCCAATGTGGCTTTAATGTCTTTATCGTGCAACATTGCCACAACAGTATGAATGTGTTTTTCAGGATATTGCTGCTGCACACGTTTTACCAAATACTCAGCAGAATGTGGATTATGCGCAACATCTAGTAAAACCGTTGGTTTTTCACTAATCAGCTGCATACGTCCAGGTAACTGTGCGCTCTTGAGACCATTCACAATATTAATATCGCTAATGTCTAGATTTGCAGTTGCAAGGGCCATTAACGCCGTAGCCGCATTTTGTAGCGGTAGGCCTGGAACGGGCAATGCTTCTAAGTCGTAAGAGCCATGCGTCCACTTCCACTCTGTCGCTGACGTCTGCTGATAGCTATATTGGATATCAACCTGGTAAAGCTCTGCCCCAATATCATCGGCATGCGCTGCAACAGTAGAAGGTGCTTTAGGCTGGCCGCAAATAGCTGGTTTACCGCTACGATAAATACCCGCCTTTTCAAAACCAATGACATTGATGTCATCACCAAGCCAGTCAACGTGATCAATCGCTAGACTAGTGATGATAGAAACATCATGCTCGACTACGTTGGTAGCATCCAAGCGTCCACCTAAGCCGACTTCAAGCAGAACGATATCCACTTGCTCTGTTTGGAAAAGTCTTAGTGCTGCTAAAGTGCCATACTCGAAGAAGCTTAAGCTGATGTCGCCACGCTGCTTTTCGATAAAATCGAATGCTGCAACATGCTTTTCATCTTCGAGGTCATGACCATTAATGCGTACACGTTCGTTGTAACGAATTAAATGGGGTGAGCTATACACGCCAACAGAGTAGCCTGCATTAAGCAAGATGGCTTCCATCAGAGCACACGTAGAACCTTTACCGTTCGTACCGGCTACAGTGATAATGGTGGGAGCGGGTTTGGTGAGGTTGGCGGAGTTCGCCACAGCTTGAACACGTTCTAAGCCAAGATCGATGGCTGAGGTGTGGATATTTGCTAAATAATCAAGCCACATCGAAAGTGATGATGTGGCTTGAGGAATTTGGGTTTGACTCATCTAACTAAAACCAAAAATTAGTGGTGGTTTGTTAGTGTCTTACTTTACCCTTTTTCTTCTACTTCTGGTACATCATAGTGCGCTTCATTTGGAGAATCATTCACAGAAACAACCAAAGGCGAAGCTTGATTGGTCATTTTAGCTAATAGACTACCAATGCGTTGACGCATTTCGCGACGATCAACGATCATATCAATCGCACCATGTTCAAGTAGGAACTCGCTACGTTGGAAACCTTCCGGAAGGTCTTCACGCACAGTTTGTTCGATTACGCGACGGCCAGCAAAACCAATAAGCGCTTTTGGCTCACCGATATTTACATCACCAAGCATTGCCAGACTTGCTGATACGCCACCCATGGTAGGGTCCGTCATAACAGAAATAAATGGTAGCCCCTTCGCAGAAAGGCGTTCCAATGCTGCGCTGGTTTTTGCCATTTGCATTAGAGACATGAGAGCCTCTTGCATACGAGCACCACCACTTGCAGAGAAACAAACAAGACCACAGTTGTTTTCCATTGCAGCTTCAACTGCACGAACAAATCGTGCGCCAACAACAGAGCCCATTGAGCCTCCCATAAACGAGAACTCAAACGCACACGCAACAACAGGTAAACCAAGAAGTTCACCTTTCATTACAACAAGAGCGTCTTTCTCACCACTACTCTTTTGAGCCGCAGAGATACGATCTTTATATTTCTTTGAATCTTTGAACTTCAGTTTATCTTTTGGTTCTAGCTCATCCGCTAGCTCAACGCGATTACCTTCATCTAAGAAAGTTTCTAAACGGCGGCGAGCCTTCATTCGCATGTGATGGTCACATTTCGGACATACTTCTAGGTTACGCTCTAGTTCAGCGTGATAAAGCACCTGTTCACATGACGTACATTTAGTCCATACACCTTCTGGAATAGAAGCTTTACGTGAACTACCGATGTTGCTTTTTTCTAAAATCTTTTCAAGCCAACTCATGGAAGACCTTTTCTCTACTACTCCCGCGCAAAGTGCGAGGGATACAAATTCTGAATTTACGCGTGAGGATTAAAGCATATAAAATGCCAGCTGTGCACAAAAAACTGGTTGTACCTATTTTCTGTACCTATGTCTCACGCCCTAAAGAACTGATTATTTGGACAATTTAACACGAATTAGTTCAAGTTATCTGGCAAAAATAGTGGCCCAATCGGCACTCTTGGCAATTCGAACTCTTCTGGGTAATCAACATCAACCAAATAAAGCCCTTCCGCTTTTGCCGTCGCCCCGGCTAGCTTGCGATCTTTTGCCTCAAGCAACCACTCAATCCATTGTGGGTCTTTCTCACCACGACCAACACAAATCAAACTACCCGTAATGTTACGTACCATATGATGAACGAAAGCATTCGCTTTGATGTCAATAACTACATATTGATTATGGCGTGTCACATTAATATGCATCATATTTCGCCAAGGGCTACGCGATTGGCAATGAGTCGCTCTAAATGAGGTGAAGTCATTTTCACCTAGCAAGTATTGCGCAGCGAGATGCATTTTCTTTTCATCTAATTCACCATGATAGTGGCTGACACCTGAGGACAGAATGCCCGGCCTTAACGCGCTATTAAAAATAATATAACGGTATCTGCGTGCCGTAGCTGAGAATCGTGCGTGAAATTCTTCAGGAACTTCCTTCGCCCATCTTACAGCGATATCTCCAGGTAAATTCGCATTCGCTCCCATCGTCCAAGCAACCATTTTTCGGCTTGCGGTCGTATCGAAGTGAACAACTTGACCAGTACCGTGAACTCCCGCATCGGTGCGACCTGCACACTGAACTTCAATAGGATGGTTTGCGACAACGCTTAATGCTTTTTCAAGTTCCTCTTGAACGCTTTTGACTTCTTGTTGGCGCTGCCAACCGTAGTATTGAGTACCGTTGTATTCGATACCTAAAGCTATTCTCATCGGGGGGGTCTCTTAGGGTCTGCTCAATAAGGGCGGGAAGTATAAACATTTTCCAGCAAAAAAATAAGGGGGACACTAGGTCCCCCTTACATTACTCATTAACCGCGGTTTATGTCATCGATAAGGCGTTTCGCTTCACGGCGAATCTCATCGCTTCCATCTACAATGGCTTCTTCTAGTAACTTTTTAGCTCCTTGAGCATCGTTCATTTCCATGTAGATCTTAGCAAGATCTAACTTGCCCGCAGCTTCGGCATTAGAATCAATATCTTCATCGTTACCAATATCGCCAATCACGTCCGGAAAATCGTTAAGACCAACATCCAATTTAAGTGACTCATCAATTTCCTGCGCTTCTTCGGCGTCAACTTCTGCCATCAACTCATCAATCGTACGGAACTGATTCTCTCTTGGGTTAAAATCATCGAGAGATTGCTGATCTTCCCAATTTTCATCGAGAACCTGAGCCTGTTCAGGAAGATTGTCCTGAGACCAAATACCCTGTTCTTCTTCTGGAATATCATCGCTGATCTGTGCCTGTTGATCATCGGATAACGTAAAGCCGTTCCAGTCCTCTCCCCCTACTTCGAGCATCGCATCGATGTCCATACCCGCACTGTCTGACGTTGTAGCGTCAATAGGGTTATCAAATGAGAAGCTAGCCGTTTGATTCTCTTCAGTGTCAGAAAGTAGCTCATCAAACGCTTGTTCATTGAAGTCGCGTTTTTGTAGCTCTTCACTACCTTGAGCACTTAATTCAGGACCACCTACCTGTTCAGTAGCATTTGGCTCATCAAATGGGTCTGTAACTTCTTCAAGTTCAGGGAGTTCTATCTCGTCAAGATTAAAGCTCGTATCTTCATCTTGTTCAGCAAGCTCTTCACTGTTCGGCTCAGCAAACATATCCGCTAAAGCGTCTTGTTCGCTGTATTCTGGAAGCTCTAGATCATCAAGCTCGAAAGACTCTTCCTCAACCTGCTCAGCAGTATCGTCAGCAATAGGCTCTTCAACTGCAGCAGCTTCAAGCGCTGGCTCGGCCGCCATATCCGCTAGCGCATCTTCTTCGCTGTATTCTGGAAGCTCTAGGCCGTCAAGCTCGAACGACTCTTCCTCAACCTGCTCAGTAGTATTTTCAGCAATAGGCTCTTCAACTGCAGCGGCTTCAAGCGCTGGCTCGGCCGCCATATCCGCTAATGCATCATCTTCGCTGTATTCTGGAAGCTCTAGATCATCAAACTCGAACGACTCTTCAACCTGCTCTGCGGTGTCGTCAACAACAGGCTCTTCAGTTGCCGCGGCTTCAAGCGCTGGCTCGGCCGCCATGTCCACTAATGCATCATCTTCGCTGTATTCTGGAAGCTCTAGATCATCAAGCTCGAACGACTCTTCAACCTGCTCTGCGGTGTCGTCAACAACAGGCTCTTCAGTTGCCGCGGCTTCAAGTTCTGGCTCACCCGCCATATCCGCTAGTGCATCTTCTTCGCTGTATTCTGGAAGCTCTAGGTCGTCAAGCTCGAACGACTCTTCAACCTGCTCAGTAGTATTCTCAGCAATAGGCTCTTCAGTTGCCGCCACTTCAAACGCTGGCTCGGCCGCCATGTCCGCTAATGCATCTTCTTCGCTGTATTCTGGAAGCTCTAGATCATCAACCTCGAACGACTCTTCCTCAACCTGCTCAGTCGTATTTTCAGCAATAGGCTCTTCAGATTCCGCCGCTTCAAGCGCTGGCTCGGCAGCCATATCCGCTAATGCATCTTCTTCGCTGTATTCTGGAAGCTCTAGCTCATCAAGTTCGAACGACTCTTCAACCTGCTCTGCAGTATCATCAGCAATAGGCTCTTCAGTTGCCGCTGCTTCAAGTGCTGGCTCGGCCGCCATTTCCGGTAATGCATCTTCTTCGCTGTGTTCTGGAAGCTCTAGATCATCAAGTTCAAGCGACTCTTCAACCTGCTCAGCAGTATCGTCAGCAATAGGCTCTTCAGTTGCCGCTGCTTCAAGTTCTGGCTCAGCCGCCATATCCGCTAATGCATCTTCTTCGCTGTATTCTGGAAGCTCTAGGTCGTCAAGCTCGAACGACTCTTCAACCGGCTCTGCGATGTCGTCAGCAATAGGCTCTTCAAACGCAGCAGCTTCAAGCTCTGGCTGCGCAGCCGTTTCTGGTGACAACGATGCAAGAGAGTCCTCTTGAGCAATAGTTTGCTCAGGTTCGTCAACTAACCAATCGTCATCTTGTGGTACCCCAAACTCATTCGGAACCGCTTCCGGCATTGGTGGGAGATCTTCAACTACTTCTGGTGCCTCTGGTGCCTCTGGTGCCTCTGGTGCCTCTGGTGCCTCTGGTGCCTCTGGTGCCT
>NZ_CFHWOM010000057.1:0-408 GCF_984391705.1 Vibrio sp. | reverse complement strand
CTTTAGATGGTGCTTGTACCTGCTCTTGTTGTGCAAGTAAATCTTCTTGCTCTATCTCAGTGCTTTCTGCACCACTCGTCGAGCTTGCTTCATCTAGTGCAACTTGTGGCGAGACATCTGTGGCAACGCTAGGTTCTGAGTCTTCGATTGTTGGAGACTCAACCTCATCAATTGCAGCCGTTAACCAATCCTCGTCCTCTTCGCTATCGTCTGGTTCATGTGTCTCTACCGAATCAGCTTCTACATCGGTTGAAGACTCATCGCTGCTTAGCGCTTGGTCAATAGAATCAACATCAGCATTCTCAACTTCATCAATTGCTGCAGTCAGCCAATCTTCTTCACCTTCGTCGGGTTGCTCTGGCTCTGGCTCTGGCTCTGGCTCTGGCTCTGGCTCTGGCTCTGGCTCTG
>NZ_CFHWOM010000056.1:0-20009 GCF_984391705.1 Vibrio sp. | reverse complement strand
ACCATTTCCTCTGCAGGAACGATGTCTGTTGCTGGATTGAAGCCGCTAAGGTTCGCTAGGAAGAAACGCGCTGTGTTACGGATACGACGGTACGCATCTGCACTGCGTTTAAGGATTTCATCAGAAACCGCAACTTCACCCGTGTAGTCTGTAGAAGCAACCCATAGACGCAGAATATCTGCACCTAACTTGTTAGTGACGTCTTTTGGTGCAACAACGTTACCGATAGATTTCGACATTTTACGGCCATGGCCATCAACCACAAAGCCGTGCGTTAGCACTTGTTTGTATGGTGCTTCGTCTTTCATCGCGATAGATGAAATTAGAGAAGACTGGAACCAACCACGGTGTTGGTCAGAGCCTTCTAGGTATAGGTCAGCGCTTGCGCCGTTGTACTCTTCACGAGCATCGACCACTGAGTAGTGCGTAACACCTGAGTCGAACCATACGTCTAGTGTATCAAGCACTTTCTCGTACTTGTCTGCTTCTTCGCCTAATAGATCAGCAATTTCCAGATCCCACCAAGCTTGAATGCCTTTCTGCTCCACAAGTTGAGCAACTTTCTCTACTAGCTCAATCGTGTTTGGATGCAGTTCTGCCGTTTCTTTGTGAACGAACAGGGCAATTGGCACGCCCCAAGTACGTTGACGAGAGATACACCACTCTGGACGACCTTCAATCATGCCTTCGATGCGGCTTTGACCCCACTCTGGCATCCACTCAACACCTTTGATTGACTCTAGTGCTTTTGCACGTAGGCCTGCTTGATCCATTGATACGAACCATTGCGGTGTTGCACGGAAGATGATTGGCGTTTTGTGTCTCCAACAGTGCGGGTAGCTGTGCTCGTAAGCGTGGTGATGTAGTAGTGCGCCTTTCTCTTTTAGCGTTTCAACAACTGCATCATTAGCTTTGAATACGTGTTGCCCAGCAAATAGCTCAGTATCCGGTAGGTAAACACCGTTTGAACCCACTGGATTAGCTACTTCAAGGTTGTATTTGTTACCAACTGCGAAGTCTTCTTGACCATGGCCAGGAGCTGTGTGAACCACGCCCGTACCAGAATCAGTCGTTACGTGATCGCCAAGGATCGCTGGTACTGTGAAGTCGTAGAATGGGTGTTGAAACTGAGACAGTTCTAGATCGGCACCTTTTGCAAAACCAAGGTTATGGAAGTGCTCGATACCCGCACGATCCATCACATCTTTCGCTAGCTCAGATGCAACGATGATACGTTCTTTCGTCTCGCCTTCTACTTGGATAAGTACGTACTCTAGATCGTCACGTAGACAAACTGCGCGGTTTGCAGGCAGTGTCCAAGGTGTAGTCGTCCAGATTACGATAGAGATATCGCCTTCGCCTTCATGACCTTCGTTAAGATCAAACTTAGACAGCAGTGCTTGCGCGTCAGCCGCTTTAAAGCGAACGTCGATAGATGGTGATACTTTATCTTTGTATTCTACTTCTGCTTCAGCAAGAGCTGAGCCACAGTCAGTACACCAGTGAACAGGTTTGAAACCTTTTAGTAGGTGGCCGTTATCAGCAATCTTACCTAGTGCACGGATGATGTTTGCTTCTGTAGCAAAATCCATAGTGCGGTATGGCTTATCCCACTCACCCATGATACCTAGGCGCTTGAAGCTCTCTTTTTGACCTTCTACCTGGCCTGCCGCGTACTTACGACACTCTTCACGGAACTCTGCCGCAGAGATTTTTTGGCCTGGTTTGCCTTTTTTCTTTTCTACCATTAGTTCAATTGGTAGACCGTGACAGTCCCAGCCAGGAATGTACGGTGCATCAAAACCAGAAAGTGTTTTGGATTTAATAATAATGTCTTTAAGAATCTTGTTTAGTGCGTGACCAATGTGAATGTCGCCATTCGCGTATGGAGGGCCATCATGCAGAACGAAAGATTTTTTGCCTTTCTTCGCTTCACGGATTGCGCCGTAAAGGTCTTCTTTGTACCAACGCTTAAGCATCTCTGGCTCACGATTCGCCAGATTGCCACGCATCGGAAACCCTGTTTCAGGAAGGTTCAGGGTATCTTTATACTCACTCATCGATTCTTAATTCCGTTGTGTTGGGTGACAGTTAGACATTATGCCAAGCAGCGAACTAAACCGCTTGGTCTTTAAGCTGACGCAGCCACACCCTTGCTGCTTCAGCATCCAATTCAATTTGTTGTTTTAAAGCGTCGAAAGAGTCAAATTTATGCTCATCTCGCAGCTTATGTAAAAGTACTATTTCGAGTTGTTTGCCGTATAAATTGGCATGAAAGTCGAATAAGTGCACTTCTAATTGTTGGCGCACACCATTCACCGTAGGGCGATTACCGATGTTCGCCACACCACCGATTGGCGTATCGTCCAAACCTAACGCTTGAACAACATACACGCCAGATACAGGTGAAACGTTACGTTTCAGTGGTATATTCGCCGTAGGGAACCCAATAGTTCGACCTAACTTACGACCGTGAGACACACGGCCACTGATACTATAATCACGCCCTAACATTTTAGCAGCCGCATCAAGCTTATCTTGCGCTAATGCTTCACGAATCGCTGTGCTACTCACTCGCAGTTTCTGTAAGCAAAAGCTTTGGGTACTCACAACCTCAAAGCCAAACTTTTTACCCGCGGCTTGAAGCATGGCAAAGTTGCCCTTTCTTCCGCGACCAAAGCAGAAATCATCACCAACGACGAGAAACTTAACACCCAAACGCTTTACCAACAAGTCACTAATAAACTCGTCAGCCGTTTGATTAGCAAACTGATGATTAAAGTTTACGCACAGCAATCTCGCAATATCTAACTTACTCAGTTGGACAAACTTGTCACGAAGCCGAGTAAGCCGAGCTGGGGCTTTATCTTTAGCAAACAGCTCCAAAGGTTGAGGATCAAATGTCATCACAGTCGAAGGCAGCCCTAGCTGTTTTGCCTGCTGCGACACTTGGCGCAATACTTCTTGATGTCCTAAATGGACACCATCGAAGTTTCCGATCGTCAATACACACCCTGAATGGCGTGGTTGTATGTTATGAATGCCTCGGATCAATTCCATTAGAAGCTGCTAAAAACCTGTATCTGATATTTATATTGCGTGAAACCGACGGATTATATACTAATCAACCTTACTCTGTCGCTGCTTTTAAATCTTTTAAACGTACGCCCAAAATTAGCAACGTAATTAGGTAGACAACTGCGCCTAGTCCTATCAAAGCCATCAACCAGATAACTCGCTCAAGGAAGCTCCATTGCAACCATATCGCCATATCTTCAAGCTTCCATAATATAGCGGCGACCATTAACCCACCAGCAACTGTCAGTTTGGCAATAAATAACAAAGTCTTACGGGTTAATTGATAGACTCCAGCTAGATGTAATCCTCTATATAGAAGAGACATATTTACAAACGCTGAAAGCGCGGTGGCAATCGCCAACCCAACATACCCATAAAACCAAGCAAAAATAGCGTTGAATACCATGTTGGTTACCATGGCAATAATGCCGTACTTAACTGGCGTCTTGGTGTCTTGTCGCGAGTAATAGCCTGGCGCTAATACTTTAATCAACATAAAGTTAAGTAACCCCGATGCGTAAGCGATCAAAGACATTGAAGCAAACTGAACGTCTTGAGGTGTAAATTCACCACGCATGAACAAGACCATAAGCATAGGCTGAGCTAGCACTATCAAACCAAGCATGGCAGGAATGCCAAGTAGTGTAACCATGCGAACGCCCCAATCCATAGTATGCGCGAACCCATCCCCCTGTGAATCAACATGTTTACGAGACAGTGCCGGCAAGATGACCGTCGCAATAGCTATACCGAATAGCCCTAATGGAAATTCAAGTAAGCGATCTGAGTAATATAGCCAACTGATTGAGCCCGTTTGCAGAAAACTGGCAATAAAGGTATCAAACAGCAAGTTAATCTGGCTAACAGAAACACCGAACAAAGCGGGAATCATTAAGGTGCGTATTTTCACCACCCCCGGATCACGCCACCCCCATTTAGGTTTAACCATCACTCCTGCTTTAATAAGGAATGGAAGTTGGAAAAGAAACTGGACCAAGCCTCCTAAGAACACACCAATCGCAAGACCGATCTCAGGTTGACTGAGCTGAGGTGCAATAAACCAGGCGGAAAGGATAATCATCACATTGAGAAAGACTGGAGTAAACGAAGAGACCGCAAACTTTCCCATGGTATTAAGAATTGCCCCAGACAAGGCTACAAACGTAATGAACCACAGATAAGGAAAGGTAATTTTGAGCATCAAACTAGCAAGCTCAAACTTTTCAGCCGACGGCCCCCCATTCATCCAGTCAAGAAACCAACCAAAACCAAACAGTGCTGTTACCACACCAGAGCCTAAGACGCCCAATAAGGTTACAATAGAGACGATAACACCGAGTGTACCCGCCGCCTTGGCGATCAGTTGACGTGTTTTATCCATATCGCCGCTGGCGTGGTATTCAGTCAATACGGGAACAAAGGCTTGAGAAAAGGCCCCTTCAGCGAACAGTCGACGTAAAAAGTTAGGAATTTTATTGGCAAAGAAGAAGACGTCGGCACTTGCACCGGCTCCCATCAAATTTGCAACGACGACGTCACGCACTAAGCCAAGCACGCGTGAAATCAAAGTCATAGCACTGACAATCATGCCTGACTTTAGGAGACGTTTACTCACAATTACCTCGGAAACTGACGAATACTTATAATAATGCTGCAATCTTAATTCACGAATAACTCGCCAAGAGCAGATTAGTATTAGCATTGAAAAAAAAATACTGATAGAATCCCCGCCATCTTAACCGTGAAGACCCTTCTAATCCAAAATTTGTTTGGCTTCGATTGGTTTTTGCACAAATTATTTGACATTTAAGCGCAAATGAGGGATAGTCCTCGCCCTTAAATTGTCACCGAACTAAGTTTTTGGGAGTTAGACCCTTGGCAAATAGTAAATCTGCTAAGAAGCGCGCTATCCAAGCTGAGAAACGTCGTCAGCACAATGCTAGCCGTCGCTCAATGATGCGTACTTACATGAAGAAAACTGTTGCTGCTATCGAAGCAGGCGACAAAGAAGCTGCAACTGCTGCATTCGCTGTAGTTACACCAATCCTAGACCGCATGGCGACTAAAGGCCTTATTCACAAGAATAAAGCAGCTCGTCATAAGTCTCGCTTCTCTGCTGCAATCAAAGCTCTATAATAGAACTCTGATTTCCCAGTGAAGAAAAAAACCGGCTAGCGCCGGTTTTTTTATATCTGAAATACGCAAAAAAGAGGCCTTAGCCTCCTTTTCTATTGTTGTTGCTCGCTACAGTACAAACTATGCAATAGCTGAATCATCAATTTCACTTCTTCACTACTTAGAGTGTAATACACTGTTTGCGCTTCTTTACGAGTATTTACTAACCCATCACGCCTTAACCAAGCCAAATGTTGAGAAAGTGCCGACTGGCTCAACTCGAGCTTATGACAAAGCTCTCCAACTGATAATTCATTATTATGCAGTAAGCATAGTATTTGTAATCTTCGCTCGTTAGCCATAGCTTTGAGCAGCACAACTGCTTTGGCGGAGTTTTGTTCCATCTCTTGTAAATTCATCGGCCAGCACCTCTTGAAGCTAACTGTAATTCGCCAATAATATGCATATGACCACTGGTTCAAATGGCACTAATAGCACATATGACTTGCTTCGTTAATCACGCTAAAATTTAATATTGACGATAGTAATCGATTTGTAACAAGTAATCTATTTGTTATAAATGAAAACATTACTTAAAGAGAGATATAAAATCTGCATCACATACATTCTTTACTGCAGGGTGCTGAATCATTCGCTCAGCAAATATAACGTAATACTCCTCTTTCAACTCATCAATATGCCCAATTAACTGTAACGGAAGATCACTTTCCACTTCAGAAACGTAAAGTGAAGGGGCTAAGAAGATGACATCGTGGTGGTATCGAGCAAAAGATTTCATTAAAGCGACATCATCAAACTCACCAAGGATATTAGGCTGCAAGCCCTGTCTATCAAACCACTGTAAAACCTTTCTTCCCATAGCAGTTCGACTACCAGGAATAAGCAGTTTACGTTGTTCTAATATTGCAGGAAAACTCACTTTATCTACGTTGCCAGAGCAGAAGAAGCTCATGTTACATTCACCCAACTTCTTACTATATAGCCCAGGACTTTGGCTTGAATCGACAGGACAATCCGACAAAATCATATCAAGCTTGTGTTGAGATAATTGCTCTAACAACATTTCGTGGGTTGATTCAAAGCATCTTAAATGGATGCTGTTATCAGGCGGAACGGTTGTCATAAGTATCTTACTGACTAAACGCTTTGACAGGGCGTCAGCAACACCGACATCGAAAAGAATATTTGAACGTTGGCTATAGTTTACGATATCAAGCATTTCATAACTTAAGCCAAACATTCTATCGGCATATTTAAATACCAGCTGCCCCAACTCCGTTGGCTCAATACTTCGGCCATTGCGCTTCGTTAACTTCCCATCCATTCGTTCTTCAAGCGCTTTAATTTGGCCAGTCACTGTTTGTGGGGTGAGAAATAAAGCGTCAGCAGCTTTGGTTACAGAACCTTGCTTGCAGACCATCCAAAAGTAATAAAGATGGTTGTAGTTGAGATGGGACATACGGTTAACTCGAAGCTTATGAGATTGTTATGGTTATAGCAGAACCCCTCAATGACAACAATAGTTCGATAAAAACGAACTTATCAAAGATTAAAATAAGTTTTGCCGATAATTTAAAATTTATTTATGACATCCAACTGTCATAAAAGCGCAGTCACACTCTCACTACGTGGGATTTTTTGATAAAAATGCGATTAGTCCCCCACAATAAAAATAGAACAAATAGTTATTTAAAAACAAAAACTTAAATGCATTGTAAAACTTAAAATACACCTTACAAATGGCACCTAGCGCAAAAAAAGTTTTATTACACATAACTGTAATATTACTGAAATATTTCCCCTCTAACATCGCCCTCAGTTTCAACAACAGACCAAAACAAGACATTAACGGTCCACGGAGAAAAATTATGAACCAAGCTACTACTACAGCAGCACCAATCTCGAGCACCGCTCGCTGGTTACGCTGGGCTAACTTGGCATTCATGTTGTACCTACTACTTCTAGCAGTATCTATGGTAGGCAGCGGTTTTAAATGGGCAACTGGCGATCAAGCTAAAGTTCTTTTTGAATTCGCGTCTCACCCTGTAGCAGGTCTAATGATCGGTCTAGTCGCAACTGCACTAATCCAATCTTCAAGTACAGTAACTTCAATCATCGTGGGCCTAGTGGCCGGCGGTCTTCCGGTGGAAACGGCAATCCCTATGGTAATGGGTGCAAACATCGGTACTACAGTAACGAATACTCTGGTTTCTCTAGGGCACGTTCGTTGTAAGGAAGAGTTTAAACGCGCCTTTGCAAGTGCGACTATCCACGACTTCTTCAACCTGTTAGCGGTAGCTATCTTCCTACCTCTAGAAATGATGTTCGGCATTCTTGATAAGATCTCACACTGGTTGGTATCTCCATTCCTAGCAACAGGTGATATGAGCATCAAAGGCCTAAACTTCATCAAGCCAATCACTAAGCCTGTTGTAAGTGCAATTAAAGAGCCTCTAGCAACATTTGGTGATCAAGTTGGTGGTGTGCTACTTATCGTTCTGGGTATTGCAACAATCTTCGTTGCTATCACAGTGATGGGTAAACTAATGAAGAGCCTAATGGTTGGCCGTGCTCGCGAGATTCTAAAGAACGCTATTGGTCGTGGCCCAATCCACGGTATCGTATCAGGCTCAATCGTTACTGTTCTTGTTCAGTCATCTTCGACAACAACAAGTCTAATGGTTCCACTAGTAGGCTCAGGTGTTCTAAAAGTACGTGATGTTTACCCGTTCACTCTTGGTGCAAACATCGGTACATGTATTACCGCGCTACTTGCAGCAACAGCAGTATCTGGTGAGTTTGCAGTATTCGCACTGCAGATTGCTTTGGTTCATCTAGTATTCAACATCATGGCAACAGTGTTTATCTTCGGTATTCCGTTCTTACGTGAACTACCAGTGAAAGGTGCTGATTTTATCTCTGATATGGCAGTGAAGAATAAAGCCGTTGTCGCAGGTTACCTATTAGCAGTGTTCGTCGCTCTACCTGGTACTATCCTAGCGCTAACAACTTAATATATAGATCATCGCTTATAGAAAAGCCCGCAACCTTAGTTGCGGGCTTTTTTTTCATTTGACCAAAGCGTTTCAAAAGCTTATTGAGATTCCCTGCTCATTCCGATTTTGCTCTATGAAATGACCTCTCTTCCATGTAAGCCTTTCACGACGACGCAGTACTTAGAATATGGAACAAACAACTTGGAGAGCCCTCAAAGGGAGTGGATAGCTTATAGCGGCTCCCTACTCGCTTATTCGTCACTCTATGAGATGATAGGCTTACTTCCCTTCAAAGGATGGAGACCTATCTAAATTCTCGAAACACTGATAGAACACACTCTGTAGAGCACAAGCCTTCTCCATCAGCCACAAAAAAGCCGCCTATCTAAGGCGGCTTTTCAATCACAACGAATTGTTACACTGAGAACGGATACTTAATTGCTTCGTGGTGTTCGTAACCTTCCACCCAAAAATCATCCAATGTTACCCAAGTTTCTAAATCCTCAAGAGACTTGATTTCAGGGTTAATATGGAAAGTAGGAGCTTTCAGAGGTTCACGTTTCAGCTGAACATCACGCATCAGCTCGAGCTGATCTTCATAAATATGTGCATTCACAATTTTATGATATGCCTGCCCAGCTTTCTTACCCGTAATCTGGGCCATAATTGCTAAGAACACGTAGACTTGAACCATATTGAAGTTGAGGCCCAAGGGCACATCACAAGAGCGCTGAGTACTGTTTAAGTAGAGAGTATCGCCAAGCAATGAAAAGTGATGACTGTACATGCACGGACGCAAACACCCCATATGAAACTCACCTGGGTTATAAAAATTAAGTATTTCACCTCGGTCATCAACACCACGAGTCAAATCATCGACAATCTTACGTAGCTGGTCGATATGACCGCCATCAGGCTTGGCCCATGCTCGCCCTTGAACGCCATAAACGCGGCCCATATCATCCTCACCTTTACGATAAGGGTTATTCAGCCACGCTTCATTGAGATTTGCGTTTGCATCCCATGTTTTAGTGCCTAGTTTGCGAAAATCATCAGCGTTGTCATAACCGCGAATGTAACCGAGCAACTCCGCGACCGCGGCTTTCCAGAAGCTCTTACGAGTTGTAACTAAAGGGAATTGATTATTGGCGACATCATAAGTGAGATCTGCATTGATCACCGTTAAGCATCGTTTGCCCGTACGTTCGTTCTCAACCCACTCACCTTGGTCAACAATTCGCTGACAGAGTTCTAAATACTGTTTCACGCCAATTCCTTACTTCGTCTGTTGTGGCAATTCATCTTTGTAGTGACCACGTTTGTATGCCCAAGCGACCATAAGACCGCCAATGATCACCATAGGTAGAGATAGGATTTGTCCCATAGAGATAAAACCGCCAAACAAACCTAAATGAGCATCTGGTTCACGCACGTATTCAACTAAGAAACGGAATGTACCATATCCAGCTAAGAATAGCCCTGATACCGCCCCAAGAGGACGAGGTTTCTTAATAAACCAGTTCAAAATGAAGAACAATACAATGCCTTCCAGGAACATCTCGTACAACTGAGAAGGATGACGAGGAAGTGGACCACCATTAGGGAAAACAAAGGCCCAAGGCACGTCAGTAACGCGCCCCCAAAGTTCACTGTTCATAAAATTGCCAAGACGTCCCATCCCTAGACCAAATGGCACTAATGGCGCTATAAAATCAGCCACACCAAAGAAAGTTCGACCATTTTTCTTGGCATACCAGAACATCGCTGTAATCACACCAAGCAAGCCACCATGAAACGACATGCCCCCCGTCCAAACTTTGAATAGGTACAGCGGGTCTTGCAAGAATAAATCAAAATTGTAGAACAGTACGTAACCTACACGGCCACCAATTACCACCCCTAAAAAACCGGCAAATAACAAATCAGAAACTTGCTCACGCGTCCATCCACTATCTGGCTTATCTGCACGACGATTCGCTAGCCAAAGAGCAAAAGCAAAACCAACTAGGTACATTAAACCGTACCAACGAATCGACAATGGACCAATAGACACTAGGACAGGATCTATATTAGGAAATGAAAGGTATCCCTGAGACATAGGATTATTACTCTTTAGATATTCAAAATTAAGATAGGTATAGATGAGAGTACATCACAGTAACATAGTTCCTGCGACAAACATCAAAAATAGCGCAAAGATCTTCTTTAGCCTAGCGGTTGGCATAGTAGAAGCGAGTCGAGCGCCAAAGCGCGTGGTTAGCATTGAAGTGGCTGTAATACCAATTAACGCTGGTAAGTAAACATAACCTAGGCTGTATTCTGGCAATAATTCAGCCTTATAGCCATGCATGATAAAACCTAACATCCCTGATAACGCAATAAAACATCCGCAAACAGACGAAGAGCCCACCGCTTTGCGCATTTCGATACCATGACGATTCAAAAATGGTACAGACAGAGAGCCTCCCCCAATTCCAGCGAGGCTAGACACCATTCCGATACCTGTACCAATTGCGACAGTCATCGTGCTACTCGGCATGTGTCGATGCTTCTTACCACGAATAGAGAAAAGCATCTGGATAGAAAGCAATAATACAATCACACCAAACACTTTTGGTAGATAGTGAGCCGGAATCCATTCAGCGACATTCGCGCCCAAAAAGCCTCCCACTACAACACCTGGCATTAACCACTTCACAACAAACATATCTACGTTGCCTAACTTAAAGTGGTTATAAGCGGAAGAACCAGACGTAACGATGATTGAAGCAAGAGATGTCGCCAGTGCCATTTGCATAGCGATACTTGGCTCAATACCCGCCATAGGTAGCAAGAACATCAGTGCAGGTACCACAATCAAACCACCACCAATGCCCAGTAGACCAGCCATAAGGCCAACAAAGCTCCCTAGTAGTAGTAATGAAGCTAATAATTCTACGCTTGCCATTATACCTATCGTTTACCTGCACGGATAAAGCCTGCGAAGCCTTTATCCTCAAAGAAAGTTTGCATCATATTATAAATATCATTGCCATAAGGTTGCATCAGCGCTTTGTCAGCAAGTTGCTTCAATTCTTGGCTATCGGTATGACGCAGAAGATATTTTACCTTCGCTACGTTTGAGGTATTCATACTCAAACTGTGATAACCCAAGCCAACCATCAATAGAGCCCCAATAGGGTCACCAGCAAGCTCACCACAAATACATACTGGCAATTCCAGCTGCTGGCACATTTGCTGGATATGATTCAACGCCATGATTACCGCGGGATGCATTGACTCATAGACGTCGGAAACTCGGGCATTGTTGCGATCTACGGCAAGTAAGTATTGAGTTAAGTCGTTAGTACCGATCGAAACAAAATCAACTTTCTCGGCAATAAGTGGCAGAAGGTAAATCATTGATGGCACTTCAATCATTACCCCTATCTTTGGCATTTTAATTCGTTCATCTAGCTCTGAGACTTCTTGATACGCTCGCTCAATCAATTCAATCGCACTATCTAATTCCTGTGCACCCGACACCATGGGTAATAAGATACTCAAGTTCTGACTCTGAGCGCTTGCCTTCATCATCGCTCGAATCTGCATCAAAAAGATATCTGGATGATCGAGTGTAAAGCGAATGCCTCGCCACCCTAAAAATGGGTTGTCTTCTTCAATCGGTAGATAAGGAAGCGCTTTATCCCCTCCCACATCCAACGTACGCATCACAACGCGTTTATCAGGGTAAGTATTTAAAACCGATTGATATTGTTGCGTTTGCTCTTCTTCGGAAGGGAAGCGATGTTGGAGTAAAAAAGAGATCTCGGTGCGGTATAGTCCTACCCCATCAACCCCTTGGTTTACGGCAATATTCGCATCAGCACTCAGACCTGCATTAAGCATAATTTCTATGCGTTGACCATCACTAGTACAGGCAGGTTCTAGAATGCGCTGATTCACCATTGTCGAGAGCTCTCGCTCTTCGTTAACTAACGCTTTGTACGCTCTTAGCAACTGCCGACTAGGAGAGATCAGTATCTTACCGCTGTACCCATCAACAACACCTTGTTTACCGCTAACAGTTTTGAGGTTTACATTCGCTCCCATGACAGCGGGAATCCCCATCGCTCTAGATAAAATCGCCGCATGGGAGTTTGCTGCGCCTTCAATAGACACGACCGCAAGAAGTTTGTCTTTAGGAATAGAAGCTAATATTGTTGCCGTGAGCTCCCTTACGACCAAGATGACGGGATTATCTAATCTAGGTTGTTCTTTCTCTGCATTATGAAGGAAGTAAAGAAGACGCTGTCCGAGCTCGCGAATATCTTGCGCTCTTTCACGTAGATAAACATCAGACATACGCGCAAATCGGTTGGAGTAGCTTTCTACCACTTGGCGCAACGCCCAGTCTGCGCGATCCCCTTTTTGGATTTGCGCTTTAAGATCCTTACGAAGCATAGGATCATTAAGCAAGTGGGTAAAAAGATCGAAGATTGCCAACGCATCTTTGTTAATTTCACTATCAAGCTTTTTCCGCATCCGGCGAAAATCACTTAATGCCGCTTCGATCGCCAGCAACAGTAACTCTTGTTCTCTGTCGATATCCAAAGTAGACGCTGGATAGACATCCGTAAGCTCTGGTTGCGTATCATCCAACCAAAACTCACCGATTGCCACACCAGTCGATGCAGGAACGCCTTTTATAGCAAACTGTTTTTTCTCTAGACGCCACTGCCCTTGAGTCTGAGCATGAGCAATGATCACAGCCAACTGAGCCGCTAAAGTGACGAGAAAAGACTCTTCCATTTCATCAAACTGACGCGGCGCTTTTTGCTGGACAACGAGCACGCCGAGAACTTGCTTACGATGGATAATAGGCGTACCAAGAAAGCTGTGGTAGACCTCTTCGCCTAGTTCTGAGAAGTATTTGAAATTAGGGTGTTTTGAAGCTTCAGCAACGTTGAGAGGCTCTGCACTGCGTTTGACCAGGCCGACAAGTCCCTCGTTAAACCCGATGCGTATTCTGTCTCCTTTAAACCTCAGACCTTGAGTTGCCATTAGTTCAAGGCGCTGCATCTCTTCATTCGCAAGATAGACTGTACAACATTCAGTACTCATCGCACTGCATGTCTGCTTAACCAAGATATCCAAAGCCTGATGTACATCTTCGACTTTGGAAACCTGTTCAACTATTTCCCTTAGTTGAGAAAGCATCTCTATCCTCTTCTATGCTTGCGTTTACTCTTGCTTCTACGCTCTTTGAATGGCATTGCCATCGATGCAAACTCTTTCATCGCTCGACGATATACGTCGCGCTTAAAAGAAACGACTTGTCGCACTGGGTACCAATAACTTACCCATCGCCAACCATCGAACTCAGGGGAACTACCGCGTAGCATATTTATTCGTGATTCATCACAATCTAATCGCAGCAGAAACCATTTCTGTTTTTGACCGATACAAACAGGCTTTGAATCCCAGCGAACAAGGCGTTTGGGTAATTTATATCTTAACCAATGACGACTTGTTGCTACGATCTTGACATCTTTTTTAGTAAGACCAACCTCTTCATACAACTCCCGATACATTGCTTGTTCAGGGGTTTCACCTTCATCAATTCCCCCTTGAGGGAACTGCCAAGAGTGTTGTCCGTATCGTTTAGCCCAGAAGACCTGACCATGGTTGTTACAGATTACAATTCCCACATTTAAGCGGTAACCATCGCCATCTATCACTGGCCAACCTCTAATAAAATCTTTAATTACAGTGATTTTTCCACATATCCCCAATGGGAGCAAACTTACTAGTGTGACTAAGGCAGAAAATATCATCCATCACCGCCATTATGGATAACTTTTAATCAGCCAAACGTTTATACACAACACAGTGAGACATAGCCCACATTTATTCACCTTTTCTGTGTATAACTATGTGAAAAATCAAAGTGAAAGTGATCATTTGCCAGCCAACTTAGCTTCCCAACATTCATAGAAAACAAGAAACAAATAAAAAAATAATTATTTATCAACAAATTACCCAAAAAACAACAAAACCTCCCCTTCGTAAATTTTGTCAAATTTCAGCAAAAACCAGATCGGTCAAAGATCAACCAATGAGTTATTTATCCACAACGCCTCTTAGCAGATGCAATTTTACCAGCAAACTTCAAGCAAATTTTGCGCCCAAAACTACTGTTTATTCATCCATGAGCAAGAAAGCAGGCGACAAAACAAAAAACTCTTGTGGATAACTCTACAACAGACGATCTTTCACCCAAGATGATCAAACTTCACGCAGCCAACTTTCTATGAATCCGTTACAATAGTTGAGTCGTTATCAGTGCTAATCACTATGAAATCAGAACCTAAATCAGAATCAGAGCTAATTGAGCGAGCGTTATGCGTTGCTGGACTCACCTTTTCAGAGCTAGCAGAAGAAGCAGGTATGGAAGTCCCTCCCGACTTACGCCGAGACAAAGGATGGGTAGGACAATTACTGGAGTGGCATCTTGGTGCGAGCGCTGGAAGTAAGCCACAACAAGATTTTGAACAGCTAGGCATTGAACTGAAAACAATCCCGATCAGCTATACAGGCAAACCTTTGGAGACGACGTTTGTGTGCGTTGCGCCTCTCGTAGGTATCCAAGGGCTCACTTGGGAAAATAGTCACGTACGTAATAAACTATCGCGAGTGTTATGGATCCCTGTAGAGGGTGAGCGTGAAATCCCATTGGCAGAGAGACGCGTTGGCTCACCACTGATTTGGTCCCCCTCACGCGAGGAAGAGCAACGACTCAAATGTGATTGGGAAGAGCTCATGGAAATGATCGTTACTGGACAAGTAGAGCAAATTACCGCTAGGCATGGGGAAGTACTGCAGTTGCGCCCGAAAGCAGCCAATGGTCGAGTTTTAACAGAAGCTTACGGCGCTAGCGGTAAAATGATAAAAACTCGCCCTAGAGGCTTCTATTTAAGAACTCAATTCACGGCAAAGTTATTAGAGCAAAATTTCAGCTAGTGTGTCGCGAGTGATAACTCCACATCGTGATACATTGGTCCATCAACGGATCCACACTCATCATAAGCGTTGTGCAAGCGCAAATAAGCACGCTCAACTCCTAAACGAGTCAGCTCCTCCTTCACCCGTTCCAAAGATTCAAAGTGAACAGGCTCATCATCTACTTTCAATGGCTCAAGCTTGTGCTTATATTCTACAGCCAATAAATATTGAGAAAGATCCGAACAGCTGATAACAAAAACTTTTGGCGACTGGTAAGAATCTTTGTGGTAGCCATGGAGCCACTTGTCTAATTGGGTCATCTTCATAACGCACCTCCGTCATTCAATATTAGACAAAGCTGGGAAATTTGCGAAATTGTTAAGAGAGCTGATTCCTTCTCCTTAGTTAATCCCCTATATTGAGTTGATAACAAGAATGAAAGCGAGGAAGGCTCATGCAATACAACAAGTTACCTCACTCTACTCTAGAAGTGAGTCAGATAGGCTTAGGCACCATGACCTTTGGGGTGCAAAATACCGAACAAGACGCATTTAACCAATTGGACTTTGCTCTTGAACGAGGCATTAACTTTGTCGACACCGCGGAAATGTACCCAGTACCGCCAAGCCCTGAGACTCAAGGCACAACTGAACAGCATATTGGTAACTGGCTAAAACAATCAGGAAAAAGAGAAAACGTGGTGTTGGCGACGAAAGTAGCAGGCCCAAGAAATATGCCTCACATTCGCGATAATATGAAGCTCGATAGACGTAATATTCATCTCGCGATTGATGATAGTTTACGTCGACTACAAACCGATTACGTCGACCTTTATCAGATTCATTGGCCTCAGCGTCAGACTAACTGTTTTGGTCAATTAAATTACCCTTACCCGACCGAACAAGAAGAAGTCACCTTAGTGGAGACTCTTGAAGCGTTAGCAGAGCTGATTAAAGTCGGTAAAGTTAGGTATATTGGTGTATCCAACGAAACGCCTTGGGGGGTGATGACATTACTTCGGTTAGCAGAGAAGCACGCGCTACCAAGAATTGTCTCTATCCAAAACCCGTATAACTTACTCAATCGTAGCTTCGAAGTCGGGTTGTCAGAAATAAGCCACTATGAAGGTGTCCAGCTTCTCGCATACTCCCCGTTGGCTTTTGGTACTTTGAGTGGTAAGTATTTAAATGGTCAACGTCCTAAAGGGGCTCGTTGCTCCTTATTCGAGCGCTTTGTTCGTTACTTCACTCCTCAAGGAATAGAAGCAACAGCTGCTTATGTCGATCTGGCTCGCCAACACGGATTGGACCCCGCTCAAATGGCTCTAGCGTTTGTTAATCAGCGCCCGTTTGTTGCCTCAAATATTATTGGAGCAACCACAATTGATCAGCTTGAATCAAACATAAACAGTTTGGATGTCGTATTAACGAATGAATTGCTTCAAGGACTACAAGAGATTGGGACGACTTACTCCAATCCTTGTCCATAACCACCAGCTACCTAGGTAGCTGGTTGAAATAAGCTAGGGCTGGTGAAGCAAACCAGCCCTGTGGATTACGTTGGTATTCGCGCGCTTAGGACACGGCGAAGATGACGAACTCTGCGTTCAGCCGTAACGCTTTCTGGCTCACGAAGACCAACAGAACGTCCATCTTTCTCTAAGCCAATATCTCTTAACAAGTGTTCATTTTCCCAAGGAATATTAAAGCTGCTGCGTCTTACACGACGTTTCCATTCTCGCTCTTCACGACGAAGATCGGCTTTTACCAACACTGTGGCCAATTTTAGGTATACAGAATGACTCATGAGTTTTCTCCAGTTGAGTTGTAGCTGGGGAAAGGTCAACGAATCCAAGATTAAAATGAGACAAAACTTTAATTCGCTGCTCTCCGCAGCCAATTAAAATTAATTTGGATACGGACTAATTACATTACGGGTGTATTGTTGCGATCATTTGAGGCTTTTCGAGCGTGATCAGCCGCAGATGCAAAAGCACCAAGCTCAAAAGACGTACGGTTCATTTGAAGAACATTGAAATGTGTCATGGTACGCCTCCTAGCTATGTATTAATCCGATAAATTGAAGTGGGTATGAGCTCTAGCTCATGGTTAAATTCTAAACATCATGATTATAAATTCAACTAAATTATAACCAATCGTTTTAATAAAAATTTTTTAACTAGAAAATGATAAGCTCATCGACTTATACAATATTTTTATCGATACCAAATCCGTATTGCAGTGAATAATATTTTAATTTTATAAAAAAGCCGCGACATTCGTTCGCGGCTTTAATCTATAAAACAATCAGTTAAACGGTCGCATCACTAATCAAGTTATGTTTGTTTAATAGTCGATACATTGTTGCACGAGATACACCGAGCTCTTTTGCAGCCATCGACACTTGACCTGAGTGAGACTCCAGCACTAATAGCAACGCGTCTCGCTCACTACGCTCTCGAATACTCTTAAGACTGCGTTTACCATCACTACGTTTTGGTAAATCTAAATGCTGGTCATCAAGCATTACCGTATCTGACATCAATACAACGCGTTTAATTTGATTCATCAGCTCCCTAACATTACCCGGCCAATGATAACGAGTAAGAGCACGCGCAGCGTCTTCAGTAAAGCTACGAGCCTGGGCATTGTATTCTTTCGAGTATTCTTGTAAGAAATGACGTGCGAGAATCGCAATATCCCCCGCTCGCTCTTTCAAGCTTGGTACATTGATACGAAGTACATTGATGTAGTGGTATAGCTCTTCATTGAAATCGCCATCGATTAACGCTTTTTCGATATCCGCTGAATTTGCCGCAAGAATACGCACATCAACTTCTTTACGGCCATTGACTGTGTCGACTGTCCCTTCTTGTAAGAATCTCAACAAATTCACTTGTTGAGATTTTGGTAAAGTCAGTATGTCATTAAGCAAAATAGTGCCGCCATCAGCCTTTTCTAGAATGGAAGGCGCCAGCGGGTCCTCTCGGTTAATACCAAATAGATCGCTTTCAATACGACGTTCAGACATCGCACGACAATTCACCGAAATAAATTCCTTGTTCGAGCGTGAAGATGTTTTATGTACTGCACGTGCGACGGTCTCCTTACCTGTACCACTCTCCCCATAAATAAGAATACTAACGTCTGTTGGCCCAATGCGTTTAATTTGGTCACGTAAGCGCTTCATTGGAATCGAATCGCCGATCAATCCCATATCGCTATTGTTACCGTAGTGAGGCCATACTTTTTTCTCTAGTTTCAGCATTCCGAGTTGGTGACCGATAGTCCCAAGCAACTGCGCATCAGGGATTGGTGCAGTAAAGAAGTCAATACAGAAGTTTACGATGAACTGGCAAATTGTATCTGAGCTAAGTTGAGACTCACGAATAAACGCCAACCAGCGCACCTGTTTATGATTACTTACAAGATTTGCAATTCCATTGAGGCTAAACTCATCATGGCTTAAATCTACAATACCTATACAAGGTCCTGTCTCAGCAAATAATGCATCTGCCTTACGTAAATCAGCACATTGCGTGCATCTCCAGCCTACCTGTTCTAATACTGAAAGCCATGGTTCATAGGTACCTCCAACGACAATAAGAGACCCTGGAACGGAATCCATTCGGAACTGACTACCCATACGGCTTAATCCTTACTATTGATAACACAAATGCAGTGCCATAGAAGGCACATTAATCTAAATGGTTACATTATAGAGACTCAGGAAGATAATCTGTCTCAACTATAAGACTAAAGGTTGGTTCGAGTTTTTTCCAGCCATTGTGGGAGGAGTTTCAAAGAATAATTGTACTGTACAAGAGTAAATTACACTTAATTATATCGTCACAAAGCCTGTAACAATCGATGTTTACCAAACGGCAAACTCTCTATGTACCCAATAAATCAGTACCTTACGTACAAATAGTTCTAAAGTTAACATCAAACCCTTGTCTTAATTTAGAGAAAAGAAAACAAAAAAGTCACCCGAAGGTGACTTTTAAAAATTCAGACATTACCTACAAGTTATGCTTGTGGGCGCATCGCTGGGAATAGAATCACGTCACGGATTGTGTGCGTGTTAGTAAATAGCATTGCTAGGCGATCGATACCGATACCTTGACCTGCTGTTGGCGGTAGGCCGTGCTCTAGTGCAGTAATGTAGTCTGCATCGTAGTACATTGCTTCGTCATCACCTGCGTCTTTTGCATCAACCTGTGCTTTAAAGCGTGCATCTTGGTCTTCTGCGTCGTTAAGCTCAGAGAAGCCGTTTGCTACTTCACGACCACCGATAAAGAACTCGAAACGGTCAGTGAAGAATGGGTTGTCATCGCTACGACGTGCTAGTGGAGAAATATCCGCTGGGTAGCCAGTGATGAACGTTGGCTGGATTAGCTGAGGTTCAGCTGTTTCACCAAAGATCTCTTCAAGAAGCTGACCACATGTCCAGAATGTTTCTACTTCAACGTGTACAGATTTCGCGATTGCTACCATCTTCTCACGGTCTTGAAGATCCGCTTCCGTTAGCGCTTGAATTTCAGCATGCTCAGGGTTGTAGTGTTTGATTGCTTCAAACATGCTCATACGAGCGTACTTACCACCAAACTCAACCGTCTCATCACCGTAAGGCATAGATGTTGAACCTAGAACATCCATAGCAACAGTGCTTAGCATCTCTTCTGTTAGATCCATTAGATCTTTGTAGTCAGAGTACGCTTGGTAGAATTCCATCATTGTGAATTCTGGGTTGTGACGCGGTGAAAGACCTTCGTTACGGAAGTTACGGTTGATCTCGAATACACGGTCAAAACCA
>NZ_CFHWOM010000055.1:0-21448 GCF_984391705.1 Vibrio sp. | reverse complement strand
TTATCAACCGATTAGGGGAGGAGCTTATGATAAGTTGCAGTGACTACGATTATATCGAAATAGTGTGTATGCACCGCTATCCGATATTGCTTCACTTGAAGTCTGGACATGAGGTTATTGGAATTGCGATGGATACCGCGAGAAATAACCAGCGAGAAGAATGTATTTTGATTGAAGCTGACGGCAACCCAAGCCTTATTAAATTGGATGATATTGCTCGATTGGATGTTCGAGTGGAAAACCCTCACTTCAAGACTAAGTCGTTTGTTTAATTAATACACTTGCTCAATATGGTTCTCAGGAGTGTTTTGGCGCCTTAATTCATCTTGTATGGGGTGAGTTATGGCAATACTGATTGAACGGTAGAAGTGCTCTTGAAAGCCCATGGAAAAAACAAAAATAGGAAAGACTTGTTGTGAGATAGGCTCTGTTTTGATTCGTCGCAACTCGCTAGTCTGAAATAAATATCAGACAGGAGCTTTCCATGAGAATTGAACACATTGCCATCTGGACTAAACAGATAGAGGTTCTGCGCGCTTTTTATATTAACTACTTTGGTGCGGAATCGAACGATAAGTACTATAACCCCACAAAACAGTTTTCGTCGTATTTTCTCTCTTTTGATAGCGGCTCTCGTTTAGAGTTGATGGAGATGCCAAGTGTCCCAGAATCAAAAGATGACATTTATGAACAATTCACGGGTTTGATTCACTTTGCGATGTCAGTTGGTTCGGAGCAAGCCGTTGATAGCTTGACGGAGCGGTTAGTCTTAGATGGATACGAAAAACTCGATGGCCCAAGAAGGACGGGGGATGGTTATTATGAAAGCGCAGTTTTAGATCCCGATGGCAATCGAATTGAGATTACGGTGTAGTGTCTTTGCGTTAATATGCACCTGATAACAACGAATGGAATTATTTGCAATGGACGTCTGCTTAGAAGTGGTCTCGCCTGATAAGAAATACATTATCGAAAACATGTTTAAATACTATGTGTATGATATGTCAGAGTTTACCAAGTGGGGCCCTAACGCCTGTGGAGAATTTGGATTTCCTCCACATGTATTGGAACCTTACTGGAATGAAGCTGACCACATTCCATATTTTATTACTGTGGATGGTGATATAGCCGGTTTTCTTTTGCTTCGCAAATATCCTAGTAACCCGAATTTATGGGATATAGGTCAGTTTTTTATCTTGAGGAAGTATAAAGGCAGAGGTGTGGGTAAATTAGCGCTAAAAACCGTGGTGTCCATGCATTTAGGAGACTGGCAAGTTCGAGTACTGCAAGAAAACTCTGGCGCATTGTGTTTTTGGCGTTCTGCCATAAGGTCTTTAGTTGGAGAGGATTTTACATATGGACTGGAACAAGATGTTGACTTAGAGATGCACTTTTTGCGTTTTAAAGTTACTTAATTGCATTCAACCGTAGGCAATGGATGCTCAATTTAATAATCACTTAAGAAGGGAGTTCGTTAGTGTATACGCTTTACTACTATCCAAATAATGCCAGCTTGGCACCTCATTTTTTACTCCATCATATGAAAGCTGATTACGAATTGGTGCTGGTGGATAAGAAAAGCAACGGTCAGAAATCGGCGGAGTATTTGAAACTTAATCCTGCTGGCCGAATTCCTACCTTAGTTGAAAATGGCCAAGCAATCTTCGAGAGCCCTGCGATCTGTATTCACTTGTGCGAACAAAACCCTAGCGCTGATTTAATTCCTGCTATTGGCGATCCACTGCGTCCTATTTTCTTTCAATGGTTGGCGTTTTTAAACAATACCTTGCAAGCAGAACTCATGGTGCGTTATTACCCGCATCGTCATACTTCCGATGAGTCTTCTATTCCTAATGTCGTTAAAGCGCAGGACGATAGAATAGCAGATGCGCTGAGCATTATTGATGATCAGTTAGCAAAACATGAGTACTTGATTGCAGATCGTTTTTCAGCATGTGACTACTTCCTTTTCATGCTCGCAGAGTGGTCACTTCCAGTTAAACGTTCGCCGATAACTTTTCCTCATTTATCCAAGTATCTGAACAAGTTAGCGGCCCACCCAACGATTAAAGCTGTATGCGATATTGAAGGGATCGATTTGAAGCCTTTCAATGCTGAATAAGCGGTTAGATCGACGTTAAAGAGGTAGATATGGATATTGAAATTGTAGCTCCTAAAGACTTAGAGGCCGTAAAATGTTTGATTGAAGAGGTAGCGCAGCAAGATGTGCTGCCTCATTTCACTAGGCAAGGACGAGATGAGTTTCAATCTCGAGTACTAAAAGATGTCAAAACGGCGTTTGACCTAGATTTGTTTTATAGCATTAAAGCAATAGACAATAATCGATTAGTCGGTTTTGCCGCTCTGAGAGAAGGGAACTATCTCACTCATTTGTTTGTTGCGAAGTCAGCACAAAAGACGGGCTTAGGCGCACTTCTATTGGATGAATTACTCCGTTCAACTCAAGAGAAGCGTATTTCACTGCGCTCGTCAGTGAACGCTGAGGGTTTTTATCAACGTTATGGCTTTGCCCAGACAGGAGAGGAGTCGGAGTTCAATGGTATTCGGTTTGTACCCATGACTTTGACTCGATAATGGTGCTACCTATATGATGTTGAGCCAATATTATGATTAGAAAGTGGTAATTTATGTCTCTACCTCCTTGTCCGAACTGTCAATCAGAATACGTTTATCAAGATCAAAGCCAGTTGGTGTGCCCGGAATGTGCGCATGAATGGAACCCAACGGAAGTGGATGAAAACGTATTTGTTGCGAAAGATGCCAACGGTACGGCTTTAGCAGAAGGTGACAAAGTAACGTTAGCGAAAGATCTAAAAGTTAAAGGTAGTTCATTGGTACTAAAAATTGGTACTAAAGCCGTGGTAAGACGAATCGTGGAAGGTAAAGATCATGAGCTTGATTGTAAAGTTGATGGCGCTGGTGAAATGATGGTAACGGCTAAGTTTGTTAAGAAGGCTTAATGCTAGCGCGATAGGACAGTCACTTATGGATAAGTTTAATTTACTGAAGAAGCTGGGTGCTGGAGATTTCCAGCATCTGAATGGAACTCTTGAGTCTCACTTACTTGGCACAGAGAAGCTCCTTGGACAGTGGGGAGCGAGTGAGCGTCTTCGGGTTGCAGGCCTTTATCATGCAGCCTATGGCACGGCTGGGTTTGATGAAAACATGGTCTCTTTGAATCAGCGTAAAGAGATTGCAAAGTTGGTGGGTCAAGATGAAGAAGAACTCATATATCTCTATTGCGCGTGCGACAGAGATTATGTATTTCCTCAGTTTTCCACCAGTGCTCAAATAGAGTTTAGAGACCGTTTTACAGGTGAGTGCTTCGTCCTATCTGACCAACAAACGAGAGATATGAGCGAGCTCACTGTAGCGAACGAGTTAGAGCTCGTATTGTCGAGCGCTGAGTTTAAAGCTCAATATGGCGTTGAGCTTTTTGAACTCTTTCAAGCGATGGATCGCTTTGTGAGTGCTTCAGCACGCGACGCGTATTTATCGGCATTCGCTTAGCTTTATTTTCCTGTACTCTGCGCAACCAATTGATTCCGGTTGGTACCCAGCGAGGCTTTCGAAGACATTGAAGTGCGAAACGACAATCACCTTGGAGTAGTTGGTGTATTTATCCAGTACATCAATTACTCGCTCTCTTAGTTCTTGATGAGTTTCATAAGCCGTGTCGTGTTTAGGTTTGCCTAGTTTTAATGCTTGTCTATATTCTGCCCAGCGACGATCACGCTCTGTTAGTGGGATGTACCCGCCGGACAAATCAGCTCTCCATTCGCGTAAGTCATGCTCCACGAAAAGCTCTAGATTCAAAGTTCGGTTGATGATCTCTGCTGTTTGCAAGGCTCGTGTATAAGGCGATGAGATGATGATCTCTGCGCCAAGCTTGTCCAAAGTTTCTGTCAAATCATAAATGGGTGTTAGATGTGAACGATCAAGCGGAGCGTAATCTTTTTCTAGCTGATTCATTTCTCGCTGGTCACTAAGGGTATAGTCAGGCACGCCATGCCTAACAAACGTAATTTCCATATTAGCTTGTGTCCTTAATTAATCTTGCTTGGGAGATTGCCACTCTTTGCTCATGAAAACAATTGGTTGCATATTTACAATGTGGGAGTGACATCAATTTATAAAATAAAATTGGGTGTTCTAATGAAAGCTTGGTCATATAGGAATGAAGTTACGTAGCTATGCAAGCAATTGGCAAAATTAAAAAACTGCATTTAACTGAACCTGTGAAGCGTATAATTTTCTTATTTATTGTGATTCTTTGTTTCGTATTCTTATTGGCGGGCGCTGTAAACCAGGGATTCACTAAGTTCTTCTTGGCGTTACCATTCGCGCCTGTGTACGCTTGGGCGTGGTATAAGTTGTCAAAAAAGTGGTGGGTATTACCTGTCGTTACAACAGCATTAGGGCTAGTGATCCTTGGGTGGAATGCGCCTACGAATAAAATCATTTATCCAACCATTGGTGATACGTTTCAAGCCAGCTGCGGGTGGGAGATTGTCGAGTATGAGCCGGGGTATACGTTTTCAAGCCACCTTAGCCTAGAAAAGATTAAATCGGAGCCAGATGAACATGGTCAGCGTTATGTCGTTTCGAGACAGCGTATACCCTGTGATGATAATCAGTGGCAATTGGTTGAAGTGCAGATTAGCCATCATGATCTGGGGACATCATTTGAACCGGTATTTCGTGTTGCGCAGCAGCTTGTACGATTAAATAGCTATGAGTTTAACGAAGCACTAAAGTTGGGGGAGTTGACCCATCCAGATATTACTTTGCCTTACCAACTACAATCTAACTGGACCTTTAACTTGAGTATGTTAATGATGTGGCCAATGACGCCGGTCATGCTCGTAACTAGCCTAGGTTAACAATGTCAAAGTGCCAACAAGGTGTTGGCACTTCTAGAAACACTGCCTTTCTATTGAATTTCGGTGATAAAGCCGTATTTGTCAGAATCGGATTTAGTGATCCAATGAGCACCATCAAATGGGGCTGCATCTAGTGTGAATACATAAAAGTCGATGCCTTTTTCTCCCATTACAGTGTTAAAGAACGTCGCTTGTTTACGGTGGCTTGTATCGGTGTAGGGAATATCTTTAGCTGAGTTCTGGCCATCACTCCAGCTATGGACGCCAATTTGCTCATTAGTTTCAATCGCATCAGTGTTGTTTGAACGTTGAAGAATGCGTGGGTTACCAGCGGCAAATAGGTCGGTTCCACCAGAAAATACTGAACCTGTTGGCGTTACTACCGTAGACATTTGGTGGTTGTGAATCATGAGACCTGTGTACATGTTGATGTCATCGTCCGCGCTGCCACCGATGTCGTTGTTAAACTTCATGATCATATTAGTACCGACATTTTCTTTAACAATTTCTGACAGTTGTAAGAAGGTGGTTACGCCTAGAGTCGAGTGAATTTTCTCTGTTTCATCAGTGATGTTAAATACATCACGATAGAAATCGTTGAAAGAAAATGATGTGACGATATCAACTTGGTTGTTATTTTGCGTCGCCGTTAAGATGGTAGAGCCTACACTTGCGATATATTCAGGCGCGTCACTGATAAATTCAACCTGAATAGGTTGGCTGGCAAGCTGTGTTGTTGATTGAATAAGGGTTGACTCGCCAGAAGTCGATTGTGTCGAGCTGTCGCAATCAAAGACATCGACTTGAGTGTTGGAACTGTAGATGACGCATTTTACCTCGTCATCAGAAGAGAGCATGAAATCAATCTTATTATTGTTTTGGTCGGCGAGCTTAATAACAAGTTGCTCTTCACTTAAGTTTTCGGCAAACAGAATTTTATCGTATGAGTTGCCTTGGTAATTGATGCGTATTGAATTAAGAATTTCTTCGCGTTCACTCATTAAGCTCATCAGTTCTTTGTTTGAAAACGTATAGTCAGCGACTGGCTTCGTTACACTCTTTTTATCAATATTATTTGAGCTAGAGCCAGAGTTACAGCCTGCCAAAATAACTAATGGTGCCAGCAGTAAAGTTAATTTCGATTTATTCATTGTTATTTCCCATTTGATTGATGGGGAGGATTCTATGGATTACGAATAAAATTTACTGTCGTGTTCATGTATGGAAATGTATAGCGATACCATTACAATACCAACGAAGATATTGACGGTTTTAATCACTCTTGGAACCATTGGTTCATGGTTAAGCTTTTTCCTTTTTGTCGCCGTTTGTTAATTAAGATTGAGAACAATAACAATGAATAGTTCAGTAATGGCCAATTCGATGCTCATCGTTGAAGATGATTTAAAACTTCAACGTATGCTAAAAGATTATTTTGTGGCGCAAGGTTTTCAGGTGGAAACTTTGGATGATGGCCTTAATGCTGTAGAGGTGATCATTCAACATCAGCCTGACATTGTGTTGCTTGATCTGATGTTACCTGTCATGGATGGCCTGACAATTTGCAGACAGACTCGCGCGCACTACAAGGGTAAAATTCTAATGCTTACCGCCAGCGATGATGATTTTGACCATGTCGCAGGCCTTGAGACGGGGGCTGATGATTATGTAACAAAGCCAATTAAACCGAGAGTTTTACTGGCTCGCATAAGAACCCTGTTAAGACGTGCAGAACAAGCCGTGGCAAAAGACAATGATAACGAACTCAGCTTCGGTGATTTGGTTTTGAAAAACACCTATAAGCGATGTGAGTTGAATGGCCAGGTCATATCTTTGACAGACAGTGAGTTTGACTTGTTATGGCTTCTGGCAATGCATTCAGACACCGTACTTTCAAGGGATACATTGACTTTAGAACTACGCGGCATTGAATACGATGGGATAGACCGTACGGTTGATAATAAGATCGTACGCTTGCGTAAACTGCTTGGTGATGACATGAATCCTGCTGAAAAAATTCAAACTGTGCGAGGGAAAGGTTATCAATTTGTCTCACACGCATGGAAGTCATGACTTTCGGATAGGTCGATAAAGAGATATACGATGCGACGAATCTACTTGGAATCAATTTTAGGCTTAATGGGCTGCTTTATAGTGGGTGTCATTGCCTATGATATTGCGGTGTACCAGATGACCACCGACTATGAATTTATTCTTGAAGACTATGAAGCCTTAGCTCATCAAGAAATGCTGCAAAATATTGCCAGTAGTCAGGGTTTAGAAGCTGCGCATCAGGCTATGAACCAGTTTGCAAAAACAACGGAACAATCTATTCAGCAATTTACCTTTCATGGTGAGCTACCGGACTTGGTTAGGTCGCACTTCGTAAGCAGTTTAACTCCTGCAATACTTTATGATGAAGATAGGATTCTATGGTTTCGTTTGGCGGGCTCGGAACTGTTATATCGCTATATACCAAATGAGGGCAGTTTAGTCAGACAAAAAGTCGAGTTAGAAGACAACATCGTTTGGGTATTTTTTGTTTCTAGCTTTATTTTATACAGCTTAGGTCATCTTCTGATCATTTTTAGGCGCGTTAAAAAGCTGGAATCGGTTACTTTGAGCTTTGCCAAAGGTGATTTGTCTTCGAGAGCGGAAACCTCTTCAAGTAGTGCTATAGGAACGCTAAATCGATCATTTAACCATATGGCCGATCGCATTCAGAGCTTGATTGATAGCAACCGGTCATTAACCAATGCTGTCGCTCATGAATTGAGAACGCCTGTCTTTCGTATTCAGTGGCAAGCTGAATTGCTTAAAGAGACGGAACTAAATGCTCAGCAGCGTGAAACTGTGGAGAGTATTGTCGAAGACACCGAAGAGATGGAAGCGATGGTGGACGAATTACTCTGCTATGCAAAACTCGATAGTGAACGGCACAAGATAGCTAAAGCTGACGTTAATATAGGCGCAGTGGTTAGCAAGAATCTTCATCGCTGGCGTAAAGAGACTGCGTTGACATTAAATATTTCTAGTCTCGATTCCGCAAGCAACGCCAATGTACTCGGGGATGAGAAGCTGCTTAGACGAGCGTTAGACAATGTTGTTCGCAATGCAATGAAGTACGCAGAAAGCACCATTGAGATAGACGTTGAAACAGAAGCAAGTAATGTGGTTGTTTCAATTCATGACGATGGACCAGGTGTTGAAGAAGAGCATGTGGCTCAACTGTTTGAACCATTCTATGTGGGAAGCAAAGCGCGCAACAAAGCGAAAAGTGGTCATGGATTGGGGTTGTCGATTGTCCAGAAAGTGTGCCATCAGCACGATGGGGCGGTAAAGGTCGCTCGAAGTGAACGTCTGCAAGGAGCTGTGTTCATCATAACGATTCCACTATGTAATGAATTGACTGACAATTCCATACAGTAACGAGTTGACCACTTTGCAATAATTTTCTCCGGCAGCGACGGGTGGCCAATGAAAATCCCGGTTTGCTGTTTTATATCTAAGTAAATTCGGAGAGAACAATGAAAAAAGTTATCGTAATTGCAGCTCTGTCAGTGCTTGCAACAGGCTGTGCACAGCAAACGTTTGTTATGTCTAAAGAGAATAACGCAGCTGAAATGTCTAAACCAACGACTACACAATCTCACCACTTTTTTATTGATGGTTTAGGGCAGAAGAAAGAAGTTGATGCTGTGGGCGTATGTGGTAGTTCAGAGCAAGTTGCGAAGGTAGAAGTTCAGAAGACATTTGTTAATGGGCTTTTAGAGTTTGTGACGCTTGGTATTTATACTCCTCGAGAAGCTCGCGTTTACTGCAAGTAACCGACTGACGTAAAACAGTTTTTGGCGCCCGAAGTTTCACCTTCGGGCGCTTTCTATTTTGCCGGCGATGAGTTAGCAAAAGAGTTATCTGACAATTGCAATGCATGATTGTGCGCTCTAGACAGTGGAAGTTGAGAAAGGTAGGGTGACCAAGTTGATATCGTGTAATGACTTACCCCTCTCTATTTTCAAAGGAATGAAGTGACATGCGAAATGATTTAGATTTATCGGCCCTTCCTTTACAGCGAGAGCTCGTTGAGTCAGCAGTGACGGCGTTTCAGCCTCAAGAAGATGTTATCGCTGCAGTATTGCTTGGATCACTTGCTGGTGGACGCGGAGATCGTGTCTCAGATGCTGATATTATCGTGTTTACAAAAAACAACTTCCACACCACAGATGCGCAATCTTGCTATGAGCAATTTGAATACGGTAAAGAGATATTTTATAAGTTAGCGGGCTTTCATAACGACAATGCTTGTTTTAAAAAATATATCTTCACTGACCTAACAAGTGCCGAAATTCATTGTGTAGATTTAGCGGAAGAATTTTCTATTTCTAAGCCCTTTATAGTGTTATTCGATAAATCAAATATTGTAGAAGGTCGCTTAACCGATGAGCCTGCTCCTAAGCATGAAAACTTCCCGGTTTACACCAATGGTGATGAAGGTCTAATTTGGGAGTTATTTGATTGTATAAAGTGGGCGAGTCGAGATAATCACCAGTTAGTTAAGTCCTACATTAAAAAGCTTGCTCACAAGCTAGATACACAATAACTCAAATTAATAAGTGCCTATGGATAACATTTCTATTCGTCCCGCGCAGCCGGACGAGCTTGACCTACTTTACCAACTGGTCACGAGCAACAGTGAATGGACCAAGTTCAATGGTCCCTATTTTGGTTATTCAACGCCGACAATTGAGCAATATACTCAGGCCGCTTTTGCACGCTTAGTAGAAGGTAAAGAAGCGCAATTAATCACAATAGATAATAAACCAGTAGGGTCAGTGACAAGTTACTGGGAATGTGAAGAGACCCGCTGGCTTGAAGCGGGCATTGTTATCTATGATGAGCAGTTTTGGGGTAAAGGAATTGCTTACCATGCTCTGCCCCTATGGGTAGAGCATTTGTTTGCCACATTTGAAATTGAGCGCGTCGGGCTAACGACTTGGTCTGGTAATCCTAGGATGATGTCATGCGCGAGTAAACTCGGTTTTACGCAAGAAGCGTGTTTGCGTAAAGTTCGGTACTATCAAGGAATCTACTACGATTCTATCAAATATGGTGTTTTACGTTCTGAGTGGCTAGAGCGTAAGAAAGTAGATCAAAGTTAGTTTAAGATTACGGCTTATTTAGGCGTTAGGGGGATGTTTGCAAATTAGAGAATTTCGCGAAGGCGATGCAGAAGACTTACGAAAAATCTATTTACAATCAAGAACGACCACATTTGTTTGGCTAGACACATCCAAATTTGCATTAACAGATTTTGATAAAGATACATTAGGTGAGCAAATATTAGTTGCCACAAAAGGAAACCAGATCCGAGGTTTTGCCGCAATATGGCGGCCTGAGAGTTTTGTTCACCACTTATACGTCTCGCCTCAGTTTTTCGGGCAAGGCGTTGGCGCCACCCTCTTAAATGCGGTTAAAGAGCGGTATACCCAGTTTAGTTTGAAATGCATGACGGAAAATGTACAGGCGGTAAATTTCTACCACTCTCAAGGGTTAATTGTCGAAGAAGAAGCTTCAGATGACTTTGGCGAGTACTACTTAATGCGTTATAAATCAGAAGAATAAGGACGAAATGGCAATTTTAGAAATTCTGACAGCTCCCGATCCTAGATTAAAGACTGTCGCCGAAAAGGTGGACGATATAGAGTCAGTTCAAACGCTGATTGATGACATGCTAGACACCTTGTATGCGACGGACAATGGGATTGGTTTAGCTGCGACTCAGGTTGGCCGTAAAGAGGCTGTTGTTATCATCGACCTTTCAGATAATCGCGATGAACCACTTATCTTAATTAATCCAGAAGTGGTCGCTGGAAGTAATAAAGCCCTAGGGCAAGAAGGTTGTCTATCAGTGCCTGATTACTATGCCGATGTAGAGCGCTACTCATCGGTCGTTGTTGAAGCGATAGATCGAAAGGGTAATCCACTTAGGATTGAAACTGACGACTTTTTAGCCGTCGTGATGCAACATGAAATCGATCATTTGGCTGGCAACCTATTTATTGATTATCTTTCGCCCTTGAAACGTCAGATGGCAATGAAAAAAGTGAAAAGATACGTCAAGTCCCAGACTAAGAATGTGAGGTAGTCCGAATGCAACCCAACATTGAAACAGACCGATTAATTTTAAGGCCTTTTCGGTCGAGTGACTGCGATAGGGTTGCGTTGCTTGCAGGGGAGAAAGTCATCGCTGAGATGACCGCAAATGTTCCTCACCCTTACGAGCCTTATATGGCCATTGAGTGGATCTCTACCCACAGAGAGCGTTATGAAGAAGGCTCAGGGGTAGTGTATGCGGTAACTGTGAAAGGTGATGACCGCATCTTAGGAGCAGTAAGCTTACCTGCCTTGAATGATGGGGTAGGGATCCTAGGGTACTGGATTGGAGTACCTTATTGGGGAAAGGGATACGCGTTTGAAGCATCAAAGGCTCTTATCGAATTTTGCAAGAATCGTATGGGGCTCGTTGAGTTAGAAGTTACTCACTTGATTGGAAATGAGCGCTCTAAGTCAGTCATTACTAAGTTAGGGGTTGAGTTTATTGAAAACCAAGAGCTGACCGTGCATGGTCACTCACGTAAGGTCAGCCTCTATCGTTCTCTAGTGTAGTGGATCCTTCTGTAAGTGTGTTGAGCTCAATATTATAATTATTAGATGGTTAGGTTATGAATTGTTCGTTAAGAGAGATTGATAAAACAAACTACATGCAAGCTTGTGAGCTTAAGGTTTCTAAACAGCAGGAGTATTTACTCGCCCCCAATATGCTGTCGATTGTCGAAGCCGCGTACCATGACAACTATGTTGTTCGAGGAATTTATCGGGACGAATTATTAGTTGGATTTTTCATGTGGGTTCATGAAACGTGTTCAAAAACATCAATTTGGCGTTTTATGGTCGATGCACGTTATCAAGGAAATGGGATCGGGCGGTTGGCTTTAGACCTAGCTCTTGAAGAGATTCAAATGAAGAATGGTTTGAAAGAGATAGAGATTCGTTATAACCCAGACAATCCCGTCGCCCAGCGCTTTTATAGTAGTTTTGGTTTTGTTGATACTGCTATGGATGAAGAGCATGGCGATATGCTTGCTGTTATACGGTTACCTAAAGGGAGTGACTAAAACAAGTTTCTCCACACACTCGTAATGACGTCGAATTTGTAAGGGCTTGTACCAGAGTCCTTACAATGATTTTTCACCTTTCATTTAAAATCAAAGAGATAAGTTTTCTTCTTACCTTTCTTATTTACCATTGTCACTACTCCACGCTTGTCACTTACAGCCCTTACTTGGTCTTACATAACCACAAATAAATTGTTGTTACTATCTTGCTCGGTCAAAGAAGCACGAAATTCGAGATGTGTTCAGCCGCTTGTGGTTAACTAAGTAGCGCCACTTCCAGTCAGTGTTTCTTTGCATTAGTCAATTATTACTCAAGAAGAAACACAATGAAGAAATCAATAATTACCTTAGCCATTATCGCATCAACATTATCGGGTGCTGCTATTGCACGTGATGGCGCTTACATTAGTGCATCTTATTCGAATATGAGCCACTCAAGCTTACTTGGGGGATCGACAGATATTGAAAATGGCTATGCGTTATCTGCTGGTTATGACTTTGTCGTAGGCAGCATGTTTGTGCTTGGCACTGAGGTTGAGTATAAAAACCTAGGCGCGATTACCGAAGAAGAAATGGGCATTAAGCTCAAAAACGCTATGACATCGTATGGGGTTAATATTCTGCCAAAAATTTATTTTGGCGATAACTTCAATATGTTTGCCAAGCTTGGTTACCACAAGATAAACGCGGAATTTAGCACGAATGTACAGGTTCCTGCTGATGTAGATACGAAAGCATCAGATTCTGCGACGGTTATGGGATTAGGTTTTGGTTACGACTTTACTGAAAACTTCTCTGCTCAAACCACATATGAGATCCATAACATCGCTGTTTACAATACGGCCTCAGCGAACGTAGGTCTGAAGTACAAGTTCTAATTTGTCGTTTTAGAACAGGGATGCCAATTCAAACCGCCATTATTGGCGGTTTTTGTATTTATTGTTTGATATCTATTGTTACCACGTTAGAAGACATATAAAACGTCCTTCGCTTATGATAGTTTGCCCCCGTCTCGCGATGGTGGGTTTCTGGGCTTCGTCTGTTCAATCCTTCATCTCAATCATACACTGTCTCTGAGGTTACGGATTTTACGGGCTCCACTATGGTCACACACAAAAAAGTCGCTCTATATTTACCTATCTTTATATCACTGGTGCTGTGAGCATAATTGGCGCGATCGTGCTGTTTATAGAGGTCACGGAAGGCTACATGATGCAATCGGATATTGACTCGTTTGTCGAAAGCTCGGGTATCCATGTGCAGAGTTACCTAGATACGAAAGATAAGCCAGATGGGCTCTATGAGAGGCTCAATAATACTCATGAGTTAGTCTTTTACTCCCATAAGCTAGCTTTGGTGGATAACAGTGAGATAGCGGGAGACAACTGCCCGGATTGTCGGATGTTGGTTAGCTTTCATGGCCAGAAAGTGTACATTCGAGATGATCAGTACTTCTCTTCAGCGTTTCCAATCCCAGATAGTGATCAATTTATACTGCTGACAGAAATTGAAGACCCGTTTACACTTCAAGAAGAGTGGTATGAAGATGCGGACAACCACTTTGTAATCATGCTCTTCATCATGATTGGTATTGTATTGGGAGTATTGATTTATGTCCCATTAGTCATGATTAACAAACGAGTTCGAAAACTTCTTAAGACTCAAAAAGCCTTTGGTGACGGTGACTTAACCGCGAGAGCAGACTCCAGCCGTGTATCGCCGATGAAAGAGATTGCAGATAGTTTTAACTATATGGCCGACGACATCGAGAACCGAGTTAAGCAAGCACAAATCTTCTCCTATGCTATTCCACATGAAATTCGCACGCCCCTTACACGCATTCAAATGGCGAGTGATTTACTTAGGCGTGATGATATCGAAGACAAAACGGTCTTATTTGACCAAATTGATAGCTATATCGAAGACATATCGATGCTCACTGCTGATATATTGAAGTTAGCTAAGTTAACCAATAAGAGTGGTGAAGTCAGCTTAGCGACAACAGAAATCTCCCTTTTAGAGTTATGCCAACAACGAATAGACATCATCGCAGAATCGGATACGACGTTGTTAATGGTTGAGCCAGGGCTTCAAAATCCCACCTGCTGCGTTCCGGAGTTTTACGCGAAATTAGTCCTAGATAATCTGATTAAAAATGCCAATAAATACGGAAACGGTAAGGTCGAAGTGGCGATAGGCCAAAGTGAAGACGGGTATTTAATCCATGTAGATGATAACGGCCAAGGAATCCCAGAAGATAAGAAAGAGGAGATTTTTATCGCATTCTCTAGGCTAGATAAAAGTCGTAATCTAAATCAAGGGGGCTTTGGTCTCGGCTTGGCCATCGCAGGGCAAGCCGCCAAAAATCTGAATTGGAAAATTGAGGTAACTGACAGTGAACTCGGTGGGGCGAGGTTTACAGTCTTGATCCCTGAAGAAAAGCAATAGGTGATGCTGTAACTAATTACGGGCCGGTGTGTTATTAATGGTAATGGTTCTTATTTGAAGTTGACCGCTGTTACCTATATCATCCGCACGGAGTGTAACCAGATGCACAATGTTGATATCTGAGATAACCAGAATGACTGCTGCGACTTCTTGTTGCTTAGGGTGCCTATGAATAATGGCTGGAGCATAGAATGGTAAAGATCGAAAAATTAAAAAGTGATGATGTTGAAGAGGTGAAAAAGGTCGAGCTTGCGCCAGAACAGGTTAAGTTCGCTGGTACAGCCGAAGAGTTCCTACTGGATGGAAGTGATACCACTCACCTGCATGTTATTAAGAGCGACGATAGTATCGTCGGATTTTTTAAGTTAGATGTCGCCTATCCAGAGAGCTATGAGTTTTGTCCACAAGGTGCGATAGGGCTTCGTGCATTTGCTTTAGATAAGAATCAGCAAGGTAAAGGCATGGGCACTCAGGCGGTAGAAGCCTTGTTTCCATACTTAAAAGAAAACTACGGCGCTTATCATTCCATATATTTAACTGTTAACTGCAAAAACCCTCGAGCGTTTGCTTGCTATCAAAAAGCTGGCTTCAACGATACAAATCAGCAATACCTTGGCGGAGCAGCAGGTCCCCAACATATTATGGTAGGAGCAATATAGATTGTTGCTTAGTTGGGGCTGCGATAATTAAATATTATGTTTATCTACAGTTTTAAATTTGTCTGATCGATATGAAGCCAATAATTAGAATTGGCTATAGATGAGATTTATAAAACAAAGCATAATAATTACCTAAAAGAATGGTTTGATTGTTTAGTATCGAAAGCAATCGAACCGAAGTTGATGTTAGGTAAATAAAAATAATGAAACACTTTTCTCTTTTGCTTTCTGCTGTGTTCTTGAGTGCGTGTGCATCTAATAGCCCTTCCAAGCCTAAGAACGATCCTCTTGTTGAGTTAGAACGAGCGAATATTATTGGTCATTGGGATTGCCAAACGACGAGCCAATATAATGGACGAGAGATGACGTTTTTCGTAAATGTGACTTATTCTGCTGATGGCCACTTTAATAGCAAAGGGACTATGGAGGCAGTGGTTGGTAAATTTAAAGACCCGATGTCTTTAACCGCGACCGCAGAAGGCAGTTGGAACGTATCAGGAAATACGCTTTTCGAGAGAGCGGAAAACCACGATATGATTGCTAACAATAAACAGTCCGAGTTTTTCGTTTACTCTGTTAAGCGAAAGATGCCAAAGAAACTCACAAGTGCTTATGATATTGAGTTAAAGGGAACGCAGTATATGACAATGCTTGGTTTAGGCAGTGGGCCAGTTTTCCACTGTCAGCGTAAGGAATCGGAGAAACAATTGTGAGCGATGATATTTTACAACCCCAATCTAGTGATGTGGAAGAACAAGGGAATGTTAAGTCGGTAAAGTTAGCTTCTCGGTGGGCGCGCTTGTGGGCTGCCATTATAGACGGATTGATTGCGCTAGTTTTCTTCGTTCCATTACTCTGGGTGTTAGATTTTGAGTCCTTGTTAGCTGAGACGCAACCTCCTTCCATCGGAAACATGTTGTTGTTTTTAGCTTATGGAGCGGCAACTTATTTGTTGTGTCATGGATATTTATTGCATAAGTATGGACAAACAATAGGAAAAAATGTGTTCGATATAGCGATTGTAACTATGGATAATCAGTTATTAGGGCTGCCAAAATTATTGTTAAAACGCTCTATTCCGGTCACCGTATTATCTTATATTCCTTATATCGGCAGTTTTGTTCCATTGGCAGATGCATTGTTTATTTTTAGAAAAGATAAGCGTTGTATCCATGACCTCATCGCGGGTACGCAAGTTATCTGCGTCGCGAAAAAGAAAGAGCTCGTCCTGACAGATTAGCGATGTTTAGGCAATCAAAGGGCATCAGTCAAATTCGTTTGTCTCGAATCATGGCGATGTCCTTTGTCATTTCTAATAAGAACCTTGGATGTATATTTTGCAACCTTTGCAGCAGAAACTAAAAACACTAATATCCTTTGTACCAGAAATTACGGAAACCTTACGAGTGTGCCAAGCAGTTGGAATGCCAAACTTTTACCTAGCTGGTGGAGCCATCACTCAAGTGATTTGGAATGATAACCTTGGTCGAGCGCTTACTGACGGTATTAAGGATTTAGACATTATCTACTTTGATGATGGGTTATTGACTCAAGAATCGCTCTTTAGGGAGCGTGTATCCCAGAATCTAACTCATTCGATAGAGATAGACGTAAAAAATCAAGCTCAGCTGCATATTCGCTACCCTGATAAGTTTGGCTGTACAATTCCGGCATACATCAAAGTAGAGCAGGGAATTAATTCATGGTTATCAGCATTTGCAATTGGCGTAACATTTGACTGCAAAGATAGATTAAAGATCTACGCTCCCTATGGGTTAGAGGATGCCTTCAATATGGTGGTGAAGCCCAATAAAGTGGCAATGATCGAAGCAAATTATTTGAAAATGACTAAAAGCTATTTGGCTCGTTGGCCTCAGATCACGGTCGTACCATGGTCTGGGGTAAATTAGCGCTGCTATGGTTACGGCTGATAGGCATTTAGTGTCTATTGATTTCGCAGAGAATGTGTTTTCTTTCGAGATTATCAACAAATAATACGATTGGTTGTTGAAGTAGTGATCAAAGACTGCTTACTCTTGGTGTAAGTCGTGTATTGATTCATGTGCGCATACAACAAGGAGGTTATATGTTCCCACTCGAAGTTTTTATCCCTTATACGTTAGCGTGTTTATTGTTAGTGGTGTCACCGGGGCCAGATAATTTGCTTGCGATTGGAAGAGGGCTTAGTCAAGGACGATGGGCGGCGTTAACTTCCGGATTATCATCGGGTGCTGGTATTCTTTTCCACGTGATTGCAGCGACATTTGGTCTTACGCTGCTCATTCAAACCTCAGAATTTGCTTTTTATGTGGTGAAACTAGTGGGTGCTGCTTATTTGCTTTGGTTAGGCGTAAGAGTGCTCCGTAGTCAAAATCTGTTTTCACTCGAGTCTGCGAAAAAGCAGTCTTTCAAAGTTATCTTTTCAACGGGCTTTCTCTCCGCGGCACTAAACCCTAAACCAGGGATGTTTGTGTTGGCATTTATCCCTCAATTTGTGAACCCCCAGTTGGGTTCTGTTACAGCACAAATGATCGGTTACGGTGTTTGGTTTGCTTTGTTAACTGCGATTGGCTTCAGTTTAATGGGGATTTTTTCTTCCCAGCTTTCGGAATGGTTTAGGAACAAACCTAAGTTGGTTTCAGGGCTTAACATTGGTGCTGGTGTCACGTTTATTTCTTCTGGTCTAGCGGTAGCATTCATGAAGCAGCGTTAATGACTCGCGCATCTTGACCGACAACCAAATTTATTGAGCATAGAGCTATATTTCACTCAGCAAGGATTGCATATGAAAGAGCTAAATACGTTGGAATCTATTCGACAGATTGTCGGTGAACCTAACCCATTAGCCAGTAAGAAAATTTACACAACTCTTAACAGTAGAATGCAGGCGTTCATTCAAACGTCTCCACTTGTGATGTTGTCTACGGTTGATGACTTGGGTTTCCCAACCGTTTCACCCAAAGGTGATAGGCCCGGTTTTGTGCAGGTTCAAGACGCCAACACACTTTTGATGCCTGAGCTGCGTGGTAATAAATTGGCTTTTTCACTACAAAATATCGTTACAACCAATAACAAAGTAGGATTGCTCTTTCTTCGACCGGGAACGACAGAAACCCTACGAGTGCATGGCTCTTGCAAATTGCTGGACGGAAACATTTGTGATCAAGTATCGGGTAAGACCCATCGAGCACTACTTGTTCTTGAAATCTCAGTTCAAAATGCCTACTTCCATTGCGGCAAAGCGTTTTTGCGGAGCAAAGCTTGGGACTCGTCTACGTACCTTGAGCCACTAAGAGTCTCTTTCGGTCAAGAAATTGCCGGTAACATTGAAGCTGACGCAGAGTTTGTTCAACAGACTGATGAAGCAGTTAAGCAGCGCTATAAGACCGATTTATAGCGACGGTTTGTCTTAATGATTAAAAGACGGCTTCCTTCCTGTGCTGACGATAGAAAAATAAACTAATCAGGATGAACAAGAACGTGAAATAGTAGAGGAAAGAAGAGAGGGACGCTAAAAATGCGATGTGTTGATCTATTTGCTCTTCGGTATAGTTTTGGGACAATAGCTTATAGTAATAGGCGTATAAAATGCCGATTGAACCGTACCCCAAATTAAACATTAACCCTTTAAAACTCAGAACCGTTGCCCGATTGTGCGACTCAGTATTTTTATTGAGATGATGGCTAATGAAAATATTCATGGTCATAATGATGAAGATTAACAGCAGCACGGGTATCACCCCATATATAGGCCAACCAAGGCTTATCCAATAGTAGGTGGCGATTGTTGCCAAGCCCGCTAGAGCGATGAACTTTTTCGGTGTCGCGTGCTCGGCCAATTTACGGCTTTGCCCCGCCAATATAATCTGCAACACACTGATTCCAGCACCTATGAAGCCAAAATAAATGATGGGTATATCGATGGAGAGATAGTATTGGCTGTTCATAGTTAAGAACATGCGAGATGTATGCTCGAATAAACTGTAATAGAGTAATATAAACAACACGTATGGCGTGGATAGAACCCAACGCGCGGTATTCATTGTTAGCTTCAGGCTTGCTAAGGTTGAAGTGACGCCATCGTGATGTTCTGGTAGAGGTTTACGCTCTTCTTCCATATTTATCGCCGAATATATAGCGAACATCGCGACAAATAGGGTAGCGTAAACAGGGATACGCATAATATCTTGCGTTGTTTCGGGTGGCTCTAGGCCGATAATTTGGTAAATATTGGTCATGAAGTTCACGTCGTACATTGCAGCTCCACACAAGGTGATGACAATCCCCACAGCCGATGAAAGACGAAGTTGAATCTGCAGGACATGGGGCCAGATCTCTTCTTTACCTTGTTCTTTCAAAGTGTCGTATGCCAGTGCCTCGTCAGCACCACTTGCCAAGGCCATTGCTAACCCACTCAGTACTCTATTTATCAAAAACACAACGAATACCACGCTAGAGTTACCTGTGGGTACGAAAGCTATCATTGCGATTTCGATAAACATAACTAAAGAGGAGAGCACCACTAGCTTCTTTCGACCCAATGTATCGGCGAATGCGCCTGAAGGGACTTCAGCCAGCACAATCGTCGCAGCCCAGACCACATTTAGCATGGCAAACTGCGACAAAGTTAAGCCGTAATCGAGGTACAACAGAGTAAAAACGGGATAGTAAAAGCGCGCAAAGTAACTGCTTCGAAACATTAGATAGCAACGTACATTGCGGATTTGAAGGATCTGTTTGAGCGTCATTAGTTATTCCAGCTACGAGATTGTGCTATTCACTAAGGGTTGTCTCCTCATTTTATCTAAGATGGGTTTGCGAGTGTGACATCATTAGAAACAAAGAGGTTTTGATCACGTAAAGTTGATTTTATATAATTTTCCGATATTCAATAACTATAGCCTCTTTAGTTCAGTAACTTATGCCATTCTTTCTAATCATCACATTACTTGTTGTAATGCTCCTACTTATCGCCTTTTACTTTTATCATTACAACAAGCAGAAAAGCCAAGAACAAAGCGAGAAAAAATCCTTAGGCTCGCGTGTCGAAAAACTGAAAAAGCGCTTTAAGTCAAAAACAAAGCCACTAACAGGATCTGGTTGTTTATCCCAAAAAGAAGGGGATGCGATTTATCGAATCGCAAACTATTACTTTGTTTATCAAACAATGACACCAGAAAACGTCGCCCACTATGAGCAATTGATGTTGGGTCTTTTAGGTGTGATTGAAGAAGATGTTTTTCCTGCCCTAAGCCGCGATGAAGAAACCGCAGAGATGACTCAGAAAGCTCTAGTCCAATTAGTTCAATCGTTGCCGCCAAGAGTCGATGGCTACAACGCGAGTTTTTACCGAAATGATCTCCCTGTCTTAACGCAGAGATTAAGAGAAGCGTTTGCAAGTGAGCTCGAAGAGCAGATAGAAAAAGTTGAACCTCTCATTGATTAACTGAGTGCTCACGTATTCCCATTGAGGCCTTAATATGAAAACAGCGCAGAGTGTATCTGCGCTGTTTTGTTTTTGAGCATTGGAATAATTAGTGATGATGCTCTTGTTCTGTTGTCCCTGTCCAAGTGATCAAACCAGGCGTAAAGCTCAGCTGGTGTGATTTCACTGTTGGCTGGCTCTCCAAATCTACTTCGAAAACGACGTTATTCGTTGGATCTGTTACAAACACATGCTGGCTGCGCTTATCGTAACTGATTCTGAACCTTTCGCCGTCAGCAAGTGTTGGTACTGTTTCCCACAGTTGTACGTCAGAGATTTGAGAAAAATCATTCGCTGGATCAAACGCTTTTAACTTACCTGTAGTTGAAAGTACCACGAATGTAGAACCGGTATTGGCGTAAGTAAGGTAGCCTTCTGATGCATCCTCTTTCCATACGATCTCTTCAAGCACGCCTTGCTCTAGTTGGAACGCTTGCAGTGTACGGCTAATAAACAGCAGCTTATCAGCGTCTTTGAAACCTAACACTTTGCCAAAGCGTGAGCCTTCTTCAAGAGAGGCTGGGTTCGCGATTTTCGTGTATTGAGGCTCAGATGCTGGGCTGTCAATAAGCACAACACCGTCAGTACAAGCAAACGCAACCTGAGAGTTTGATTGAGCGCTACCATGCAGTGAAGGACAGGTCACATTGGCAATTTTTGGCCCATGGAAGTGATCGCCATGAAGCTCAAGGGCTGCAATTTGATTCGGTAATCCGGTTGCAGCTGGATCTTCTTTTACGCCAGTAAATACATGTTCACCAAATATTTGCGCAGTGC
>NZ_CFHWOM010000054.1:0-21729 GCF_984391705.1 Vibrio sp. | reverse complement strand
CCGATACCTAAGAGACTAACTTTATTTGGGAAAGCCTAGGCACACCAAGATACTGATTAAAAGGAAAAATACCCACGATAAGTGTTTTCCCTTCGAAGCGAGTAAAGCGACAATGCCATGAACACCAAACGTCGCGATGATAATTTTTGCCAAAACCCAACGGTCCAGTTCAGGTACTGATAGAGCGACAATAATGGCAGCAAACCCTACCCATGCGACAGAAGTTAAATGCCACGCAAAACGTAAGGTGTTAATCGTAAACTGCGGTCCTCCAAATAAATGGGGCATTTCACTGCGCTTAAATAACCGAACCAAAATATACCGCTCTCCGAGGTATGAGTGTGCAAAAGCAACACACATGATGAGTAATGCTGCCAAATACATTAATACTTCCATGTTACCCTCCTAAGTGGCGATAAGCATGCGGACTAGAACATGTACCCCAGCCAGTCTACATGACCAGGCGGCCATTTATTATCACCCACAGGTTTAACGTAAAGCTCATCCAATGGTTCTACAGCAACACCATAGTTGCGGTGTTCGTGAACTCTGAGCCAAGATTGGGTTGCCATAATTCGAGTAAATCCATTGTTACGATAAAATGCATCCAAATCAGAGATTAAAATAATAAAATCAACATCTTTCGTACGAGCGAACTCTTCAACACCAACTAACATGCTTGTTCCTATACCTTGCCCTCGAGCATGCTCTGCTATGCAAAAATCTATCACGCCCAGCACCTTAAATGGTTTGCCGTCAACGCTGATCACTCGAAAATCCAATCCTAGATAACCTATGAGCCGGTCACCTTGATACTCTACAACTCGAAGATGCGGTAATTGCTTAAAATATGATTGTTCTGTTTGATGATCTGGAAAAGAAGCATTTCTCAGTTGCTTGATAGCTTGATGTAACTCTAGAGACACATCAATTTCTGGAATAATTTTCATCTCTCCCCCTATTACTCGATACATAAAATAGGAATAAAGCGCATAATTTTTTTCCTAGTAACCTAACCTTAATCATTCCTCTCTCCTCGCTCATCATCAAGGGCAACAATCAGTTCAATCTCTACCAACAGATCAGGATGTATTAAGTTAGATACCTCGACAAGCGAGCATGCCGGCAAATAGCCTTGGTAAAAATCAAACAAAGCCCCTCTAATCTGGCTAAGTTGGCCTATATCTTTAACAAAAATAGTCAGCTTGATTATGTGTTCTTTACGTAAAGATTCATAAGCTAATATCTCTTCGATTTGCTCAAGCAAACATTGGCACTGCTCAATTACCCCGCGGGACTGAGCCGCTGTACCTAACGCAGTTAAGCCAGAGACATAAAGCGTCTCGTTGTGCTTGGTTGCATGAACATAAGGCCCCGAAATTGATGGCAAATGCGGATAGGTTATTCGTTCAACCAATTCGATCTCCTTGCTTTTACTTAATTAAAGGTTCATCCCTTCTGGGACAACAACTGGCAAATCCATACAGCCATAATCTAGGTTAAGTTGGCTTAATAGACAGGTCATTTGGCCGCGGTGGTGAGTTTGATGATTAAAGATATGCTGGACAAACTCACCAAGTGTTCTTTCGATTTTTTGGCCTTCTGTTGTCGTATATTGCACAGCCTTCCACATATCATCCACTGTCCACATGGCGGTTATGTCGAGATATATGTTATCCACCTTATTTCGCAACTCGACGAGCTCTTCATACGATGAGACAAAAGTATCATTTACCCGCGTTGAACGAGGGAGCGATGCCAAAAGTTTTGCATCAATAGTTACCAGCCCATTTTCAACCAAACGTTGAAGCATGATCAAATCCCCAAACAAGATGTGATTCCAGTGAGCCATAATACTAGGGAAAAAGGAGCCGTGTTCTTGAAGAAGCTTTTGTGAAGAAAGAGAGGCGCAAACATCAAGTAATTGTTGATTCACTCGCTGATTGTACGCAGCCATCATTTTAAAATTTGAGGGTAAATCCATTTTGACCTCTAGGTATGATTAGATAAGTTAAAGTTCTAATAGTGATCGACAAACTCTATGAGCTGATCGCCTTCTAGTCTGAAATACTGTTTTTCCTCAATCTGTGCAGCACCAATTGCGTGATAAAAGTGGCCTGCGCTGGGGTTTGTCGACTCTGCCGTCCAGTCCAAGCGAGAACACCCTTGCTGCAACGCAATGTTTGCCAGCGCTTTTATCAGCTTAAGTCCAATACCTTTACCTCGGGCTTGAGCGGAAACAAACAAGTCTTTCATGTACATTTGTCCAGATAGCTTCGGCGCAGGAAACAGCACTGCAAAAGTCGCAAAACCAAGAATGATGTCGTGTTGATAGACCGCGATCACCTTAATACCTGAGTACTCGGAAAACACTTTATCGACCAAATAGCGCTCAAGATCCTCTCGACTTGCTGCATCTTCCTTAAAGTAATATTCCTCTAACTCCATGAAAATTGGCAATAAGTCTAAGCAGTTAGGCTTTTTTACCTCTTTAATATTCAAGTTTCTTTTCCCCTTTTCCTTTCATTTGCCTCTTGCTCCTTCTCTGTACGAAGTCTGCGATGCTCTATCTTTCCATTCAATGAGGAAAAATTCAGGTTGATTATTAACCAACAGACCCCAATGTCTTTGTCTACCACTCGCTTATAGCAAGGATTAAGTAATGGACTATTTTTTTGCTGTCGTACTGTTTGCCATTTCGTCTTCAGTGACTCCTGGCCCAAACAACATCATGGTGATGACATCAGGGCTCAATTTCGGCGTTAAGAAAAGCTTGCCATTACTTACAGGTATTTGTGTAGGCTTTTCTATCATGCTGCTACTTGTTGGGTTGGGCTTTTCTCAACTTTTTGAGCTTTTCCCGAGCTTACATTTTGTGATTAAGTGCGTGGGCGTCGTTTACCTATTATACCTCGCTTTTCTTATCGCTCGCTCAGCGGGTGATATAGCAGGCTCTAGTCAAGCAAAACCCCTATCATTTATGAAAGGGGCGTTATTCCAATGGGTTAACGCAAAAGCTTGGGTCGTTGCAACAGGTGCAATCGCTGCTTTTACTAGCGTAGGAGCCGATTTCGTTGGCCAGAACACACTGATTGCGATGACCTTCTTTATCGTTTCATTTCCATGCGTAGGGATATGGCTTGCGTTCGGTTCCCTATTGAAAAAGTGGTTAAATGACAGCAAAGGCAGACAGCGCTTCAATTGGGTAATGTCAGGGTTATTAGTTCTTTCTGTTGTTCCAGTCGCTGGTGAAATTGTTCGTCACCTTCAAACAACCCTATAGGTAAAGCTAATATGAGTAACCCAAGAGATCATTTGAATCAGTTGCCCACATTACCAAGTCAGAAATTGATGCTGCTGCGCGAACTGATTTTCCAAACGGCGAGTGAGCACGATCTCGGTAGTATCGAAGAGAGCCTAAAATGGGGCGAACCTAGTTATAACGTATATGGTGGTAGCCCAATACGTATCGACTGGAAGGCCAAAACACCGGACCATTATTACCTTTACTTCAATTGCAGTACACGGTTGGTCGACACTTTCAGAGAACTGTTTGGCGAACAACTTAACTTTCAAGGTAACAGAGCAATCATATTAGAAGTTATTCAGCCACTGCCAAGAGATGCCATTAAAACCTGCATTCGCTTGGCGCTTACCTACCATAAAGTGAAACATTTACCGTTACTTGGTGAGTAACACCTCAATTAAATGAGTCAGCGCTTAATTGCCACCACAGAATAAACGTGCCAATGCTTCATATACCCGCGAGCGGTGAGCGCATCTTCATCCCGCTCTTCAAACCTGACAATCTCAAACTGAGTGAACAACTGTTCTACCTCATCCCTTGTTAGCGCTGTTGTCGGTGAGCGATAGTTTGTCGCCCAACTGTCTTTGTCTCCCAAGAAATCACCGGAAAAGACGCCACCGACATCGATACACTCTACAATCTTTTGCCATGCGTCAGCGAAGGTTTGCGGATCTGCAAAAAACAGACTTGAGTTCGCGGTGACAAGCCCGGCCCTCGGGTAATCATATGTTTCAAAACTATCCAACGATATATCAACCAAGGCATCACTATTGAAACGTTCGCGACAAACCTCAATGGCATCCGTATTGTGGTCAAAACCATGAACTTGGTAGCCGCACTGTAGCAAGAAGGCGATATCTGCACCTACGCCGCAACCGCAATCAATTGCTACCTTCAGACTCGACGTATTTAGGCCTTTAGAAAATTCCGTTCTTTTTAAATGAGGACGAGCAATAACCTTAGCATAATACTCTCGCCAAATAGCTGAGCTATCGGCCATATGCTTGTTCCAACTGAGTCGAGTGTTGCAAGCCAAGTTGCCTTTGTCGTAAATAGAGGTACAGCGGCAAACCAAAAGAAACGCCCACTGTTAATGTCCCAATGATGGCATAGAGTGCTCCTTTCACTTTGTTTACTCGGCTATCCGAAATGATAAATGCGAGCAAAGCAGTAGCGGCAATAATCACATCCAGCCAAGCAAGTACACTAATCGGATTAGCAGTGGCATGCTCGACAAGTAGCTCTACGTCCACGCCATTCGTCAGTAACCACGGAACAAGCGCACCATAAGGTAATACGATACCCAATATAGTAAGCAACAAGTAAACTGTCTTCATAAACTCTCCATGTCTAATAGAGGTTAACCCTCGTTTGGTGACCAATCACGGCGCAGCATCGCCATCACCACCGTATCCCACCATTTATCTTTGAAAAAGCGATTCTCACGAAAATGAGCTTCTTGCTTCATTCCCAACGAGCAACAAAGTCGGATTGCTGCACGATTGAGACTGATCGTTTCCGCGTATACACGATGAACATTAAGTTCCGTGAACCCATAGTTAACGAGTGCATAAGCCGCTTCTTGAATTAAACCACTTCCTTGATACTCTCGAGATAGACCGCACCCAATTGAAGCTTGCTGATCACCTTCCAATCGTAAACAAACTGTACCAATAAACTTTCCATCCGTTTTGTGCTCAATAGCGAGTTGGTAAGACTTTCTGGGATTTTCGGTCGCTTGCTCAACAAACAACTTCGTTAACTCCCGATATTTTTCAGGATGACAATCGGCTTCATTATAAAAACGTTGATACTTGTCGTCTTGAGAGATGGCAACAAAGTCAGCCTCATCGGCCAAAGTCATGTCCCTTATAATCAGGTTTTCCGTTTCCAGACTAAACAAATTACTTCCTCACTTCCTGTAATATGGCCATTTGATCCATTGCATACTCGCGCAGCACTCTTGCATTATCGGCAACATCAGAATCTCCGCAAGCTTTGCCTCGATAGCGGATCTCGGGGCTAGAGTAAATGGGTAAAATACGCTCTTCGTAACTCATTACGGTACCCGCATTTGTACATGTGAATGCTCGCGCATAACGTTTGAGTTTAAAATGGAGATGCTCATCGACAGCCAGTTTTATCGAGCTCTCAAGGCTTGGAAATGGCCAAGTATCTTTATGCTGAGCCCAAGCGATATGACCAAGCTCGTGCTCAAGTACGTGGATAGAGGCTCGGTCCGAGATCAGCGCATTGTTACCGTTATTATTGGTTATATCAGCAATACCCGTAGTGCCATCATCAAACACACTACGCTCATCTTTTAACACAACAACGTAATAATCTGTTGGATGTGCTCGATGTTGGCTTATTCGGCCCTCACCGACTGCTTTTTCTAATCGACTGTGAATGACATACTCATCTTCCCCGCCAGAAAGTTTGAAATCCACATACTCGATAGTTTTTAACATCCGCTCCATTGGTATACAGGAGTTTCGTAATACCTGATTTCCATATTCAATGGCATCTTTAAGATTAGTTTCCAGTTTGGGGTTACTGATAGCGTGATCGACGTAAAAAGTCACCTGAGTTTGCAATTTTTGATTCATTTCACAGTGAGGTAAATCAAGTTGGCTAAGTTCTAACTCTGTTCGATCTGGACGGTATACAAATAGAAGCAGCACAACTAGGAGGCTACTTACTACCCATACTTTTTTGGAGGTCATGTTGCTTTCTCATTAGTACTATTTAGCAACAATACTTGCGCTAAAACGGCTTAGACAAATTCAATAAGTGAACTGAATGGATAATGCGAACACATAATCACGAAACTAATGACAATAAACAAGCGCCTCTAACGCTCTATTTCACAACCCTTAAGCATTTTATAAATTCATTTATCAATAAATAACCGTTAGTTCACATTTTCATCAAGCCGGCGAATAAGTCTTGCTGGTGTTCCACCATATAGACAATCACTTGGTACATCACTATTAACCACTGAGTTTGCAGCGATGACTGATCGTTCACCTATTGTGACACCTTGATTAATAACACTGTTACCACCAATCCAAACATCGTCTCCCACCGTAATTGGATAACAAAACGTCTCCCAGTTTCTTCGGCTCAAATAATCGAGCGAATGTGACGCGGTATAGAACTGTACACTTGGTCCAATTAATACGTTGTTACCAATACGGATTTTAGCTCCATCTAGCATGACCACATTCATATTGATGAAAGTATCATCACCTATTTCAATCGTGGCACCAAATTCACAATGAAATGGGCTTTGAATATGACTACGACCTACTCGGCCAAACAAATCTTTCTGTAAAGAATCATGCTCTTTGCTGTCAGTGCAAGCATTGAATTGACGTAACACTTCTTTGGTTCGGCTTCTGACGTCATCTATTTCTTTCGCCGCCCCATCAAACACTTGGCCTGACATCATTTTCTCAAACTCGGACATAACTACCTCTCCACTAGTTTATTCCAAACACTTTACGCTCATAAGAATTTAGAAAAAGAGAAAAATACTCTGCCATGCATTCCGCTTTTTACTGATGTTGAGAGCAAAAGACAGGACACGGCAGCGGATAAAAAAATAGCCTCAAATGAGGCTATTTTGTTTGGTGAGATTTACAGTCGCGCTTTCAGAGTTTCGGCTTGCGCTGCAAACAAATCTGCATCTTGATGAGAAAATGTCTTTGCCACATTAACCCACTGTAATCCAGTTTCATCTACATGCCTAAACTCAACTTGTAGCGCGTAACGAGAGCATCGAAACATTGCGAAAGCGAAGCCTAACGCTGTTAAACACCCCGTTGTAATTTGCAACCAAGTTGGCGCGGTTTTGATATCTGGAATAGCTAACCACAATGCGCCAGAAAAGAGCGCAATCCAAAACACAATCTGTCCTAGATTGTCGAGCAAACTTAAACGTTTTACTCTAACATCATGGATGCGCTTAATTGGGTACGCATCTTTCTTAAAGCGAAACTCAATAGCATCGATATCAAAATCACTCTGCTTGTACATGGTGTTACCTTTTACTAGTTAAAACGTCAAAAATAAATCGAGTAAAAAGTGCCACTCTTACATCCCCCCGAGATTATGCTTTCTCGACCCACTGCTCTCGCCATGCCGGCGCAGGGTAGTTCTCAGGCCAATACTCTGTTTGTTTGCTAATGAGGTTTTCGCTAACAGTATGAAAGGTGATCGCCCTATCCATTCGGCTACCATCGGTTACCGAAACATCTGTTACGACTCTTTCACCCTCAGCCACAATCGAGTTAATTGTAAACCGCCATCTTCCCTCAGTTGGGTAAGCGCTGTTTAATGCAACGAAGTTCTTTCGTCCTCTAATCAACTCATCTGACTGGGGCCAATGGCATTCGAAGTCTTCACTAAGCCATAAGCTAGCCGCCGAAAAATCATTCGACTCCATAGCGTGCCAGTAAGACAACACCACCTGTTTCGCGTCCATCAATTCACTCTCATTCAGAATCGTTAAAGATAACCTCAATATGAATCAAAATTTATAAACTTTGATTACCGCGACATGAAACCATAAGTTGCACGAATATAACTAGTTGAAATAAAAGATCCATATCACAGTTTTGTACCTTACCCATGACGCAAACGTTTCGTACATTTTGCACTCAAGCAAAATTGTTAACGGTATGTATATAGGTTATTGAAATGCGACCAACTTCATGTAAATAGGCTTTTTTAATTGAGGATTAGCATACTGTTTACTTGATATTCGTAGTTTCATATTGCATCCTTTATTAAGCAACTAATTTCAATAATTGCTTTTTATTGATTCATATCAAATAGTTAGGATAACACTATGCTTAGCAGACTTACCATCAAGCACAAATTAGCCCTCCCTATTGTGCTATTGGCGGTCATCATCGCGATTATCACCTTAGTCAACGTACTTCAAGCAAACCAGCAAGAGTACCTAAACCAGAAACTCAATGAAGATGTACAGCCGGTAATGGATAGCCTCGAAGATGGTTATCGTGATCTTTATCAAGTGATTACAGCTGCTCAAGGCGTTATGTTGGCAAAAAATCAGCAAGACATCGATTACAACATTGCTGAGTTTAAAGACAATGCGTACAAAGCGGAGCCTCGTCTAAGTCAAGTTCGTGACCTTGTCAGTAAAGGCTACCTGCCTCAAAGCCAACTCCGAGTGGCTGATGAGTTAACCAAAGCAACGAATGCATGGATTGCGCTTTATGAACCTATGTTTTCTGATGCTCGCAATGCTGTTGAATATTACGAGCAAAACAAAACGCAATTTGATGCTGAATTTCAAATAATCAGAACTAACCTTCGCTCTATTCGCTCCATCATTGAAGAAGTTCAACTCGATCTAAGGGAACAAGTCTCTGACTCAATTTCTTACAGCAAGTTTGTCTTAGAGTTTGGCGCGGTCATCGCAGTCGTATTGGTGGCTCTCTCTTTTTGGATTTCACGACGCTTAGTTTTAAAACCAATTAATGACATCGGATTAGCGATGCAAGATATCGCAAGCGGTGACGGAGACTTGTCCAAACGTATCGAAGTCACAAGTAACGATGAGTTAGGCAAATTAGCGGAGGGCTTTAACTTATTTGTAAGCCGCATTCACTCCACAGTAGAACAAGTGATTGTTTCCTCTAATGCCGTTCGAGCGGAAATGGAAAACATTAAATCGCTTACACAAACCGTCGCTGAGTTCTCTGGCCAGCAGCAGCAAGAGAGTGAAATGGTGGCAACCGCGGTAAACGAAATGCAAGCAACGAGTCAAACTGTTGCATCCAACGCAGAAGAAGCCGCACATGCGAGTACCAAAGCGAATGGCGAAGCAAACAACACCGATCAGATTTTATCTTCTACTGTTGGTTCTATAGAAACGCTAGCCAATGAAATCGATAACGCTAGCCAAGTAATTCACGATCTTGATGCGGACGTTGGCAACATTGCATCTATTCTTGATGTTATCCGCGGAATTGCAGATCAAACAAACCTTCTTGCGCTTAATGCGGCCATTGAAGCTGCACGTGCTGGTGAGCAAGGTCGCGGCTTTGCTGTAGTAGCAGATGAAGTTCGCTCTCTTGCTAGCCGCACACAAGAAAGCACTGGCGAGATCCAGGCTATGATTGAGAAGCTACAGGAAGGTGCACGTCAAGCCGTTTCGGTTATGGAAGCCAGTAAAGAAAGTGGCCAACAAACCATTGGCAGCGCTGGTAGTGCATCAGAGTCACTAAAAGAAATCATGGCCTCTATCTCACTAATGAATGAAATGAACACGCATATTGCGACGGCGGCAAGTCAGCAAAACAGTGTCAGCGAGGAGGTCAATAACAACGTGGTGCGTATATTAGATAACAGCAATCACATGGTTGAGATGGTAAGTAGCGCTGAGAATGCATGTATGTCTCTCTCTACTCAATGCGAAACGCTAGACAACTTGGTGGCACAATTCAAAGTTTAATTACAAACTCAACTAAACAAAAACGGGGCTTTCGCCCCGTTTCTTTTTATGCTGCATGCATTTTAAGTAATTCAAAATGCCTTGGAAAAGCGTTTCGAATATGGCGTTGCTCTTCCACCATATTTTTAAATGAAGGCCCTTTGCGAAGCTGTACGATCACTTCCTGATCATCAAAACGAAGTACCGAGCCCTCGATGTCAACTTCACAGTCATTGTGAAGAGAAAGAACACCCTTCATGCTCAAGCCCTTGTAGAGGTTAGAGAAACCGTTAACGATAATGCGAATCCCACCTTCTGAGACTTCACTAACATGGAATAGTTCTTTAGAAAAGCGCACGCTCGGTCTACCGCGCCGCGGGTATTTAAGACGATAAAATTGACGCTTTTGCTCAGCACCACTCATGATCAGGCTCCTTTTAACCATAAGTATCCAGTTACGTAATAGTATAGCTGACAGTTTTCTAGCCATACTGTGTCTGGTTCTCTAATTCCTCTATTATACATGCGTATCGGCAATATCAACGATAACTTTAGATAAATAGCATCAATGCCTCATTCTACGTTTCTGAATGACTTTTAAGTAACTGATATTTAAATGTTTTATGTGATTGATAATTTTCTTTACTTTTATTGGACTACGTCGTAAATTCCGCTCAGTTTTCACCCGATGAGTATCAGTATGTCTGAGCAACGTTTAGGCAATTGGATGGCCGCTATCTCTTTCTTTTTGTGGGGAATTCTACCCCTCTACTACCGGTTTTTGCCCAATGCCGCGATGGATGAGCTATTGGCAGTACGGCTATTAGCTTCTATCCCGTGCGGGCTCATTATCGTGCTTGCGGTCACAAAAACATGGCCAAAATGGCGGACCATCTGGGCTGACAAATATTCGCTAAAACTTACCTTTATTGGCAGTTTGATGATGTCGATATCTTGGACTGCATTCATCTGGGCTCTAACTAATGATCGCGTTATCGATGCCAGTTTAGGATTCTTTATTAGCCCTCTAATGATGAGTGCACTTGGTGTGTTTGTATTAGGTGAAACGCTCTCATCTGGCAAAAAGGTAGCACTTTTTCTCGCCGCTATCGGTTTGAGCTATCAAGTAGTTCAATATGGCCAAGTACCTGTTATCGCGCTCATGATGGCTATCTTTTTCACTCTGTACGGTTGGTGTAAAAAGAAAATTCGTTACGACTGGAGTACTTGCCTGTTTATGGAAGCTGTCGTGATGTTACCTATTGCTCTAGGTTACCTTCTCTACAAAGAAAGCACGATAGGAACCGAATCTCTTCATCAAGGCTGGGATACGTTTGCGCTATATTTTGGAGCAGCACCAGCCACACTGATCCCACTGGTTTTCTATTCAATAGCAATCAGATTGACGACCATGTCGACCGTTGGTCTTATGCAATACATAGAGCCGTCGATTCAGTTTTTTATCGCTATATTCTTGTTTGGAGAGATATTTGACGATGTTAAGCTCGTTAGCTTTAGCTTCATATGGGCTGGTTTACTCTTCACCGTATTAGAAACTATGCGTTCGCGATATAAGTTACACAGATCTCAATAGCAAAAATCCCCTCTCGGGGATTTTTTGTATCTATCAACTAATACTAAGCATACCTTGCGACATCATCCCTACGGCGAGAAGCGCTACCGCACTAAGAGCACATGCCCCCAGCTTCTCTTTTCCTTTAAATGGATCAATACCTTGTTCTCGTTTAGCTTGAATATAAAAGTACAATCCCGGCAGATAGAGAACCGCAGATAAGAGTAAGTAGTTCAGTCCTGATGCGTAAAGTAACCAGAGACCATATAACGTTGCACCCAATCCGATAAACAGAAGCGAGCCACGATTTTTTTCTTCAATCGCAATTTTCAGTACAAAAGCCCCTACTAAAAAGTAAGGCACCAAAATCATTTCTGAGGCGATAATTAGCAATGTGTCATATGTACTACCCGCGAACATAACTGCGATCAGAGAAATCTGGATCCATACATTAGTCAAAGTTAAAGGTTTTACAGGACTCCCCGCCTGATTTAATTTTCCATAACTAGACGGGAACATCTTCTCTTTTGCACAAAGATATGGTGCTTCCGATGCCAATACTGTCCAACTCAGAAAGGCACCGCACACTGAAATCAATAAACCGACGCTGATGATGTATTGACCCCAAGGGCCCAGAATTTGGGTGAGAACTGTCGCCATTGAGGGGTTGTGATAAGTTGCTAGTTCCGTCGGCTTTATTACGCCCATTGAAAGCAAGGTAACAAATACATAAATAGCTAAAGCCGTAAGCAAGCCTAGAATCGTTGCTCGTCCGATATCTTTGCGATTTCGAGCACGACTTGAGACCACAACTGCACCTTCAATACCAATGAAAACCCATACTGTCACCAACATGGTGCCTTTTACTTGCGCCAACAAATCATGCTGCTCACCAAAGTGAACACCAGTGAAGTCTAACGTAAACGTATCCCAGCTAAATGCAAAAAATGCACACAGTACAAATATCAACAAGGGAACTAACTTAGCGTAGGTGGTGACCATATTGATCAATGCCGCGGTCTGGACACCACGCAGTACCAAAGCATGAACCATCCACAAAAGGCACGACGCTCCAACGACAGAGACCCAGGTATTACCTTGCCCAAAAATCACTGAGTCGGGCGTATCAAATAACATGCCCAAGGTACTAAAAACGATGACCAAATAGGAGACATTGGCCAGCATTGCACTTAGCCAATACCCCCAAGCAGAACAAAACCCGACAAAATCACCAAACCCTTCTTTCGCGTAGCCAAACACACCACTGTCTACGTTAGGACGATGAAAGGCTAGCTTCTGAAACGACAAGGCTAAAAAGATCATCCCGATACCGGTGATCGTCCAACCAATCATTACTGCTGCTGGACTGGCTACCGAAGCCATATTTTGAGGCAAACTGAAAACACCAGCGCCGATCATTGAGCCAATGACTATCGCCGTTAGTGAACTTAAGCCGAGTTTGTTATCCATTTAGTTATCCGGGGGAACAGGTTTCAATTTTTCGGAAGGCGTATTTTACGCCCAAAAAGAACCGAGAGGCAGATCAGTTGTGAGCGATATCGCATAGATAGAGGATAAAAGCGAACTTTCATTGTTGCCGATCAATTCTGTCGACGCATTATATTATTTTCACTCTATTAGGCGAAACAAAATAAACACATAAACCCCAACAAACAGGAATTAAATGGAATAATTCACCAACAAATAAACATAACGCAACATTATTAAAAACAATCATCTCACAGAATTAGTGAGTATTTATCCTCAATTTAACGACTTTTATGCACTCAAGGGTAAAATCATCCTCGCTTAGCGGGGGATCGGCTACACTCAATGTACTGCTCCAAAAGCAACTGGTATCCATTACTTCCTGTGGTGCGACCGCTTTTCGTCCTCTCTCATTATTAGGAGTGAAGATGCGAAGTGGTCTTTTTTTTGCCAGCTCAAAAAGAGCAGCGAAAAGCTGCTCTTCATTTTAAAAGTAATTAATGCTGACGCTCATCTGGTCGAGCTGCAAATTCGGTTTGTTTATAGATATCGGCTAAGGACCGCTCTTTCGTCTTGCTACTACGCTTACTTTTTTCGGACTCATAGCTTTCTTGATGACGAATAGCTTGCTCATGAGCCTTTGCAGATTGAACAAATTCGGGATCCGATAGCGCCTGTTGGCGCAGGCGGTTTACTCTTTCAATGGTTTCCCAGATCATATGCCACCTCCTTAACTGTTCATACATACAGTATAGTTAATATCCGAAGAAGGTCAAACAATACTGTTTATAAATACAGTTTAACTAATCCCTAACCGACCTCCATTAGGTTTTACCTATTTCAATAATGGGTAGAGTCAATTAGCCCGGGATGTAACAGAAAGTTATTATTTTAATACTTAACACTGATTAGATTGAGATTATGAAAGCTTTAGTTGTAGAAGGTGGCGCAATGCGGGGCATTTTTGCTGCTGGCGTTCTAGATAGCTTTATCGAAAATAGCTACTACCCGTTTGATTTTGCCATTGGTGTTTCTGCTGGAGCGTCTAACTTGGTCGGATACTTATCGAAACAGCGACATAGAAGCAAGAAGGTGATTACACAATTAGCGACCGACAAAACCTTTTTTAATCCTAAACGATTCATCAAAGGCGGCAATTTGGTTGACGTAAAATGGCTAGTATCAGAGTCCAATCGCCGCTTCCCTTTAGATGAACAAACACTGTTTTCTAACATCCCACTGTTAGCAACGGCGACCAATATTGAAACAGGGAATGCTGACTACTATCAAGTTAACAGGCACAATCTTGAATCCGTACTTGAAGCAACCAGCGCACTACCGATCGCATACAGACAAACACCCTGTTTTTCTGGAGGTTGTTATACCGATGGTGGCGTAGCTGATTCGATTCCCGTTATCGAAGCATATCGACGAGGTGCAAGTGAGATAACCGTAGTGCTTTCTCACCCACTCAGCTACCAAATGCCGACCGCTCGTCACTCATGGTTAATGGAAAAACTGCTAGCCAAACACCCGATGATTGCCAAGGCGATGGCTGAACGAGCCATTACTTACAACCATTCATTGGAGTTTATTCGCAATCCACCGGAAAATGTCACCGTCCGTGTTATCGCTCCTGATGAGAGCTTTAACGTTAAGCGTTTAACGATGAAACGTAGCGTCTTGAATCAAGGTTACGAAATGGGAATGAAAGAAGGCAAAAAGCATATTGCGAGTCGCCAAGGACGTGCAGGCTTGACTGAAGAAAACTGTCACTTCTGCTTCTAGAAAGAGATAAAGAAAGGTCGCCATATACGACCTTTCTACGAAGAAATATTAGTGTGCGATATCGAGCTGGTTGTCTTTTACACCGTTAACTCTAAACCAACCAGCAATGCTATATCTCTCAGTGTTTGTTGGTAAGACTTCATGTGGAAATTGCTCAGAGAAGAACACAAACAGACGGCCAGACTTCGGCGGCAATTTCTCGATCTGATTATCATCTAAATCGTAAACAACCAACTCTCCAGCGTCTTCCTCGCTCCACTCTTCATTCATATAAAAAACTGTCGTTAAACGACGGTTCTCGTTACCCTGAAAGCAATCAAGGTGCTTTTGGTAAAAGTCACCTTTTTCGTATTTGGCAAAATGTGCTTCATACTCAAATAGCCCTAAGAAGAAATGACGGTTTGCTTCCAGACGAATTTGCTCCATCTTGTCCAAGAAACTCGCAACCGAATGCCCCATCTCAGGCTTAAGCCATTGAATCTTATCACTACGAATTGAAGATTCGCGAGTTACTTCGTCGTTACGACCGATGCGTGCTTTTTTCCAATCTTCTGGAATACAGTCCCTTAGCTCGACCACCTCATCTGCAGATAAGAAATCATCCCAAACGTAGTAACCTTGGGTAAATAATGCGTCGATAAGCTTGTTCATGGCAGTTGTTGTCCAATGAAAAAAATCAGAGGACGCCTTATACAGGCATAATGCCAGTCTGGGCAATTTAGGTTATTTGTCGTTAAGAAAAGAAATGTTAATTAAGACTCAAAGATCGACAGTTTTAATGGAAGAGGCTGTCCCAGCCAAGACGCATATTCCGTATGATCTTTGTATTCATTATCCGTCACAGCGTGAATCAACACCGACAGATCTTGACGGGCCTCTTCTAACCACTCAATCACAGCGTCAAACTCCATGTGACTAAAATCAATAGAAAAGCTCCAATGGAGATGGGGACCAACAAGTTTTTTGTTAAAGTTACCGACCACTAGACCCATCACTTGCGAAGCGTGCTCACGGATCCCGTAAGCAAAATCACTGTTTTCACGCTCGAAATAGACATGCGCGTGGTAATGTTGGTGGTTATTCTTTGGGTAAGTCATTGTTCGTTCGAGATAATTAATTCAAAAGAATAGTAACCGACAGCGGCAACCTAGTCTACTAAACCCCGTTCGACAGCGTATTTCGCTAGCTCGGCAGTGCTATGTAAATCGAGTTTATGTTTGATATTTTGCCGATGCGTTTCAACAGTGCGATAACTGATGTTCAACATAGAAGCGACTTTCTTGCTGCTGTGGCCCTGAGCAACCAGTTTTAACACCGCTTCTTCTCTGCGGCTTAGAGGATTAGGTTTCTGGCTAGCAGGCACGACCTCTTGAGAGAATAGCGTTTGGGTCACCGACTCACAGAAATAGGTTGAACCTTGATTCACCGTTTTAATTGCTTGAACCATTTTCTCTGCGCTAATTTCCTTCAACATATAACCCACAGCGCCGACTTGCATCACTTTCATAATGTACTCACGGTTATCGTGCATGGTGAGCATTAAAACCTTAGCATCTGGATTTTCTTCGCGAATCATACTGGTTGCTTCGATACCATTCATGATCGGCATACTAACGTCCATCAGCACTACGTCAGGGCTCAGTTGCCTGACCTTATCCACCGCTTCCATTCCATTACTGGCGGTACCAATCACCTCGATCTCAGGCTCAATTTTTAACCGAGCAATAAAGCCATCGAGTACAACCTGATGGTCATCAACGATCACCACTTTGATAACGTCACCCATAAACCAATCCATCTAATTCCAATAACACAGTAATTTCAGTTCCGAAGCCCGGTTCACTTTCAATCTCAAAATCGCCGCCAATAAATTCAACCCGCTCACGCATATTACGTAAACCTATCCCCGATTTTCTTAACGACGCTTGAACATCGAACCCAACACCATCGTCACGGATTATCAGCTGTAACATATTGCCCATCTGCTGCAAAATCACGCTTACCTTATTAGCTTGGGAGTGTTTTTCGATGTTCGTCAAAGATTCTTGAGCAACACGGTATAAGGTCGTCGCTACTTCCGACTTTAAACGCCCTGGCTCCGTCATCAATGATGACTCTATCTCCACACCCGAATGTGCTTTAAAGTCTTGCAGTAAGCTGTTCATCGCGGCTTCAAGTCCAATGTCATCGAGTGCGCTTGGGCGTAACTGGTGGGAAATATGCCTAACTTCGTTAATTGCAGTCATTAGAGAATGTTGTGACTTTGCCAAGTGCTGTTTTAAATCAGGTTGGTCTATTTTACTTCCCAACAACTCAAGATGGCATTTGCTTGAAACGAGTAACTGATTAATCCCGTCGTGCAGCTCTCTGGCTAGATGCTTTTTCTCATCTTCTTGGAACATGACGGTTTTATGCGCTAGCTCTTTTAAGCTTCGATCTGCCAGTCGATGCTCATGCAAATTAACCGCTAGTGTAATAACGACGATGACTGCCACAGTGATAATGACGATAACAATGACAGTAAAGAAAGTCGTTTCGATATTGTTATTGATTTCGGACTGCAAACGAGCCACTTCTTCGGTGATATCTTCGATGTACAAGCCTGTGCCAATCATCCAATTCCATTTATCCAGCCACGCGGCATAACTAAGTTTAGGGACACTTTCACCAGATGAAGGCTTTTGCCACAGGTATTGGTGGAACCCACCACCTAACCTTGCTTGACGTAACAACTCCTCAATTAAGAAGTCACCATTTTCATCTTGAATATCAATCAGGTTTTGTCCGACTAACTCTGGAATAATGGGATGGACGAGATTGACGCCATTTTCGTCATAAGCGAAGAAGTAACCGTCTGTTCCATAACTCAGCTTGTTTATGATCGCTTTAACTTCTTGCTTCGCTATATCTTCGGGTAAATTGGGATCGTTGTAGATATGCGAGATAGCATCAAACGCGAGATCAACGCTATCTTTCAATGCAGTCTCTTTAGACTTGATCAAACCAGCTCGAAACAGCTCTACCTCTTTCTCACCAAGAGTTTGAGCTTGATAGATAGAAATCCAGCTCGTGATTGCCGTTACCAACAACAAAGGTAATAAGCTGAGCAAAATTAGTTTAGCTTGGAGAGGCATTCCATTCCCCTTAATACAACGAAAGCCGCTTACTTTTAGCAAGCGGCTTTACTATAACAATGATTGTTAATTATCTGTAACTACGCGGTCACATTCCGTAAAACTCTGGGAAAACCAATAAACTAGCGAGCACGAGTATCTGAATACCGATAAATGGCATAACCCCTCGGTAGATATCTTGCGTAGTAACACCTTTCGGCGCCACGCCTTTTAGATAGAACAAGCTAAAACCAAATGGTGGAGTTAGGAAAGAGGTTTGCAAGTTCATGGCAATCAGAATCGCAAACCAAGTCATATTAATGCCTAATATTTCAGCAACTGGTGCCAAGATTGGAACAATAATGAAACAGATTTCTACGAAGTCTATGAAGAAGCCAAGAACGAGAATCACGAGCATTGTGATGATCAAAAAGCCCCATTTTTCGCCAGGAATGTTAAGCATCCATTCTTCAACCAAATAGTCACCACCTGTGTAGGTGAACGCCATCGAAAACGCTGTTGCACCAAGCAGGATAGCAAACACCATTGCTGTCACTTTTACCGTTTCCTTGGCTGCGTCGTAGACCATCGACCAACTAAACTGACGGTACAAAATAGCCAGTACAATAGCACCAGCACCACCAAGAGCTGCTGATTCTGTTGGCGTTGCTACGCCAGCGAAAATTGAACCTAGTACGACAACAATCAGCGCCAATGGTGGGATCACAGCTTTAAGCGCAGTAATCACCTCTTGTTTGCGATCCATTGTGCCGTCACTTGGAATCGGCTGCGCAGCTTCAGGGTTCATCTTGGCGTAAATGAGGATGTATAGAACATAGGCACCCACCAAAACTAAACCTGGCCAAATCGCCGCTTGGAAAAGGTCGCCCACCGGTACGCCAAGTACATCACCCAAAAGGATTAAAACAATAGAGGGAGGAATGATTTGACCTAATGTGCCAGAGGCGCAAATGGTGCCACACGCTAACCCTTTATCGTAGTTGTACTTAAGCATGACAGGTAATGAGATAAGACCCATAGCTACAACTGAGGCTCCGACAACACCTGTAGAGGCCGCAAGTAAGGCTCCAACCAAAACAGTCGAAATAGCGATACCGCCGCGAACCCCACCAAACAGTTTGCCCATTGATTCCAGTAACTGCTCTGCAAGACGTGTCTTTTGCAGAACTAAACCCATGAAAACAAAAAGTGGAACGGCCATAAGAACCGTGTTTTCCATTATCGACTGAATACGATACGGCATGAAGGCGAACATCTCCCAACCTTCTGCCCAAACACCAAAAATTAACGCTATACCCCCAAAGGTAAACGCGACAGGGAAGCCAAGTAGCAGAGCAAACAAGGCAACAAAAAACATTACAATACCGACCATGATTGACTCTCCTACTTCTGTGGTTGATTAGACTGGTAAAGAAGATGCGGGTTGACGATCTTATTGATCGAATGAAGTAACAAACCCACGCCACTCACGGCCATAAAGAAGAATGATAGAGGAATCATCGCCTTAATAATCCAGCGATATGGTAAACCGCCCGGGTCACCCGACGTTTCACCTAATGCGTAACTTTCTTTTGCAAAATCAACGCCATACCATGCAACAAGCAGACAAAAAGGAAATAGGAAAAAGAGTGTGCCTAACAGGTCAATGATGGCTTGAGCCTTATGAGATAAACGCTCATAAAAAAGGTCAACTCGAACATGCCCACCAGCTTTAATTGCGTATGGTACTCCGAGTAGAAATACTGCTGAGAATAAGTGCCACTCCATTTCTTGGAAAGCAATGGACACATCGTTAAAGACATATCGCATTACAACATCGTATACAACATTCGCGAGTAGTAAGATAAACAACACGCTCGATAGCCAGCCTAGGAAATCGCCAAAACGATTAAAAAGGCGCTCGATATAAATCAGACTTCTCATTCCCTACTCCATGGAACTTTAAAAGAGCGCCATTAACCGAAGTTATGGCGCATTTAGTTATATTTTTCTTAGGCTTCCATTTCAGGTGACAGTGTCACCTGCAATTGTTTATATAGTTATATTTATTGTGCTTGGCTGTTTAGATACGCGCGGTGAGAAATGTCCGTCCACGAACGTACTTGTTTTAGATAATCCGCTTGAGACTTCTGAATCTCTTTCGCTAGCTCATCTTTTTCAGCATGTTTAGCAAGCAGACGATCGTTGGCTTCACGCAAAGCTTGCATAACTGCCGGTGGGAAATCTTTTACCTGTACATCTGGGTACTCAGCCTTCATCGATACCCAGTTCTTACCACTTTCATGCGTTGCTTGCGTGTACATGTCATAAGCTGCCGTACGCATTGCAACGCGTAGGATCTCTTGTAGATCTTCTGGTAGACGCTCCCAAACTCGCTTGTTCACTAGGAACTGAAGCTCTGAACCTGGCTCATGCCAACCTGTGTAGTAGTATGGAGCGATTTTGTGGAAACCCATGCGTAAGTCTAGAGACGGGCCTACCCACTCTAGCGCATCGATAGTACGACGCTCTAACGAGGTGTATAGTTCACCAGGTGCAATGTTCGTTGGCTTAGCGCCTAACTCAGCAAGAATTTCACCAGCAAAACCAGGAATACGCATCTTAAGACCTTGTAGGTCCTCTACAGAGTTGATCTCTTTTTGGAACCAACCACCCATTTGGATATCAGTGTTACCACCAGGGAAAGACAGTAGGTTGTGCGGAGAATAAACTTGCTCCATCAGTTCCATACCACCACCGTGATAGAACCACGCATATTGTTCAGAAGGCGTCATACCAAAAGGCATAGAGGTAAAGTAAAGCGTATTTGGTACTTTGCCTTTCCAGTAATACGAACCAGAGTGTCCCAAGTCGTACTGACCTGATTTCACCATATCAAAGATACCAAGTGGTGCTTTATGCTTATTCGCAGAGTCGATACGAATCTGTAGGCGACCATTCGACATTTTTTCTGCCATTGCGGCCATATTCTTAGTTGCGTCACCGAACACTGGGAAGTTTGGTCCCCATGTTTCAGCTAGCTTAAGGCGGTAGACTTTTTCAGCCGCGCTCGCCGATGTTGCCATAACAGCAAGTGCAGCTGCCATCGCAGTGCCTTTCAACACTCGTTTCAATGATTGTTTGATTAGACTCATGTTCACGTCCTTTGTTAACCGACATACCTTCTATAGGCAGTTTCTGTTTCGAATACAGATTGGAACAAGGCGAGGCAAGATGAAATCAGCGAGAACACGCACACTAATTAACACAATCAAATGACGTACGACTTAAGCAGTACGTATATATACGTAGTACTTAAATGACATTTAATTTTTAGCTATTAAGATTCAGTAAATTAGCAAAGCAAGCTTATTACTTAGAAAGAGAAAATACGTAGTAAGTAATTTCGAGGGGACGTGTAGATAAATTGTAATAATTGTGACTGACAGTCAACTTATATTCATCAGTGTGTATAAAAGAGAAAGCCTCGAACAAGTCGAGGCTTCTAAAGCATTAATCCTAATGAACTGCACTAGGTTAGCTAAGCGGTCATTAAACGGCTTTGTAGATAACTTTGTTGCCCGCTAGCTGCTCTTTAACGACTAGGTTTTCTTCTAGTAGTTTTTTAAGAGCACCTGTAGCCCAAGACGCTGCTTTAGCATCTTCTTGGCCTGCTTCTAGGCCGATGCCTTTAGGGTTAATGCCTTCAGCATTTGCTACAACGATATCTAGAACTTGTTGCTGTTTTGGCGTTAGAGCAACGTCAGTTGCTTTAGCTACTACAACTTTCTCCGCTGCTGGCTCTACAGCTACTTTTTTCTCAACTGCAGGCTTAGCTTTCTTTGTCGCTGCCACGTTTGCAACTGTCGCTTTAATACGCTTTTGCAGTTTCATCTGCACTTTGCGCTTATGAGCAAGTCTCATCGAGTATTTCTCCATTTCACTGCATACGGAGCAGTGGTGAAAATTTGAAGCGCGATTTATACCAAAA
>NZ_CFHWOM010000053.1:0-21770 GCF_984391705.1 Vibrio sp. | reverse complement strand
GTTCTATGAGCCGTTCTGACCGTGTTGCTAAGTACAACCAACTTATCCGTATCGAAGAAGCTCTAGGTGCTAAAGCTCCTTACAACGGTCTTAAAGAAGTTAAAGGTCAGTAATTCATAGTTTGAATTATTAGCTTAAAGCTTTAAAAAAACGCCTCCGATTTCGGAGGCGTTTTTGTTTGTGTCATTCCTTAGAGCGATGCAGGAGAGAGTAGGGAGTCTCCTTAAGCCTCTCGAATAGCCTCAACTCTGCGCTTTTCCATCTCTGTGCGAATATCCTCGCCTTTAAAGCCATCTTTGATAATGTCTTGTACGTTCACTGATAGGGCGGCTTGATATGCGTTCTCAAATATAGATTTTTGTGGGTATTCGATATCCTCAAAGCCTGTTCGGCCTCGACTATCAGCCATACAAGACAACAATATCTCTTCAAGCCTTTCCGGCTTACGCCATACATCGAACTTATTAAGTACTTTGAGTTTGGTCTCAGGGCGAAGCTCAGAGGCTCGGTGGATATTGGAGTGCTGCTCGCACACCATTAAAGCTAAATCACGAAACTCGTTGGGAATACGCACGCGTTCACAAAGCTTTTTGATTAGCTTAAGACCAGTATGACAGTGCATCTTATGGCTAGGCCATTCTGATTCAGGTGTAATGCCTTTGCCTAAATCATGCACTTGAGCAGCAAAACGCACAGGTAGGGAATTACTTAACAGGGCGGCTTGCTCAGCTACCAACAGGGTGTGAATACCAGTATCGATCTCAGGGTGCCACTTTTCCGGTTGAGGTACACCAAACAGCGCATCAAGCTCTGGGAGGACAACCTTCAAGGCGCCACAGTCGCGCAGCACTTTTAAAAACACCTGTGGGCTTTGAGTCGACAGAGACTTATGCCATTCCTGCCACACACGCTCAGGGGTGAGATGAGTTAACTCACCAGAGTCGGCGATCTCACGCATCAAATCCAAGGTTTCAGCTGCAACATTAAAGCCTAAATGCGCCAATTTTGCGGCAAAGCGAGCAACACGGAGGACGCGAAGAGGATCTTCGGTAAATGCCTCTGAAACATGCCTTAAAATACGATCTTGGAGATCACGTTGTCCGTTGTAGGGATCGAAAATGAGACCGTTTGGATCTTGCGCCATCGCGTTAATCGTTAGGTCTCGGCGAAGTAAATCTTCCTCGAGAGTGACATCCTGTGCAAAGTAGCATTCAAATCCCGTATAACCAGCACCGATTTTTCGCTCAGTACGGGCGAGTGCGTGTTCTTCTTTGGTCGTTGGGTGAAGAAATACTGGGAAATCTTTCCCAACCGCAGTAAAGCCTTGTTCGAGCATCTGTTCTGGTGTTGAACCGACGACGACCCAATCTCTATCATAAACGTCGATATTCAGCAGTTGATCGCGAACTGCTCCACCTACAAGGTATCTTTGCACTTAACCCTCTCTCATTTCTTCACATTGCCATTGGCTATTTATTCATGCAATGGTACTTTTCTTATCACTAAATTCCCAGAGACGAGAAGTATGTATAAGCAACATTTTGGATTTACGGAGCTGCCTTTTTCTATTGTTCCGAATTCTCGTTTTCTTTTTCAAAGCCAGCGTCATAAAGAAGCGATTTCTCGCTTGAGTGCTGGGCTTGGTGAAGGAGGTGGTTTTGCCATGTTGACTGGTGAGGTCGGAACGGGCAAAACAACGGTCGCACGAGCCATGCTTCGAGCGTTAGATGACAACATTCAAGCCGGCCTGATTCTTAACCCCACCTTCTCTAACAGTGAATTGCTTGAAGCGATTTGTGACGAGTTTGCGCTCGATTATCCGCAAGATGCTTCACTTAAGCAGCTTAGCCAATGTATTCATCAGTTCCTACTCGACAGTTATTCTAATGGGATACAGACGTTACTCGTTATAGATGAAGCTCAGCATTTATCCGCGGAAGTATTAGAGCAGCTTAGATTGTTGACGAACCTTGAAACGGAAAGTCAAAAACTGCTTAAGGTGTTGTTGATTGGTCAACCAGAATTGCAGCAGAAATTGCAAATGCCTCAACTTAGGCAGCTTGCTCAAAGAATCACTGGGCGATATCACTTATTACCATTGGATAGCAGAGAGACTGCGAGCTACATCCAGTATAGATTAACGTTTGCTGGTGGTGATGCTGCACTGTTTTCTAGCAAAGCACACAAACTGATAGCCAGCCAAACTATGGGTATACCCCGCTTGATTAACTTAGTATGTGATGCTGCATTGAAGCAGGCTTACAGTATTGGAGAAAAATCGCCAAGCCACGCGACTGTTCAACTTGCCTGCCAGGAGGTGATGAGTTTTCAGACGGCTTTCCAAGCGACAAAACCTCAGCCTAAAAGCAAGCCTTCTTATCTGACCTATGCTGTCGCAGCGTGCTTTGGGGTTGTCCTTGCTGGCGGAAGTTATCTCTATACACCGGTTTTGGTAGACGATATTATCAATGAGCAAATTGAACTGAATTATCCAGTCATTGAGCCCACCGTTATTTCGAAACAAGTATTTCCCTTAGAATTGAAATCCCAACTAGAGATGGCAAATAATCTGGAACAAGGGCTTGCCACTCTGTTCCAAGTCTGGGGATTTGAATCATCGGTACTTGATAGGCTGTGTTTGAGCGAGAACGAAAGCGCGTTTAGGTGCCAATTATTTCATGGTGACATTGAATCATTGCGTCATCAAAACATCCCTGTGCTACTCACTCTTCAGTTAGATGGAAAGTCGAGTTATGGGGTTCTATATAGTTTGGATGAGCAAAATGCGCGTTTACTTATCGGTGAGCATAGTATTGAATTGCCTATCAATCGGTTAGGGGAGATGTGGCCTGGAGAATACCGTCGAATCTGGCGTCGGTATTGGAATGTTTCTCTGAAACCAGGGATGCAAGGAGAGCCCGTTGGTTTGTTGGACCATCATTTGTCCCTTCTGCTTGGTAAGCCATCAGCGAGCAGTGAGCTATATGATCGGGATTTGGAAGAGAAGGTGAAGCTGTTCCAGCGTTGGCAAAATTTGTCGGTAGATGGTATTGCAGGAAAGCGTACTTTGCAGCGTTTAGAAGAAATGGTGCGTGAAAATGTGCCAAGTCTCAAAACAGATGAGGAATCGGCGTAATGTCTAAAGTTCTAAAAGCGCTCGACGTCTCAGAGCAACACCATCAAGCGATGCAGAAAACACCACATTACTCTCAACATCATGGTGGCGAGAAGGCCTCTGTAACGAATAAGTCAGCAGTTGCTACGCTAGTGTTATTGCCTGGTTTGTTAGCCGCACTCTACAGCAGTTATGACAGTTACCAAGATAAGCTTGTATCGTGGCTAACAACGAATCAACCGAGAGTGATAGAGGTTGAGACACCATTTGTCTACTCAGAGCTGCCTTATCCTAAGTTTGGTGATTTGACCCCAACTTATGAAATAGTGATGGCTGATACCGCTCTCGATAATCCACTTGAACTTGAAGAACCTTCAGTGAAGCCTGTGGTAGATGAAGTCGATTCTCAGCCCTCTGAAGTTGTGACACAAGAAGAGTCATTACTTGGCAACTTAGACCTTTCTGAATTATCGCCAGAACTGGCTCTACGAATTGAGAGTGCCCTAGGTGGAGATCAAGCGACAGCGAGTGAATCTAATACTGAACTTTCAAATCTGGCGCAGCAGGGAGATAAATGGCAAGGAAAATTACCTGCACTGAATTTTCAAACCCATGTTTACTCTAGTAATGTGGCAAAGCGATGGGTGAAAGTTAACGGCACCGAATATAACGAAGGTGACTGGATTACTGATCGTATTAAGTTAGAGAAGATTGAGCAAAATGGTTGTCAAATTCGATTTGATGATGAGCTGATCGATATTCCCGCTCTTTATGATTGGCAGGGGTAAAACAAAAAAGGTCGCGTTAGCGACCTTTTTACGTTTGGTTAAGCCCAGCCTGATGGAGAGCGTTTCTTACGAGGAATGATATGTGGCAGGATTAAACCAAACAGTAAACCTAAACCAGCAACACCACCACCGTACATAAAGTATTTAAGGAGTAGGTCATCTTTCTGAGTGTCCAGCTTAGCGCGTAGGCTACGAACCTCTTCTTGCGCTGAAGAAAGCTGTAGGCTCATGTCGCTGTAGCTTTGCTCTAGATCGGCAATTTGACGATTACGAGTCTCTAATGAATCAACTAGACCTGCTTTTTCTTGATCGGAACTTGAGCGAGCGTTTGCCAGCTTCTCTTTTGTTTCAGCGAGCTCTTTTTCCAGTTTTGGCAGGCGTAAAGCCATGCTTTCTTGGCTAGTCACGAACTTGCTTTCTACCCAACCTTTGCGTCCACGGTCATCTTGGATTTGGCTGTAGCCTGTTTCTCTGTTAGTGGACAATAGCTTTACTTTGTCACCAGCATCAATACTACCGATGATACGGTATTGGTTATTGGGGCCTGAATGCATGTAAGTGAAAAGCTTATCCGCAATGTATCGGTCTTGAGCCATTGCAGCAGGAGCTGCCACTAGAGTAGCTAAAACCAAGAAAACCAGTTTTTTCACGATAAATCCTTTAACAGTCTTATTGTCTATATCTTGCTAACTCGAAATAGTAAGTAGTTTCTTAGGCGACTGCAACAAAGAAGGGAGGCTAAGCCTCCCTTTCTGTGTATTTGAGTCAATAATGACAGTGCGTTAACACATCACTGACGGATTGATTAAACGAAAATCGCTTGAATTCCATAGAAGAATACAACGGCCAGCAGAGCACCTGCTGGTAGAGTCACAATCCAAGACGCAACGATGTTGCGGACTACGCCAAGGTTTAGCGCTGCGATACCACGAGCAAAACCTACACCTAGAACCGCACCTACAAGTGTCTGTGTCGTTGAGATTGGCAGACCAGTACCTGATGCAAGTACAACCGTACATGCTGTTGCTAGCTGAGCTGCGAAACCGCGGCTTGGTGTCAGTTCAGTAATGCCTGTACCAACAGTCGCCATTACTTTGTGACCTAGGGTTGCTAGGCCAACCACGATACCAAAGCCACCTAGAGGTAGAATCCACCAAGCAATCGTGCTTTTACCTGTGATTTCACCCATGTGTTCAACTGTTGATACTACAGCAGAAAGTGGACCGATCGCGTTTGCTACATCGTTTGAACCGTGGGCAAATGCCATTGCACAGGCTGTGATAACCATGAGTACGCTGAAGATACCTTCTACACCGGCAAAACCATGGTCATCTTCGCGGCTAGCGAATTTCTTCTGGATGTAGATGTAGCCACCCACCATGATGATTGCAGATACGCCAGCAGACCAAAGCCATGCTTCTGTATTCGAAAGGTGCAGACCTACGTGTTTAAGGCCCTTCTTGATTGTTACCAGCGCGATCACCATTGTTGTGATGAACATGTACACAGGAACAAAACGTTTCGCATTGAATAGTGGCTTTTCAGTATCAAAGATAAGGCGTTGTGCACTGACAAAGATTACGTAAGCGAAGAAACCAGAGATAACAGGAGTAATGATCCAACTACCTACAATGCCTTGAACTGAGCCCCAATCTACCGCTTCTGTACCTACAGAAACACAAGCAAAACCGATGATTGCACCGATGATTGAGTGTGTCGTTGATACGGGCCAACCCATGTAAGACGCAAGTAGTAGCCATGTACCTGCAGCTAAAAGTGCAGACATCATGCCGTAGACAAGTACATCTGGTTGAGAAGCAAAGAGTGACGTTTCGATTACGCCTTTACGGATAGTGTCGGTTACTTCACCGCCTGCAAGGTATGCACCCGCAAATTCAAAGATCATTGCGATAATGATCGCTTGTTTTACGGTTAACGCTTTAGAACCTACTGATGTACCCATCGCATTGGCTACATCATTCGCGCCAATACCGATCGCCATCAGAAAACCGAAAGCTGCTGCAATAATAATCAGGACAGTGCCGTAGTTCGCAAGGATATCCATCGTAATACCTAGTTGTTGATAACAAGCGGAGCAAATTAGGCACGAAAAAGCCCCTTCGGCGCGTCAATATTTATCGCCTATAAGGGGAGTGCAATTAAGATGCTCTTCGTTATTTGGTTAACTTATGATTTATGAGCGAGACAACATTAGCTCAAGACGCGCGCCTACACGTTGCGCTTGGTCAGCTATGCCACCTACCCACTCTAAAATTTTGTAAAGGAACATCACATCGATAGGATTCATATCCTGCTCAATCTCCATCAATTGTTGACGAAGTTGGATTTGCATCGCATCGGTATCATCTTCGATTACATCTAGTTGGTGGATCATTTCAGCCACAAGTGTTACTTCGCGACCTTTAAATCCAGTTTCCAATAACTCATCGAGCTCATTGATTACTTTTTGCGCTTGGTTTGCTGCATCTAGACAACGTTTAACATACGCAATGAAGTTTTCTTGAAGAGGCCCAGGGATAGTCAGTTGACGGCCGTAAACACGACCAGCAATGTCTTTCGCTAGGTTTGCTAGTTTGTCTTGCTGTGTCAGTAGCTCCAGCATATCGCTACGATCAACAGGCATAAACAAACCGCGAGGAAGTTTAAGACGAATTTCGCGCTTTAAAACGTCGGCTTCTTTCTCTAGGTGAGAGATTTGTGCACGAATCTCAGACGCTTTCTCCCAATCACCCTTTGAACTGACTTCAAAGAAGTTAACTAGGTGAGAACAACATTCGTTCACGCACACGACGTGGCGTTGCAAAGGCTTAATAGGGGACTTTGCAAATAACCCCATAATTGTATTTACTGGCATGGTCATTCAACCTAATTAATATAACCTAAAAATAACATACACCAGTTACGGTGAAATGTTGAGCGATGGCTATAAAGGCGCGCATGTTAACGCATTAAATCACTCATTAAAACTGTTTTAGATCATCATTCCTGCGATATTTCTTTCTTGCCGTGTAAGAAAATTGGCAATATCCTGTCTCTATCTGCTTTGAAAGGTATAACTATGGAAACCGAGATAGAACTGAAGTTTTTTGTTTCTCCTGATTTTTCAGAGACTTTGCGTCAAAAAATATCTGAAACCAAAGTACTTCAGCACAGCTGTCGAGAGCTTGGCAATACTTACTTTGACACGCCAGATAACTGGTTGCGTCAACATGATATTGGTATGCGAATCCGTCGTTTTGACGATGTATTTGTCCAAACAGTAAAGACGGCAGGGAGAGTCGTAGCAGGTCTACATCAAAGACCTGAATATAATGCCGAACACACCAGCAATGACCCTGATTTAACGTTACATCCTGACGACATCTGGCCTACAGGAAAAGATGTGGCGACGCTTCAAGCGCAATTGGTTCCTCTTTTCTCTACTAACTTTACTCGTGAGCAGTGGTTGATAGGTATGCCTGATGGTAGCCAAGTAGAAGTCGCCTTTGACCAAGGTAAAGTGGAAGCCAACGGCAAAGAAGATCCTATTTGTGAAGTGGAGCTGGAGCTTAAGTCTGGTCAGACGGATGCGCTGTTTACATTGGCTCGCAGCTTCTCAGAGCAAGGAGGCATGCGTTTAGGTAACTTAAGCAAAGCCGCGAAAGGATATCGATTGGCGACGGGCTATACAGGAGATGAGGTCAAAGCTCTTTCTCTAGTGAAGACCGACAAACGCGATAGTGTTGAATCTTGCTTTATTAACTCTCTTGAACATGCGCTATCTCATTGGCACTACCATGAGCAGATTTATTCTGAGCGAGAGTCAATAGAAGCACTTCACGAGATAAAAAGCTCTATCAGCTTTATTCGTCAAGTCTTGACGGTTTATGGTGGAGTTGTTCCGCGTCGAGCGAGTGCGATTTTGCGCCAAGAGTTAAAATGGCTAGAGCAGAGTTTAGAGTGGCTAAACGATTACGATTATCTTGAAGACTTGCTCGATGATAAGGGCCATGCGCTGCGTAAGCTGGATGCGCGCAAGTTCTTAGTTGGTGAGTTGAAGAAAATTCAAGAGCAGCTGCCAAGTCGAGAAGAGTTATTAGAACTACTCAACAGTGCTCGTTATACCGGCTTACTGCTCGATCTTAGTCGATGGATCTTGACTCGCGGCTGGCAGCCTTTCTTAGATGATAAGTCCCGCAATAAGATGGCATTGACGGTTGAACATTTCTCGGTTGAACAGCTCGATCGCACGTGGGCAGAGCTTATGGAAGCATTCCCGCCGGAGCGGAACTTAAACAGTGAAGACTACATCGAACAGCAATATCGTTTGATGCGTAATCTTTACACAGGGGTCAGTTTTGCAAGTCTCTACGACTTTGATGAGCGGGACCGGTTCCGTTTACCATGGAGCGATTTACTGCATGGTACGGATGATCTACTTAAGCTGAAAACACTGTCCCAGTTGGTGGACAAACTCGCGGGTGAAGAGCGTGAGCAGCTAGAGCGATGGTTAGCGCGTCAAGAGAGCTCTATTTTGCATGCAATGGAGCAGACTCGTGTCATCTGCATTGAAGCTGAGCCATATTGGCAAGACTAAAGAAAGATAAATGGGAGCCTCAGGGCTCCCGTTTTGTTTGATGTTCTAGCTTATCCAAGCGACGTAGAATCTCATCTTGTTTTTCGACTAATTCAATGAGTAAACGCTCTTTGTTTTCAGAGCGAGAGGTTTGCACTTTGGATGGTGAAGTGATCATAGAAGTCACCAAACCTGAAATCATACCGAACAAACCTACCCCACAGATGATTAATCCCGCCGCGAGAATTCTTCCGCCATCCGTGACTGGGTAGTGATCACCATAGCCAACGGTAGAGATCGTTACTAACGCCCACCACATTGCATCGCCACCATCCTTAATATTGGCATTGGGTGAGTGCCCTTCGATAAATAGCATCATGCTTGAGCCCGCTGTCAGCAATATCACCATTAATAGAAGAATTGAGGCTAAGGTTGTTTCATGTTTATTTCTCAGTAACTGTTTGATAACACTGCGGCTAGAGCGAATAACTAAGATAACTCGTAGAATGGAAAAAAGCCTCGCATAGCGAAGCGGCTCGATCATTGGCAAGCTGGCCAGAAAGTCGATCCAATGACGTTTCATAAATTGCATTCTATTTGTCGAGCGGATCAAATCTACACCCAGTTGTAGAATAAAAATGCTACAGATAAGAAAGTCTAGGCCGATAAGGACTTGTCGAGTTTCTGGGCGCAAAGGAAAAAACAGCAAGCCCGAGATCACAAATAAAGCCATGAATGACAGGATTAGTGACAGCAAGCTCATCGGTTTTGTATCGTCTTTGATATCATCTTTATTCATACGAGGCTCGAAATAAATAATATGGCGCAATCGGGGAGGGTAAGTAGCTCAGTCTAGTCACTCTAATATAATGCGCTAAAAATACAAAATTAGACTTAATGGAGAAGCAACGATGACCAAGATGGCATTTAAACCATGGGAGCGGTTAATCACTGATATCCGACTTGTTCCTAAAATGGTCATGCTGATGGTATTTAGTACCCTACTGATTATTGGTAAACAGCTGTGGGATGCGAGTACCTTTTATGACTCACTTCTTGCGGCTACCCAGAGCACTCAAATTGCCCAAGAGCATTATGAAGCGTATCTGGTTCAAGTCGTTTGGCAAACGGGTTTACTTATTGTTGTGTTTGTCGCGTTGCTGCTGTTTGCCGCACGAGTAATGCTACGTCAAACGCAGTACTTAAGCGATTCAATCAAAACAATGGCAGATAAAGACTTGTCTGTGCCAATCGAGATGGATTGCAAAGATGAATACGGTGATGTTGCTCGCGAGCTGGAAAAAACTCGTGTTCAACTGCAAGAAATGATCACATTGCAAGTGAGTGCTTCTCAGGAGCTAGCTGGTCTTACTGAGGTGATGACGCTTAGTATGTCTGAAACCAAAGAATCAGCACAGGAAGAGTTCCATGAGATTGATCAGCTTGCCACGGCAATGAGCGAAATGACTTCCACGGTTCAAACGGTGGCAGATCATGCTCAAAACGCTTCTTCTCTAACGGAAAGCGCTTCAGGCCAGGCGGCGACAGGTCAGCGATTTGTTCAAGATACAGTCATTAAAATCAGCGAGCTATCACAGGACATCTCGGCTTCTGCTCAAGCAGTAAATCAAGTTGAGGACAGCGTTGATTCTATTGGCAGCGTTGTTGGTACGATCCAGGGAATTTCTGAGCAAACTAACTTACTTGCTCTTAATGCGGCTATTGAGGCGGCTCGCGCCGGTGAAGCTGGACGCGGTTTTGCTGTTGTTGCTGACGAAGTTCGTAACCTTGCACAGCGTACTCAGCAAGCTACTGTAGAGATTCAAGAGATGATCACTCAACTTCAATCGAGCGCGAATTCAGCGGTTGAGTTGATGGAGAAAAGCGTGGTCGAAGCGGCTGAAGGCGTTGAGCTTGTGACCAATGCGGGCAGTGAATTAGATGGTATTGTTGGTCAGGTGAATCAAATCAACGATATGAACTTCCAGATTGCAACTGCGGCGGGCCAACAAAGCAGTGTGGCCGAGGAAATGAATCAGAACCTTACCAATGTTCGAGAGCTGGTCGAAGCTTCAGTTACTGTTGTTTCAGAATTGCTCGAAACATCTGAGATAATGCAGCAAAACGCAGAAGAGCTAGACAAGAAGATCACCTCGTTTAAGGTTTAGCTTCTCAAGTTAATTGCAATAAACGCCCACTCTCTACTAGTGGGCGTTTTTTATTGGTATAAATAGAGAGTTACAGTTCACCTAACTGGTATTTCTAGACAAGGAAGAATCATGCAACTGCCAGAAAGTCTTGCCCCAATTTCCCAATCCGTTGTTGAATCTCTAGCTAATGTAGAGTCGATGAGTCATTGGTCTGACTCTCAGAGAGCGCAACTGCGCTATGTCGCGGGCCTGAGCAAGTTTGTCAGTGATACGCTTCAAACAGATGAAACGTTGCAAAAACTGCTGCCTGAAATGTTGAAAGAGAACTCTCGCCATGAAAAGTATCGTGAACGACTCTCTGTCTTGCTTAGTGAAAGCAGTGATGAAATGCAAGGTCATCGTGTATTGAGACAATTTCGTAATCGGGAGATGGTCTATATAGCGTGGCGCGACTTTACGGCAACTTGGACTCTGGAAGAGAGTTTAGAGCACTTATCGCAGCTTGCAGAGGCGATGATATTTGAGACTTATCAATGGCAATACAAGCAGTGTTGTGAGCTGTGGGGAACTCCGACTAATGAGCAAGGTGAAGCTCAACCGATGCTGATTATCGGTATGGGTAAACTCGGCGGTGGAGAGCTAAACTTCTCCTCTGATATCGACCTGATTTTTACCTATCCAGAAAACGGTGAGACACAAGGCGCGCGCCGCAGTATCGCTAATGCACAGTTCTTTACTCGGCTAGGTCAGCGCATTATTAAAGCCCTCGACCAGCAGACTTTTGATGGTTTTTGCTACCGCGTCGATATGCGCTTGCGTCCGTTTGGTGACAGCGGACCATTGGTCATGAGTTATGCTGCTCTAGAAGATTACTACCAAGAGCAAGGGCGTGACTGGGAACGCTACGCGATGATTAAAGCGCGTGTCATGGGGCGAGAAATGTACCCTGAGTATCAAGAGCTACGCCAGATGTTACGTCCGTTTGTCTTCCGTCGTTATATCGACTTCAGTGCTATTCAATCACTGCGTCGAATGAAATCGATGATCAGCAGTGAAGTTCGCCGACGTGGCTTGAGCAATAACATCAAGCTGGGTGCCGGCGGAATCCGAGAAATAGAGTTTATTGCGCAAGTATTTCAGCTAATTAGAGGAGGACGCGAGCCAAGCCTGCGTCAACGAGGTTTGCTCTCGACCTTAGATGCGATAGAGGATCTAGAGCAGCTTACTTGTTCTGAAACTCAGCACTTACGTGATGCTTATAAGTTTTTACGTCGCTTGGAAAACTTGTTACAAGCGATGGCAGATAAGCAAACTCAAACTCTACCGGAAACGGATATTGAACAGCTGCAGTTATCTGTCGCGATGGGGTATACAAGCTGGCAGAGTATGATGGAAGATGTGCAGCATCATATGCGAAATGTCCATGCTGTCTTTGCAGACCTGATCGGAGATGATGAGGAAGAGCAGCAAGATATTGCCAAACATTTTGTTGAATTATGGGATATGGCTGCTAAGCAAGACGTACTTGAACATATTCTAGAGCATGATGTTCAAGCTGAAGAACCGGCAAAGATGGCAACGACCATCATGCAGTTCAAGCAAGACTTAGCGAAGAAGACGTTGGGGCCCCGCGGTCGTGAAGTGTTAAACCACTTGATGCCAAAAATATTCTCAGCAATCTACTCTCACAAAGATGCTCAATTTGGATTGCCTCGTGTGTTGCACTTACTGCACCGGATAGTGACACGAACGACTTACTTAGAGCTATTGGATGAACACAGTGCGGCGCTGACTCAGCTAGTACGCTTATGTACAGCAAGTCCAATGATATCGGAACAATTGGGGCGCTACCCAATCTTGCTCGATGAGCTAATCGACCCACAACAGCTCTACAATCCTGTGCCACTAGAAAGTTATCGTACTGAGTTGCGAGACTTCTTAGCTCGAATTCCAGAAGATGATATGGAGCAGCAGATGGAAGCGCTGCGCCAGTTTAAACAGATATGTATTTTACGTATTGCCGCTGCTGATATTGCTGGCGTTTTGCCTGTGATGAAAGTGAGTGACCATTTAACTTACTTAGCTGAAGCGATTGTGGAGTCAGTTGTAGGGCAAGCTTGGCTGCAAATCGCAGAGAAGTATGGTGAACCCACACACCTTAAAGATCGAGACGGTAAAGGCTTTGCTGTGATTGGATATGGCAAGGTTGGTGGCTGGGAGCTTGGTTATAATTCTGACCTCGATATCGTGTTTATGCATGATTGCCCGGTTGATGCTTATACCGATGGTCAAAAGGAGATTGATGGGCGTCAATTCTACTTGCGCTTGGCGCAGCGTATTATCCACATATTCTCTACCCGCACCGCATCAGGGATTTTGTACGAAGTGGACACACGCTTACGTCCATCAGGCGCTTCAGGATTGTTAGTGAGTCCTACCGAAGCCTTTGATGAATACCAGCATCAAGAAGCCTGGACGTGGGAGCATCAAGCGCTCGTGCGTGCGAGGATGATTTATGGTGATGAACCGCTCCAACAAGCTTTTGCGAAAACTCGTCATGATGTACTGACTCTGTCTCGTGATGAGGCGAAATTAAAGCAAGACGTAGCAGATATGCGAGTCAAAATGCGTGATCACCTCGGTGGTAAAAAAGCAGGGCGTTTTATGCTTAAGCAAGATCCTGGAGGCATTACTGATGTTGAATTTCTTGCTCAATACTTAGTGCTGCGTTTTAGTCATGACAAACCGAAACTAACCCGCTGGAGTGACAACGTAAGAGTATTCGAGTCGATGATTGCGCAAAGTGTCTTGGATGAAGATAAAGCAATGGCATTGACCCATGCCTACACTACGATGCGAGACCAGATACATCGTCGAAATTTACTTAACTTAGATGCAGATGTTGCCCAAGATAAGCTGGTGATGGAAAGAGAGATTGTGCAGAAAATCTGGAATGAGTGGTTTACTGACAACAAGTAACCTTGTTGCTTCGCCTTGACGAGTATTGGTGAGGGTTTAGAGCGCAGAATGGCTGTGCTAAACTCTTGCCAGAATTAAATTTTGGAGATCGACGATGAAACCAATCCTACCTAACTATAAGGATTCAGGTGTATTAATCATTGGTGATGTGATGCTAGACCGCTACTGGTACGGCCCAACAGGTCGCATTTCACCAGAAGCACCAGTGCCTGTAGTAAAAGTAGAAAACAATGAAGAGCGTCCTGGCGGAGCTGCGAACGTGGCAATGAATATTGCGTCGCTAGGTGGACATGCTCATATTGTCGGTTTAACAGGGATTGATGAACCAGCCAAAGTACTTAATGAAACCCTATCAGCACTAAACGTTAAATGTGATTTCGTTGGTCTTCCAAACTATCCAACCATCACTAAACTGCGTGTGATGAGTCGAGGTCAGCAGCTGATTCGCTTGGATTTTGAAGACAAGTTCGAAAACGTGGATGCTGAGCTTATTCTCGACCGTATGGAGCAGGCATTACCGAAAGTGAAGTCGGTTGTGTTGTCTGATTATGCTAAAGGTGCCCTTGAGCATGTTCAGCAGTTTATCCAAAAAGCACGCGCGGCGAATGTTCCTGTTTTCATTGACCCTAAAGGGGCGGATTTTGAGCGTTATCGTGGTGCAACTTTACTAACCCCGAACATGGCTGAGTTTGAGCTGGTGGTCGGTAAAGTCAGCTCAACCGAAGAGTTGGTTGAAAAAGGCCTTCAGCTCATTGAAGAATTCGATTTTGAAGCGCTGCTTGTAACCCGAAGTGAGCATGGCATGACTCTGCTTCGACGTGGTTGTGAGCCATTCCATCTGCCAACGCAAGCTAAAGAAGTGTATGACGTAACGGGGGCAGGAGATACGGTAATTTCTGTACTGGCTGCTTCTGTAGCGGCAGGAAAGCCTCTTGATGAAGCGTGCGCTTTAGCTAACGCAGCGGCAGGTGTGGTAGTTGGCAAGCTAGGTACCTCTACCGTGTCGACCATAGAACTCGCAGAAGCTGTTCATGGTAGCCAAGATACTGACTTTGGTGTGATTAGTGAACCAGCTCTTATTGAAGCGGTGAAAAAGGCGCAGTCTAAAGGTGAAAAAGTAGTTATGACCAATGGTTGCTTTGACATTTTGCATGCAGGCCATGTGTCGTACCTAAATCATGCGGCTGAACTGGGCGATCGTCTAATTGTTGCTGTGAACACCGATGAGTCCGTGAAGCGCCTTAAAGGCCCTGGACGCCCTGTTAACCCAACAGATCGTCGTATGGCTGTTCTAGCAGGTTTAGGGGCTGTTGACTGGGTCGTGCCGTTTGGCGAGGATACTCCGCAACGTCTAATCTCTGAAGTTTTACCTGATATGTTGGTCAAAGGTGGGGATTACAAACCAGAAGAGATCGCTGGTGGCAAAGAAGTGATCGCCAATGGCGGTGAAGTGAAAGTACTCAACTTTGAAGATGGCTGCTCTACAACTGAAATTATCGATGCCATTAAAGGTGGACGTGGCTAACACGCGATAACGCTACAAATATAAAACGCTCACCAATAGTGAGCGTTTTTTGTTTCTCGACTAATAAAAAATGGAGCTAGAAAGCTCCATTTTTTGGCATAGCTGAGAGCGTATTACTCTTCTAAGTCGCCGCAGAAGCGGTAACCTTCACCGTGAATCGTTGCGATGATTTCTGGAGTACCAGATACTGATTCAAAGTGCTTACGGATACGACGGATAGTTACATCGACTGTGCGATCGTGTGGTTTAAGCTCACGGCCAGTCATCTTCTTAAGTAAGTCGGCACGCGTCTGGATCTTGCCTGGGTTTTCACAGAAGTGAAGCAGTGCACGGAACTCAGAACGTGGCAGTTTGTAACCATCACCACTTGGGCTTACGAGTGAACGGCTATTGATATCAAGTACCCAACCGTTAAACACGTATTTCTCAACACTGCGTTTCTCTTCAGTTACAGCGCTAGAGTTCATTGAGCGATTTAGTAGGTTGCGAGCACGGATAGTCAACTCACGTGGGTTGAACGGTTTAGTGATGTAGTCATCTGCACCGATCTCAAGACCAAGGATCTTATCCACTTCATTGTCACGGCCAGTCAAGAACATAAGCGCTACGTTTGCTTGCTCACGCAGTTCACGTGCAAGCAGCAGGCCGTTCTTACCTGGAAGGTTGATGTCCATAATAACCAAGTTTACTTGGTTGTCAGACAGCACCTGGTGCATCTCTTCACCGTCACTGGCCTCAAAAACAGCGTATCCCTCTGCTTCAAAAATACTCTTAAGAGTGTTACGAGTTACTTGCTCATCTTCGACAATAAGAATGTGCGGGGTTTGCATTGGCGGTACCTAAACTTGTGAAAAAAATGTGCTAATGGAATAAATTTTAGGCAAAAACATAACATACAGGTAATGTGATGTTGATAATAAACCAAAGATTATAAAAAAACACTTTCTTTGATTGCCGCCGTCCTTGGATTTCGCTTTATTACCTTGTGAGGCTCCAGTTCCCCACTGATTCCATTAGTCGTTGAGGCGGATTTTATAATGTTAACAGCATGCTAACAACGTAGAAATGTTAATTCCAATCACTTTGTTGATTTATATCAAGAGTTAGAATGTAACAAATATTAATAGTATCAAGTGAATGTAAAACTGCTGATGATATGATGATATGATGATAGATGCGCAATTGTGGACTGCATATTTAAACCCATACTTTCAATTTGATGAGCGTATGGAGTGTGATTCTTTTGCCATTGTTACAGGGTGGAACCCTGCAAGCCAATGGCTGTCAAAAGATAAAAATAGAAGAAATAATCAGCAGTTACGGCGGGAAATAGACCATACTTATTATGTTGAAGTCTTGGTTGGAGATGAAGATTTCTCTTGGGCAGAACAGAGTTTTGCCATTCAAATTAATAGAGAGCGCGCTATTGAGCTAGGGATAAAATTTGGTCAAAACGCAATCTATTTTGTCGAACATGGTGAGCTATATCTATTGTCGTGTTTAAGTGATGGCTCATGCCAGAAGATTGAAGGATGGCCTACGCGCTGTCGATAAGGATTACCCATGTCTGCTCTGCTTATGGCCGTTAATGTTGCCTATAGGTGGAAGGAGGCGGAAAAATCTCATGGAGGAAAGATGAAAGATATTACACCGGATATTTGTGATAAACATGAAGACAAAGTGATGTTAGTAGAGCTACCGCTGCATAACTTTGGCGCAAAAAGTGCGTTTCATGGAGAGATTGTAACGGTTAGGTGTTACCACGATAACTCAAAAGTTCGAGAAATTCTGGGTCAAGACGGCACCGGAAAGGTACTGATTGTTGACGGTCATGGTTCTTGTCAAAAGGCGTTGTTAGGGGATCAGTTGGCGATCATGGCTATCGACAATAATTGGGAAGGTGTGATTATTAATGGCGCGATTCGCGATGCAGGTGCGATTGCAGAAATGGAGCTTGGCGTGAAAGCGCTTGGTACGTGCCCGTTTAAAACTGAAAAGCGTGGCGCTGGGGATGTAAACGTGACGCTGACTATCCATAACCAAATGATTCAACCAGGTGATTATGTCTACGCAGACTGGAATGGTGTATTGATGTCTAATGAAGAGCTGAAGTGGTAGAGGGTTAATCTAGAAGCGGAAACCTAACCCAAATTCCACTTCTTGCTGCCACTCTTGATAATCAAGGGTGGCGTGCAAATCTAAGTTTTCAGTGAGCCTTACTCGACTTGACACTTCCGCAGAAATGGATGATTCACGTCTCTCTTCATCTGGGCGATCATTACTGTATGAATGAAGTGTGCTCGCAACAGACACTCTGGGTGTGACTTGATAGCTCACGCCACTTAAAAAACCAGTTTCATTGATTCGCTCGCCATTATTTAGACGCGCCCCAACATATAAATCGATCTTGTCGAATACATTGTATGAGTATCCACCATCAACTTTCCAAGTATCAAAATCATGTTGGTCATTAGCGCTGGAGAGAAAGAGTCGATGCGGGGAAGACTCTTGTTGTGAGGGCAGTTGAGGCAATTCTGTTGCACCAAGAGAGCCAGCGAATAATATCGCTGATAGGCATAGCATTTTTTTCATGTGCCTCTCCTCGTCCTTGGTCAATTTTTCCACTGCAGACTAATTAAAGCATAAAACTATTGGACTAGGTGCATTTTTTATATAGCTATTAGTTATTAGGTTATGTGCCTGTGGTTTCATTTGAATTGTGAATGAACATTTGAAGGTCGTTGCAAATTATTGTGTGAATCAACAGGGGGGAAAGTAAAAAATAGAAACTTTTCGTTGACTCAAGCTGACTAAATAGGTTAAACGTATGGTTAAGCAAACACATAAACGCAACAAAAAATTAATTATGCAAAATCACAGCCTAGTAGTAATGACAACAACCATTATTATTACCGACATCGCACATGTTGGGGCAGGCTGCTGAGCGAAAGAAATTCAAAAAAGGCCTGTATCCATCAAGATACAGGCCTTTTTTTATGCCGATTTGAAAACATTTGGAGGAAGGGATGCGAGTTTTAAAGTTTGGAGGTTCATCATTAGCGGATGCTGACCGTTTTTTACGAGCAGCAGATATTATTGCTAATAATGCACAGCAAGAAGAAGTGGCGGTTGTACTATCAGCGCCAGGTAAGACGACCAACAAGTTGGTGGCTGTGATTGAGGGCGCTTTAAAAAATGGAGAGGCTGAGTTACAGATTGCTGAGCTAGAAGATTCATTCCGCGACTTATTCCAAGATATTAAACAAGTGCTTCCGGATATTGATGGTAGCGGCTATGACAACCAAGTTAAAACCTCTCTAACTCAATTACGCCAATTCGTTCACGGTATTAACTTATTGGGTATGTGTCCAGATAATGTCAACGCGCGTATTATCAGTAAAGGTGAGCGTGTTTCTATTCAGTTAATGAAAGCAGTGTTAGAGGCGAAGGGCCAAGCAGCCAGCTTGATTGATCCTGTTCAATACCTTTTTGCTCGCGGTGAGCACTTGGAAGCTATGGTTGATGTGGAGATTTCAACGCAAAACTTCCGTCAAAATCCTCTTCCTCAAGGGCACGTTAACATCATGCCGGGTTTTACAGCAGGTAATGAAAGTGGCGAACTAGTTACTCTTGGTCGTAATGGTTCTGATTACTCTGCGGCGGTACTGGCAGCATGTCTACGTGCAGATTGCTGTGAGATATGGACAGACGTTGATGGTGTCTATAACTGTGACCCACGTTTGGTTGATGATGCTCGTCTCCTTAAATCATTGAGCTATCAAGAAGCAATGGAGCTTTCTTACTTTGGTGCTTCGGTGCTACACCCGAAAACTATTGCTCCAATCGCGCAGTTCCATATCCCATGTCTAATCAAAAACAGCTTTAACCCTCAAGGAGCTGGTACTCTAATTGGTCAAGATACTGGTGAAGATAACCTAGCAATCAAAGGCATCACCACACTGAGCGATCTAACCATGGTCAACGTATCTGGTCCTGGTATGAAAGGCATGGTCGGCATGGCGAGCCGCGTGTTTGGTGCTATGTCTGCTGCAGGCGCTTCAATCGTTCTAATCACCCAATCTTCATCTGAATACAGCATCAGTTTCTGTATTGAAGCCCAAGATAAAGCCCTAGCTGAGCAAGCACTTAGTGAGACGTTTGAACTCGAGCTAAAAGATGGTCTCCTTGAGCCGGTTGAGTTTATCGATGATGTTGCCATTGTTACGCTGGTTGGTGATGGCATGCGTACTTCTCGCGGTGTTGCTTCGCAGTTCTTCTCATCTCTTGCTGAAGTGAACGTAAATATCGTCGCTATTGCGCAAGGCTCTTCTGAGCGAGCCATTTCTGCTGTGATTCCAGAAGATAAGATCTCGGAAGCAATCAAAGCGTGTCATGAAAACCTATTTAACTCTAAGCACTTCCTAGATGTATTCGTTGTCGGTGTTGGTGGTGTTGGTGGTGAGCTTGTGGATCAAATTCAGCGTCAGCAAGCGAAATTGGCGGAGAAAGGTATCGTTTTACGAGTATGTGGCCTAGCGAACAGTAAAGGTCTGTTGCTTGATAGTGAAGGTCTACCACTGGATCACTGGCGCGATCGCATGAAGGACGCATCTGAAGAGTTCACTTTAGCTCGTCTCATTTCTCTAGTTCAGCGTAATCACATCATTAACCCTGTATTGGTTGACTGTACGTCGAGTGAAGCGATTGCAAATCAATATGCTGACTTCTTAGCGGCAGGTTTCCATGTAGTGACGCCAAATAAGAAAGCCAATACAGCCAGCATGGCTTACTACCACCAACTGCGTGATGTTGCCCGCAGCTCGCGTCGCAAGTTGATGTATGAAACAACGGTAGGTGCCGGTCTTCCTGTCATCGAAAACTTGCAGAACTTGATTTCAGCGGGTGATGAACTTGAGCGCTTTACGGGGATTCTATCTGGTTCACTTTCCTACATTTTCGGTAAGCTTGATGAAGGTATGACACTGAGCCAAGCGACAAATATCGCCAAAGACAATGGCTTTACTGAACCGGACCCACGTGATGATTTATCTGGTATGGATGTTGCGCGTAAACTGCTGATCCTTGCTCGTGAAGCGGGTATGAACCTAGAGCTTGAAGATGTGATTGTTGATCAAGCTCTGCCACCAGGTTTTGATGACTCTGGCAGTGTAGAAGAGTTTATGGCTCGTCTTCCTGAAGCTGATGCATATTTCAAAGAGCAATCAGCTAAAGCGGCCGAAGAGGGTAAAGTACTCCGCTATGTTGGTGAAATCGAAGAAGGTAAGTGTCGTGTAAGTATTGCGGCAGTGGATGAAAATGATCCAATGTTCAAAATCAAAGATGGTGAAAACGCGTTGGCATTCTACAGCCGCTACTACCAACCAATTCCGCTAGTATTGCGTGGTTACGGTGCGGGTACTGAGGTTACGGCTGCGGGCGTATTCTCGGATGTGATGCGTACTTTAGGTTGGAAGCTAGGGGTATAACAACAATGAGTTCAAGTGATATGGATGTAGTGGTTTATGCCCCAGCATCAATTGGTAATGTAAGCGTTGGTTTCGACGTTCTGGGGGCGGCGGTGTCCCCAGTCGATGGCACACTTTTGGGCGACCGAGTATTGGTTAAGTCTGGGGCTGAGCCGTTCAGCCTAAAGACGGCGGGAGATTTTGTTGAGAAGCTGCCAACCGAGCCGAAAGAGAACATCGTTTACGATTGTTGGGTGGTGTTTGCTCGTGAGCTAGACAAAAAAGGTGTTGAGCTAAAGCCACTTGAAATGACGCTAGAAAAGAACATGCCAATCGGCTCTGGATTAGGCTCAAGTGCATGTTCTATTGTTGCTGCATTAGATGCATTAAACCGATTCCATGGTCAGCCGCTTAACGAGACAGAGTTACTGGCTCTGATGGGAGAAATGGAAGGCAAAATCTCTGGTGGTATTCACTACGATAACGTCGCGCCGTGTTACCTTGGTGGTGTGCAGTTGATGCTTGAAGAGCTAGGTATCATTAGCCAAGAAGTGCCTTGCTTTGACGATTGGTTCTGGGTGATGGCGTATCCGGGTATCAAAGTATCCACGGCAGAAGCGCGTGAGATCCTACCATCTCAATACCGCCGACAAGATATCATTGCTCATGGTCGCCACCTTGCGGGCTTTATTCATGCGTGTCATTCTGGTCAGCCAGAACTTGCTGCAAAAATGATCAAAGACGTGATCGCAGAACCGTATCGTGAGAAACTGCTTCCAGGTTTTGCGAATGCACGTCAATACGCAGCGTCTGCGGGTGCATTGGCAACCGGTATTTCTGGCAGTGGTCCGACACTGTTCAGTATTTGCAAAGAGAAAGATGTCGCTGAGCGAGTTGCTCGCTGGTTAGAACAGAACTACGTACAAAACGAAGAAGGATTCGTCCACGTTTGTCGTCTAGATAAACAGGGTTCGAAAGTAACAGGAAGTGAGCTATGAAGCTTTACAATATAAAAGAAAATGATGAACAAGTTTCCTTTGGCCAAGCCGTTCGCCAAGGATTAGGCCGTAACCAAGGTCTATTTTTCCCATCGGAATTACCAAAATTTGAAGATGTTGATGCGCTGCTGGCAGAAGACTTTGTCTCTCGTAGCACGAAAATCCTATCAGCAC
>NZ_CFHWOM010000052.1:0-22442 GCF_984391705.1 Vibrio sp. | reverse complement strand
TGGCTCTCTAATCATGACTTTCGTTGTTGAAGGCGCAGCTCCAGCTCCTGTAGCACCTGCACAAGCAGCAGCTCCAGCGGCAGCACCAGCTCCTAAAGCTGAAGCTCCAGCGGCAGCAGCTCCTGCAGCGACTGGTGATTTCCAAGAAAACAACGACTACGCACATGCATCTCCAGTTGTTCGTCGTCTTGCTCGTGAATTCGGCGTTAACTTATCTAAGGTTAAAGGTACTGGTCGTAAGAGCCGTATCCTAAAAGAAGACGTTCAAGCTTACGTTAAAGATGCTCTTAAGCGTCTTGAGTCTGGCGCAGGTGCAGCAGCATCTGGTAAAGGCGACGGCGCGGCTCTTGGTCTACTACCTTGGCCAAAAGTTGACTTCAGCAAGTTTGGTGAGACTGAAGTTCAGAAGCTTTCTAAGATCAAGAAGATCTCAGGTGCTAACCTACACCGTAACTGGGTAATGATCCCTCACGTTACACAGTGGGACAACGCTGACATCACTGAGCTAGAAGCATTCCGTAAAGAGCAGAACGCTATCGAAGCGAAGAAAGACACTGGCATGAAGATCACGCCACTTGTGTTCATCATGAAAGCAGCAGCGAAAGCACTTGAAGCGTTCCCAGCATTCAACTCTTCTCTATCTGAAGATGGCGAAAGCATCATTCTGAAGAAATACGTGAACATCGGTATCGCAGTAGATACGCCTAACGGTCTAGTTGTTCCAGTATTCAAAGATGTGAACAAGAAAGGCATTTACGAGCTATCTGAAGAGCTAATGGCGATTTCTAAGAAAGCACGTGCTGGTAAGCTAACAGCTGGCGATATGCAGGGCGGTTGTTTCACAATCTCTAGCCTTGGTGGTATCGGTGGTACAGCATTTACACCAATCGTAAATGCTCCAGAAGTAGGTATCCTAGGTGTGTCTAAGTCTGAAATGAAGCCAGTGTGGAACGGTAAAGAATTCGAACCACGCCTACAACTTCCACTGTCTCTATCATACGACCACCGTGTGATCGATGGCGCGGAAGGTGCTCGCTTCATCACGTTCTTGAACGCAGCGCTATCAGATATTCGTCGTCTAGTTCTTTAATAGAAATCAGATGATTGAGAGGCGGCACATATAGCCGCCTCTACTAATAATAATTACCAAACAATTTGATTGCAGACCTTAGAGTCAATAAGGTTTTCTCAAGCGAATTGTTGTCTAGCTCACAGGCTAAATTGATTTACTTTTCACACCATTAACATCTCTGTAAACTGATGGCGGTCTGAAAATAACTGTTTAAAACAAACTGACTTGAACATATAGAATCAATACCCACTCAGCCTGTTAGGGATAATGACTACAAGAGGTCAAAATGAGCAAAGAAATTAAAGCCCAAGTTGTTGTACTTGGTTCTGGTCCTGCTGGTTACTCAGCTGCATTCCGTTGTGCGGATTTAGGTCTAGAAACAGTACTAGTTGAACGTTACAGCACTCTTGGCGGTGTATGTCTAAACGTTGGTTGTATTCCATCAAAAGCACTTCTTCACGTTTCAAAAGTAATTGAAGAAGCTAAAGCGATGGCTGAGCACGGCGTTGTATTCGGTGAGCCACAAACTGACATCAGCAAGATCCGCATCTGGAAAGAGAAAGTTGTAAACCAACTGACTGGCGGTCTTGGCGGTATGGCTAAGATGCGTAACGTGACTGTAGTTAACGGCTACGGTAAGTTCACTGGTCCTAACTCTATCCTTGTAGAAGGTGAAGGCGAGTCAACAACGGTTAACTTCGACAACGCTATCATTGCAGCGGGTTCTCGCCCAATCAAACTGCCATTCATCCCGCATGAAGACCCACGTATTTGGGATTCAACTGACGCGCTAGAGCTGAAAGAAGTACCAGAAAAACTGCTTATCATGGGTGGTGGTATCATCGGTCTAGAAATGGGTACGGTTTACCACTCTCTAGGTTCTAAAGTCGAAGTAGTTGAAATGTTCGACCAGGTAATCCCTGCGGCGGATAAAGACATCGTTAAAGTTTTCACTAAGCGTATCAAAGACAAGTTCAAGCTAATGCTTGAAACTAAAGTGACAGCAGTTGAAGCGAAAGAAGACGGTATCTACGTTTCAATGGAAGGCAAGAAAGCACCAGCAGAAGCTGAGCGCTACGATGCTGTGCTAGTTGCTATCGGTCGTGTACCTAACGGTCAGCTTCTTGATGCAGAAAAAGCGGGTCTAGAAGTAGACGAGCGCGGTTTCATCAATGTTGATAAGCAGATGCGTACTAACGTTCCTCATATCTTTGCTATCGGCGATATCGTTGGTCAACCAATGCTTGCTCACAAAGGTGTGCATGAAGGTCACGTCGCTGCTGAAGTTATTGCAGGTAAGAAGCACTACTTCGACCCTAAAGTTATTCCTTCAATCGCTTACACAGAGCCAGAAGTGGCGTGGGTTGGTAAGACTGAGAAAGAAGCGAAAGCTGAAGGCATCAACTACGAAACAGCGACATTCCCATGGGCTGCTTCAGGTCGTGCAATCGCATCTGATTGTGCGGATGGTATGACTAAGCTAATCTTCGACAAAGAGACTCATCGCGTAATTGGTGGTGCTATCGTTGGTACTAACGGTGGTGAACTTCTAGGTGAAATCGGTCTTGCAATCGAGATGGGCTGTGATGCAGAAGATATCGCGCTAACTATCCACGCTCACCCAACTCTACACGAGTCTGTGGGTCTAGCGGCGGAAGTGTTTGAAGGTACTATCACTGACCTTCCAAACCCGAAAGCGAAAAAGAAAAAGTAATTTTTCTTGAAGATAGATAGTAAAAACCGCTGATGATTCAGCGGTTTTTTTATGCCTGATAGAAAATAAAAAAGCTGACACCTAAGTATCAGCTTTTACTTGCCGTGAGCTATTTATTAGTGGTCACGTTTGTAGATACAAAGCATATCCAAGTAACTCTGCGTAAGTTTCGCTAGAGCCTCGGTGTTTTGTACACGGTTTGCCTGAACAAACAGCGAGTAGCAAATACCATGGAACAGTGTCGCTAGATCCGCTGGATCGTGCTGATCGCACACTTCACCACGTTCGATTGCTTTAATAAACATGTTTTGCACGAGTAACTGGTTGGTGCGGTTTGTGGTGACAAACAGCGGCCACACTTCATCACGCGTTGATGCACTCCACTCAAACCACACTTTAAGCCAGTGACAATCATTTGCAACCAACTCTACCATTGCAGAGGTAAGGTTTTGCAAGTTGTCTTTTGCATGTAAATCTAAGTCGATGTTGTCCGATAGGAAGTTAGAGAACTGACGTACAACATAGTTAAGTACATCGTCGACTAAATCCTCACGAGTTGGAAAGTAGTTAAAAACGGTTGCTACTGAAACCTGAGCGATTTCAGCAATATCCGCGTGGCCACCACGACCAATTCCACGACGAGCGAACACTTCTAATGAAATCTCCATTAGCTGTTGTTTGCGCTTTTGCGGAGAAAGACGGGTGCGCGGTCTTTTCGCTATTGAGTCCATATCAATATCCTTGCCAATTGAGTTGTTTGTATGGGCTTTGCCCTATTTAGTATTTTATTATTTGCTTTAAAGCATAATGAGTGTAATGGTGCATATGAATAAGGTCAACGTTTTCAGTATATTTAATAACCACAATTGTTAATATCCGTGCTGAATATCATAGGGTTTGCATAATCAGTGTGGATTTTCTGATGCATGAGACTCTTTCCATGTCCCTCCGCAATCGTTAAACTATGCGCTCGAAAACATCAGCTAATATTTTATAGATATGGAATATTGGCCAACGCGATAAATGAGATTGGTATGAAACATACAGTAGAAGTAATGATTTCTGAGCAAGAGGTTCAGGAACGCGTACGTGAACTTGGTAAGCAAATCACCGCTCACTATCAAGGTAGTGAAGATCTAGTTTTGGTAGGTCTGTTGCGAGGATCATTCGTATTCATGGCTGACCTAGCTCGTGCGATTGAGCTTACTCATCAAGTGGATTTCATGACGGCATCTAGCTACGGCAACACCATGGAAAGCTCGCGTGATGTTCGTATCCTTAAAGATCTGGATGACGACATCAAAGGAAAAGATGTTCTACTTGTAGAAGATATTATCGACACTGGTAATACGCTAAATAAGGTCAAAGAAATTCTGACACTGCGTGAGCCTAAGTCGGTTCAGATTTGTACATTGCTGGATAAGCCATCACGCCGTGAAGTAGACGTTGACGTGAAATGGATTGGCTTTGAGATCCCAGACGAATTTGTTGTGGGCGTTGGTATCGACTACGCACAGAAATACCGTCACTTACCATATATTGGTAAGGTTGTTCCTCAAGAGTAATCGTCTTCATTCTGACTGTTCAAAAACGCCCGCTATCAATAGCGGGCGTTTTCTTTGCTGGGAACTGAACCATAAACAATTAGCGGCAAAGTAGCTGATGATTAGGGTTCAGAATCGACTCCATCGCTTTTTGGTAAGAGGTTTCTACGCTCTCTCGGGAGCTAGAACGTACACCCAAATACTGAAGCTTGCCATCGCCAATGCCATAGACAACGCCATGTATTTCGACTTCCTGGCCACGCTCCCATGCGTTTTGCATAATGGTTGAGTTACCAAGGTTGTAGACCTGTTCCGCAACGTTAATCTCACCTAATTTATCTGCTCTATCTTCTGTAGACATCTCATCAAGGTAGCTTCGGTGCTTAAAGTACAAGTCTCGAATGTGTAAAAGCCAGTTATTGATCAAGCCCAGTTGAGGGTTTTCGATTGCGGCGTTTACACCACCACATCCATAATGCCCGCAAACAATGATGTGTTTTACTTTCAACACATCAACGGCGTATTGGACAACAGATAGGCAGTTTAGGTCGGTATGGATTACTTGGTTGGCAACGTTGCGATGTACGAACAGTTCACCTGAATAGAGCCCAGTTAGACGTTCGGCAGGGACTCGGCTATCGGAGCAACCTATCCACAAAAAACCAGGATTCTGACCTTCTTCCAGTTTAGTGAAGTATTCTGGACGTTCAGCTTTAATCGACTCAGACCACTTCGAGTTGTTTTCAAATAGCTGTTTAATTTCCGGCATTCTGTTCGCAATCCTTAAAAAATTCTTGCATCACTATACACAATGTTACAATTTCATTCCCAATAAAATAGGCCGAAAAGGCACTCATCTGACGTGTTTGAGCGCTAAAAATCATAAACTTAGCATTCATCCTAACCAATGGTTATAAAGTATGAGTTATGAGATGCAATTAACACTTATCTCTATTGGATAACATTTGGTAAAGTGATGAAAATAGCGACATTTCGCAGCAAATCGCTAATATTTCTCGTTATGTTTCGCTACAAAAATAGTGGTTATTAGGCTCAGTTTGTTAGCCAATATAGAATAACCCAGAAATTAAGGTGTCGTAGCCAAATTTTAAGCATGGAGCTGAGTTGTGTTTGGAAGTCGTTTTGAAGATATCAATCTCAAGGGAGATCTGTTTGGTGGTGTTACCACCGCGATTATCTCTCTACCGTTAGCCTTGGCGTTTGGTGTGGCCTCTGGAGCTGGTGCTGAAGCCGGTTTATGGGGGGCTATTATGGTGGGCCTATTCGCATCACTATTTGGTGGCTCAAATACCCTCATTTCTGAGCCTACAGGCCCGATGACGGTGATCATGACCGCCGTTTTAACCAGTATGATGGCGAAATACCCGGAAACAGGCTTAGCGATGACGTTTACTGTCGTCATGATGGCCGGTGCTTTTCAGATTCTACTCGGTACGTTAAAGCTGGGAAAATACGTTACTTTGATGCCATATAGCGTGATCTCCGGTTTTATGTCGGGTATTGGCGTGATTCTTATCATTCTTCAGCTTTCCCCCTTGCTTGGCCATGCAGCACCTGCGGGTGGTGTAGTAGGTACTTTATCTGCATTGCCTGATACGGTCGCTAATATGAAATTTAGCGAGTTATTCTTGGGTTTACTGACCTTAGGTATCTTGTTTTTCTTCCCTAAGCAATATCGTAAGTATGTACCTGCTCAGCTTGTCGCTTTAGTCGCTGTTACGCTACTTTCCGTCATTCTATTTGATACAGAATCTATTCGTCGGATTGGTGAAATCCCGGCGGGCTTACCTTCACTTGTTGTGCCGCATATTGATGCATCTATGTTCACCGAGATGGTTATTGATGCGCTAGTGCTAGGTACACTTGGTTGTATTGATACCCTGTTGACGGCAGTTATTGGTGATTCCTTGACGCGTAAAGAGCATGATTCAGACAAAGAGCTTCGTGGCCAAGGCTTAGCGAACATGATTTCAGGCTTGTTTGGTGCTCTGCCTGGTGCTGGTGCAACTATGGGGACGGTAACAAATATTCAGGTCGGAGCCCGTTCGCCACTTTCTGGTGTTATTCGTGCGTTAATGCTCGCGTTAGTCGTACTGGTGGCTGGTGGCCTAACAGAGCCTATTCCGATGGCAGTATTGGCGGGTATTGCGGTTTATGTTGGCTTCAATATTCTTGATTGGAGCTTTATTCAGCGTGCTCACCGAGTCAGTTTTGCGGGTATGGCCATCATGTACGGCGTAATGCTCTTGACCGTGTTCGTCGATTTGATTGTTGCAGTTGGCTTAGGTGTGTTTATCTCAAACATTATCATCATCGAACGTTTGAGTCGTGAACAAGCGCGTCAAGTGAAAGCGATTAGTGATGCGGATGAGGATGATGTTCCGCTTTCGGATAGCGAACGTGGTTTACTTGATATGGCGAATGGCAAGGTACTATTCTTCTACCTATCAGGCCCAATGATCTTTAGTGTTTCTAAAGCTATTTCTCGTCAACATACCAGTATTTCTGATTATGAAGTGATGATCCTCGATTTGACCGACGTTCCGATGATCGACGTCACCGTGGGACTTGCCTTAGAAAACGCGATTAAAGATGCACAAGATGCTGACTGTGAGGTCTATTTGCTGTGTCCGAATGAAAAAACGCGTCAACAACTTGAGAAGTTCCATGTGATCGACCTTGTTCCGGATGACAATACTTACAAGTTCCGCTATGAAGCGCTTAAAGCTGCGATTCGTCATGTTGACAGTGATGAGCACCAACTAGAAGCTGTATAGTTCTAAACATCAAAAACGCCGCTGGATCTCAGCGGCGTTTTTGATTGCAGTTAACTAATATTTCTATAATATTCGAAAGGTCTAATTGTAATCATCGTTATTCAACGATAAACTTGTTTGCAACGATAAGAACAAGTGATTGCAATGTTATGTATGCATTAGAAATTGAGCAGCTTCGAAAGACCTACGCTGGTGGTTTTGAAGCGTTAAAAGGCGTTAGCCTCAACGTGGAGAAAGGGGATTTCTACGCGCTACTCGGGCCAAATGGTGCAGGGAAGTCGACATCAATTGGTGTTATATCTTCGCTAGTAAATAAGACGTCAGGCAAAGTGAAAGTCTTTGGTTTTGATATTGATACAGATTTAGAGCTTGCTAAGCAAAACCTAGGTTTGGTACCTCAAGAGTTCAACTTCAACCAATTTGAGACAGTAAAGCAGATCGTCATGCAGCAGGCGGGTTATTATGGCGTCTCAAAGTCATTGGCAGAAGAGAGAGCCGAAAAGTACCTATCTAAGCTTGATTTGTGGGAAAAACGCAACGAACGTGCGAGAAACCTCTCTGGTGGAATGAAACGTCGCTTAATGATTGCCCGAGCACTAATGCATGAGCCGCAACTACTGATCTTGGATGAGCCGACTGCTGGAGTTGATATTGAGCTCCGCCGTTCAATGTGGGAGTTCCTTAAAGAGATTAACTCTGAGCAAGGTATTACCATCATTCTCACTACTCACTATTTAGAAGAAGCAGAGATGTTATGTCGTAATATCGGCATCATCAACAAAGGTGAGTTGATTGAAAATACGACGATGAAGAGCCTCCTCAACAAGCTGCAGGTAGAAACATTCATCCTTGATCTTGAAGAAGGTTCACCAGAGCCCGTGCTTGATGGCGTGATTAAACAGCAATTTGTTGCGGGTTCGCTAGAGATTGAGATCGAGAAGACGCAAGGACTAAATGGTATTTTTACTCAGCTAACCGAGCAGGGCGTGAAAGTCTTGTCTATGCGTAATAAAGCTAACCGTTTAGAGGAGCTGTTTGTCAGTATCGTGAGAGAGGGGAGTGAATAAGATGTATCAGTTGTATTGGACGGCTTTTCGCAGCTTACTAGCTAAAGAGATCAACCGATTTACGCGAATCTGGGTGCAAACACTGGTGCCGCCTGCGATTACGATGACGCTCTACTTTATTATTTTTGGTAGCTTAATCGGCTCTAGAATCGGCGAGATGAACGGTTTTAGCTACATGGAATATATTGTTCCTGGTTTGATAATGATGTCGGTTATCACCAACTCATACTCGAATGTGGCATCCTCATTCTTTAGTGCGAAGTTTCAGAAGAATATTGAAGAGCTTCTTGTTGCCCCGGTTCCAAATTACGTCATTATCTTGGGTTTCGTAATGGGAGGAGTCGTGCGGGGGTTATTGGTTGGGACCATCGTCACTTTTGTTTCATTGCTCTTCGTCGACCTTCAAGTAGAGCACTGGGGGATCATTATTGCTACGGTATTTATGACCTCCGTTGTATTCGCTCTGGGCGGTTTGATCAATGCAGTATTTGCGAAAACATTTGATGATATATCGATCATTCCAACGTTCGTCCTAACACCGTTGACCTATCTTGGTGGCGTTTTTTACTCCATCAGCTTGTTGCCTGAGTTTTGGCAAGGGGTCTCAAAGATCAACCCGATCGTCTACATGGTTAACGCTTTCCGTTACGGTTTCTTAGGTGTTTCCGATGTGGGTATCGTGACTTCATTTGGCGTGTTAAGTCTTTTCGTCATTGTGCTGTATGCAGTGGCGCATTACTTGGTGACCAAAGGTATTGGTCTAAGAAGTTAGTAAGCTTCATACTGGCTAGACACAAAAAAGGCTTGGTGAGTATCACCAAGCCTTTTTACTTTGAGTACAGGTTACTCGGCATTTTCAGAAGGGGATTCAGTGTCCTCTTCTTTAACTTCAACAGCCATCTCAACGACTTGGTTGTCAATGAGGCGCGCTTTGCCAAGGAATGCAGACATTAGAATCACAGCTTGAGTGGTTTCCGTCGTAATCGCTTGTAGAGTGCGAGCATCACGAATAAAGATTTCATCCGGTTGCAAACCTGCTGCTCTAAGTTGATCACTGGCATCTTCAATCACAGATGCGTAATCATCGCGGCCGCCGCGGATCGCACTGCTGATCCAGCGCATAGTTCGGGCTAATACAGGCGCTCGCTGGCGCTCATCTAAAGTTAGCAGCCCATTGCGTGAACTCATCGCGAGTCCATCCATTTCGCGAACCGTTGGCACACCGATGATCTCGATATCCATTGCTAAGTCTTCTGTCATCTTGCGGATAACGGCAAGTTGTTGGAAGTCTTTTTCACCAAAGCAAGCAATATCAGGTTGAACGATGTTAAACAGCTTAGTGACGATGGTAGATACGCCACGGAAGTGACCTGGGCGAGATGCGCCTTCAAGGATGGTCGATAAACCCGGTACATCAACTGATGTCTGTTTATCTAGCCCTTCAGGATAAATGATTTCAGGCGTTGGCGTGAACACGAGCTCTACCGCTTCACCGCTTAGCTTTGCGAGATCATCTTCTAAAGTTCGAGGGTAATTATTGAGGTCATCCGCACGCTCAAACTGCATTGGGTTGACGAAAATACTCACCACTACAATATCCGCATGCTCACGAGCTTTACGTACTAATGTTAGGTGACCTTCGTGCAGGTTTCCCATAGTTGGTACAAACGCAACGGTTCGACCTTCACGCTTATACTGTTTAATTTGCTCACGTAGAGCAGCAATTTCAGCAAAAGTCTGCATGAACATTATCCTCAGGCAATCGTGTGTGCTTCGTCAGGAAAAGCACCGCTCTCGACGTCTTGTTTGTATTTTTCGACAGCTTTACGCATGTCACCTGTTTCAGCAAGGAAGTTTTTCGAGAACTTAGGCATGTAGTTAGCTGCAATGCCAAACATGTCGTGCATCACTAAAATTTGACCATCAGTTACGTTGCCTGCACCAATACCAATAACTGGAACATCACACACTTCTGTAATCCGTGCAGCTAGCTCTTTCGGTACACATTCTAGGAGAATGATTTGTGCGCCAGCTTCTTGCAGTGCCAATGCATCTCGAACCATACGATCTGCTTTTTCTTGGTCACGACCTTGAACTTTAAAACCACCAAAAATATTGACTGACTGAGGAGTTAAACCAAGGTGAGCACAAACAGGAACGGCGCGCTCAGTCAGCATTTTTACGGTCTCGACTAACCAGTCTCCACCTTCCAACTTCACCATGTTTGCGCCAGCTCGCATCAACTGGCCTGCGCTCTCACAAGCTTGTTCAGGCGTTGCGTAGCTCATGAAGGGCATATCAGCCATTAGAAGACAGTTTGGGCTACCTGCGCGAACACAGCGCGTGTGATAAGCCACGTCTTCTACAGTCACTGGCAATGTCGATGATTCGCCTTGCAATACCATACCAAGAGAGTCACCAACCAGTAGTACTGGCATTTCTTGGCTTTCAAATAGTTGCGCGAAACTCGCATCATAAGCAGTAGAAGTGGCAAATTTACGACCTTCTTGCTTCCATTTCATCAGATCGCTAATGGTAATTTTTTTCATGATTTTTCCTTATAGGAGTTGGCTATGATTGCCAAATACGCAGACCGTTTTGCTCAACGACTTTTAATAAGTCTTCCAGTCTGGTCCCACATGGGAGGGTTAAATTTGGTGCGATTTCGGCAAGCGGATAAAGCACAAATTCGCGCTCTTTCATTCCATAGTGCGGAACGACTAGACGCTCCGAATCAATCACCTCATTGCCGTAAAGAATGATATCGAGATCTAGAGTTCTTGGTCCCCAGCGCTCTTCTTTACGGACGCGCCCTTGTTCCAGTTCAATTGTTTGTGTGCAATCGAGCAGTTCAAGTGGCGTTAATTCTGTTGTTATTTCTACGACAGCATTGATGTAATCAGGCTGATCCTGTGGGCCCATTGGTGTACTGCTGTACAAACTTGATGTACGTACAAACTCTGAGCGAGGTAAGCTTTTAAGAGCCTGGATAGCCTCGCTAGCTTGAGTAACAGGATCAGCAAGGTTACTGCCGACAGCGATGAATACTGTGGTCATTATGATGCCTTTGACTTCTTCTTACGGTAAGTCTTACGGCGGCGCTGTCTAGGCTTGTCATCACCGGTAGAATCCAAGTCGGCTACCATGGCCTGACGCATATTACGACCTGCGTTTTGGAAGGTTTCCCACCATTTCGCCAGTTGTTGCGTTTCGCCTTGTTCTACTTCGCCGCGCATTTCTAAGAAATCGAAGCCCGCGCGGAACTTATTGAGTTCCATTAGGCGGAAAGCACGCTTGCCATTACGACGAGGCATACGAAGCTGTAGTTGCCAAATTTCGCGGATAGTCGCAGTGTGGCGACGAGGGATTGCGATTGAACGTACTTGGTCATCTAAGATGTAGTTGCTCGCTTCCATGATCGCGTCGTAGTAAGCAAGGTTACGTTTTTCCATTAACTGTTCAGCTTTCGCTTGTAGTGGGTACCACAGCATGGCCGCGAACATGAATGCTGGGTTGATACGTTTGCCTTCTTCGATACGTTGATCGGTAGAATCTAGTACCAGATCTAACATCTGTTCGGTAGGCGAGTCATACTCGTCGGTAAAGAACTCCGCAATGGTTGGGAAAAGCTGTTGGAACAAGTTGTACTCACGCATCAGGTGGTATGTTTCTAATCCGTGTCCCGATTGCAGCATCTTCAATGATTCTTCATAGAGACGCGCTGGAGGAATATCTTGCAGTAATACTGCCATCTCTTCGATAGGCGCGGCCGTATCTTCTTCAATATCAAAATCAAGCTTTACTGCGAATCGGATCGCGCGAAGCATACGTACCGGATCTTCGCGGTAGCGAGTTTCAGGATCGCCGATTAAGCGAACTAACTTGTCCTCCAGATCTTCAATACCACCAGCGTAGTCGTGGATAGAGTAATCTGAAATGCTGTAGTACATCGAGTTGATGGTAAAGTCACGACGTTCAGCATCTTCATCAATGGTGCCGTACACATTGTCGCGCAGCAGCATGCCTTCTTTCGACTGCTGTGAAACGTTTTTGCTTGGTTCTTGGTGGTGGCCACGGAATGTCGCCACTTCAATGATATCGCGGCCAAACATAATATGAGCCAGACGGAAGCGACGTCCGATCAGGCGGCAGTTTTTAAACAGCTGGCGAATTTGCTCTGGAGTCGCATTTGTAGCGATATCAAAGTCTTTTGGCTGTTGGCCGAGTAAAAGGTCGCGTACTCCTCCGCCAACAAGATATGCGTCAAAGCCTGCTCCATGAAGTCTGTATAGCACCTTCAATGCATTATCACTGATCTTCTTTCGAGAGACGTTGTGCTCTTGGCGAGTGATGATATTCAGAGAAAGCTCTGGGTATATGTTCTTTTCGCTTGGTGTATAGTCGTTTTTGTTCATGTGCATCTGGCAATAATATGGTGATAACCAACCTTGCTACAGGCTAACTTAGTGCCTAATAAGGCGAATTTGCGGCTAATAATAGCTTACGGCGAGCGGTTTGAGAATCTTGGTGTGATCTCGATCGACGCTGGTAATTGCTGTAACTGCCATTTTTTCACGCCCCAAGCAATGATTTCACTGACATTCGCTTGTTCAATATCTTGCGATAATTCAAAGCCTAAAAAGCGCATAGCGTCTAGAAGTGCTGGCTTAGGATTGTGGTTATCAATGGCTGGCGCGTGGTTTTGTTTGGATAACTTATGACCATTCTCACCTAAGGCCAAAGGCAGGTGAAGGTAGCTAACCGGGGTTTTCCCGAGCATATGATACAAGCTAATTTGACGTCCAGTTGGCTCGATCAGGTCAGCGCCACGGACGACTTCAGTGATACCTTGGTCAATGTCATCTAATACTACCGCAAGGTTGTAAGCAAATAAGCCATCACGGCGCTTTATAATGAAATCTTCATCTGCAAGTGCTGGTGGAATGCTTAATTGTCCATGTTTTTCGTCGCTAAACTGGTAAACCGGACGAGTCATTTTAAGACGAATAGCACAGTCAGCGGGCTGATTAAGCCCTAGGTCGCGACAGGTACCTTGATAGAATCCACCTGTGGCTTTGATTTGTTTGCGCGTGCACTGACAATAGTACGCCTGACCAGAGTCAAGCCAGCTGTCGATCTGCTGCTGATATAAGTTGTGGCGTTGACTTTGATAGACAACTTCGCCATCCCAATGGAGTTGGTACGCTTCCAGAGTATCGAGGATCAGCTTTGATGCACCTGCCATTTCTCTTGGAGGGTCAATATCTTCGATTCTAACTAACCACTGTCCCTGATGCGCTTTGGCTTGAAAGTAGCTACCAAGAGCCGCAACAAGTGAGCCAAAATGTAAAGGACCAGACGGGGAAGGGGCGAAACGGCCAATGTAACTCATAGCAAATTTACTAAACCAAAAAGGGAGCAAGCGCTCCCTTTAAAATTAACTTAATACAGGCTATTAACCTTGCATTTGTTTTTCTTTGATCTCTGCAAGTGTTTTACAGTCGATACAAAGGTCCGCCGTTGGGCGAGCTTCTAGACGGCGAATACCAATCTCGATACCACAAGAGTCACAGAAACCAAATTCATCTTCTTCGATTTTATTTAGTGTTTTTTCGATCTTCTTGATTAGACGACGTTCGCGGTCACGGTTGCGAAGTTCAAGACTGAATTCTTCTTCTTGAGACGCACGGTCAACTGGATCTGGGAAATTCGCTGCTTCGTCCTGCATATGGTGAACAGTGCGATCAACTTCTTCCCTGAGCTGGTTGCGCCAAGCTGTCAAAATTTTTGTAAAATGAGCCATCTGCTCTGGTGACATGTATTCTTCACCAGCTTTCTCTTGATATGGCTCAACCCCTGCAATGGCTAGGATGCCTAGCGCTTTTTTCTTTGATTCTGGCATGCAGCATCTCCTACTAACACCTAGTCAACTGCGCTCGCAGTTAATTTAAGGCGGGTATCTATAGCAAAAAGAACTTATCGAGGCAAACTCTGAATCGTAAAGTTGCTGTCAATGTGAACGCGACACCACTTTTTTTGTCAATTGATAAACTCAATTGCTTTGACCAGTTTTATCTCTGAGTTGGAAAGTTCTGCCTTGTAGCACAGGACTTCCACTCCTTGTTCTTGAGCCGTTTTCAGTAATTGTGAATATTTGGCGTCTATATGGTGTGCGGCCGACACTTTTTCAATACCCGAATGCAAAACAGTGAATAAAAGTACCGCTCTATGTCCATTTTGTGCCATTTCTGAGAGTTCTCTCAGGTGTTTCTGGCCACGCGTAGTAACAGCATCAGGGAAATAGCCTTGTCCGGCAACTTTTTCGTCCAATAAGGTGACGCTCTTAACTTCTAGATAGCATTTTGGTTTATTTTCTGAGTTGAGCAAGATATCAATCCGGCTATTTTCATTACCATACTTTACTTCCGTTTGAAGGTGATCGTAGCCTGTAAGTTCTTTTATTGTGCCTATTTCGATTGCTTCGACAGCTAATTGATTTGCTCGCGCAGTGTTAATGCAAATGCGGTGACCTTGTGCTGTTTCGGACAGTTCCCAACTGTTTGGATATTTTCTTTTCGGGTTATCTGAGGTGGAGTACCAAACTTTATTTCCTGGTGTTGCGCATCCTGTCATCGCACCGGTGTTGGCGCAGTGGATTGTGCGTTCACTACCATCGGGCAAAGTGATGTCGGCTAGGAAACGTTTATAACGTTGTATGAGTGTCGCTTGTTCTAATGCGGGTTCGAACTTCATTTGGGTCTGGTTACTGTTTTTATGTACAATAGTTGTCATCATTACACCACAAGGCTTTACCATTGTCACAACTGCCTATTGAAGGCGTGATGCCTGAGTTACTCTCGGGTGTTCGCGACTGCGCTCAACTTATCCTTAAAGCCGCTCCTGGTGCGGGCAAATCGACTTATTTTCCATTACAGCTTGTTAAACAAGGACTGGTGTCAGGCAAAATCATCATGCTTGAGCCTCGGCGATTAGCAGCGCGTAATATTGCTCGCTATTTAGCTGAACAGTTGGGAGAAAACGTCGGCCAACGTATTGGTTATCGCGTGCGCGGAGAAACTAAAGTTGGCTCTGGGACGCAGTTGGAAATTGTGACGGAAGGTATTCTCACTCGAATGATTCAGTCGGACCCAGAACTCAATGGAGTTGATCTGATTTTGTTTGATGAGTTTCATGAACGCAGTATTCATGCCGATACCGCATTAGCTTTTTGTTTGGAAATCCAAGAAGCACTTCGAGATGATCTCAAACTGGTTGTGATGTCCGCGACGCTAGATCAGCAAGCACTGTGTAATCTATTACCCGAAGCGCGCTATGTTGAATCGCATGGACGCAGTTTTCCTGTGACTTTTCGTTACAACCCTTCCAAACCTAATGAACGTCTCGAAGAACTGATGAGTCAGCAAATCATTCAGTTAATGAACAATGAAACGGGATCGTTGCTGGCATTTTTACCGGGGGTTGCTGCGATAAAACGGGTGGCAGAGCGATTGTCTCAACTGCCAAGTGATATTCAAGTCTGCCCGTTGTATGGGCAATTGAATTTCGCTCAGCAGCAAGCGGCGATTCGTCCTGCGGAAAATGGGCAGCGGAAAGTCGTGCTTGCGACGAACATTGCAGAAACCTCGCTGACCATTGAAGGGATACGTTTGGTCGTAGACTCTGGATTAGAGCGCGTCGCGAAGTTCGACTTGAAGAGTGGTGTCACCCGGTTAGAGCAAGTGCGTATTGCCAAGTCTTCTGCAGAACAGCGCGCCGGGCGCGCGGGTCGTTTGGAAGAAGGGGTTTGCGTTCGTCTGTACAGTGAAAGCCAACTTAGCCAACAGCCAGATGTTCCCCAGGCTGAGATTCTCCATTCTGATCTATCGAGTTTAGCTCTAGAGCTAACGCAATGGGGAACTCAGGATGTGAATGATTTACTTTGGCTTGATATCCCCCCTAGTAGCGCCATGAATCAAGCGCGGGCGCTATTAAAATCATTGCAGCTTCTTGATGAAAAGGGGCAACTGACTCCCGCGGGGACTCTTGCTGTGACGCTTGGGGTAGAACCTCGTATCGCCGCAATGCTTGCTATAGCTGAGTCACAACATTGGCTGGATACAGGCGTGATGATCGCAGCGCTGCTTGAGGAGCCTGAACGCCATCAAGTCGACTTCGCTCACAGTGTACACCGCTTCAAACAAGGTAAACACGCAAAGCAAAGTGTTGTGCAGCAGCGTGCTCAATCGTTGGCGAAAAAATTTGCCATACAATTTTCCATACCGCGATGCGATGAGTCTTTAGTGGCAATATTGCTGGCTAATGCGTTTCCAGACCGCATTGCTCAAGCGCGTATAAATCAACTTGGGCGTTTCTTGCTGGCGAATGGGCATGGCGCAGAGATTAGAGCCGAAGAAAGTATGGCCAGCAAAGATTATGTGATTGCGATTGATCTTATGCGCAGCCATTCCGACTCTTCCACTATTTTTTCGGCCATTGAATTAGATATCCATCAGTTGGAGCGATGTTTTCCTGAACAGTTTAGTCAACTCGATGTTGTTGATTGGGATGAGCGGAAAGGCCGTTTGGTTGCGGAGCAGCAACAGAAGCTTGGCAAACTTATTGTGGCTAAGACAGCACTTCCTGAGCCTTCGAGCGAAAAAATGACGCAAGCTTTACTCAATTTTATTCGTCGTAAAGGCCTTTCGGTATTAAATTGGAGCCCACAAAGCTTAGAAACTTTGGAACGATTGCGCTGCGCTGCTGATTGGTTGCCTGAACAAGAGTGGCCACAGTTAGCTGACGGTGCATTAATTGAAAATCTTGAACTGTGGTTAGAGCCTTACCTAACGGGAATTAGCTCGGTTAAGGCGCTAGCTAAGGTAGATCTTCAAGCGGCATTGATGGCTTATATCGGTTGGCCCTTAAACCAAGAAATTGAGCAGTGGTTACCTACTCATTATCAGTTGCCAACTGGAACGAAGAAGCCAATTCGCTACCGACAAGGGCAAGAGCCGGTATTGTCGGTAAGAATGCAAGAAGTGTTTGGGGAGCAAGTCTCGCCAAAAATCGCGCTTGGCAGAAAGACGATCGTGATGGAGTTGTTGTCACCAGCGCAACGTCCACTCCAAGTGACTCGTGATCTCGCTAGTTTTTGGAGCGGTGCATATAAAGATGTACAGAAAGAGATGAAAGGGCGCTATCCAAAGCACGTTTGGCCAGATAACCCGGCGACACATGTGGCAACGACGAAAACTAAAAGACAGTTAAATCAGTAATCATGACCAAAAAGAACACAACCACGAGTAGCAAAGTAAAAACAACCAAAAAGCCTGCTCGAAAGCGAACCAGTAAACCGAAAAAGCGCGCAACGAAAAAGACCGGTAAACGTCAATGGCTAAAAACCTTATGGGGAATAGGCTGGAAGCTTACGGTGGCGGGGTGTGCAGTTTTATTGTTCGTTGGTATTTACCTAGATAGCGTCGTAAAGCAACGTTTTGAAGGTCAATTATTTGATTTGCCTACCGTGGTATATGCCCGAATTTTAAACTTAGCGCCTGGAGATAATATCTCTATCAAAGAAGTTCGCAATGAACTGGATGTATTGAATTACCGTAAAGTCCAGCAGCCTCGTTATCCAGGTGAGTATTCTTCCTCCTCAACTAAAATTGAGTTAATTCGTCGACCGTTTGAATTTACTGATGGGCCAGAGCCTGATCGCCATGTGATGCTTCATTTTGGTCAAGGAGAGTTGAAGCGCATTCAATCTCTTGAACAAAAAGGGGATATGGGGTACTTGCGCGTGGAGCCTAAGATGCTTGGCATGCTTGAGAAAAACCATGATGAGCAGCGTTTGTTCTTGCGTAGAGATCAATTCCCCGAAGTGATGGTGGATGCCTTGTTGGTGACGGAAGATCGTAACTTTTACCAGCATGATGGGGTATCACCGCTAGCAATTGCGCGAGCGTTAGTCGCGAACGTAAAGGCTGGGCGTACCGTACAAGGCGGATCAACGTTAACGCAACAATTAGCTAAAAATATCTTCCTATCCAGCGATCGAACCTTGTGGCGGAAAATACGTGAAGCTTACATTGCCTTGATCCTTGATTATCGTTATAGCAAAGATCGCATCCTAGAAGCCTATCTAAATGAAGTTTACCTAGGGCAAAGTCATGGTGAGGCAATTCATGGTTTTGGTCTCGCTTCGCGTCTGTATTTCGGCCAACCTATTCAAGAGTTGCGTATAGATCAGCTTGCGCTGTTGGTTGGTATGGTGAAAGGCCCTTCTTACTACAATCCTGTTCGTTTCCCTGAGCGGGCTAAAGAGCGCCGTGATCTTGTTCTTCGTCTAATGATGCAGCAAGGGATCTTGACTGCTAATGAATTTGAAATGGCCGCTGACAGGCCACTTGATATCCAGGACAACCCAAGAATTGCGAGTCGTCAGCCTGCCTATTTCCAGCAGTTAAAGATTGAACTAAAAGAGAAGGTTGGCGATGTGTTCCAGTCTGATGTGGGACTTCGAGTCTTTACGTCGCTTGATCCTGTTTCACAGAAAGAGCTCGAAACAGCAATTGCGAAAAAGATCCCTGAGTTAGGCAAAGTGGCGGGCAAGTCGCTGGAAGGAGCCGCTATTGCTGTGGATCGTCATACAGGGGAAATACGCGCCATGGTGGGTGGTAAGCGCACTGGTTATGATGGCTTCAATCGAGCACTCAATGCCAGTCGTCAAATTGGCTCTCTTGCTAAGCCTGCAGTCTACTTAACCGCGTTAGAGCAACCGGACAAATACAACCTAGCCACGACTTTGAATGATAAACCACTGAGTTTAAAAGGCAGTAAAGGGTCGGTATGGTCACCTCGCAACTACGATCGTAAATTCCGGGGTGATGTTCCACTGTATGTTGCTTTAGCTAAATCTCTTAATGTACCTACGGTTCAACTCGGCATGCAGTTAGGGATCCCAAATGTGGTTGATACGTTAGAAAAACTAGGCGTTGATAGAGATGAGGTTCGTCCAGTCCCTTCGATGTTCCTTGGTTCATTTACCCTAACGCCGTTCCAAGTGGCGCAGATGTACCAGACCTTAACCAATTCGGGACGTAAAGCAGAACTCTCTGCATTGCGCTCCGTTGTCGATTTAGATGGCAATGTACTGTTTCAATCACTGCCTCGCTCATCTCAAACGGTCGACCAGCAAGCGGCTTGGTTAACTACTTATGCGATGAAGCGCGGTGTATTGGAAGGTACGGGACGTTACCTAAATAGTCAGTTTGCTTGGGCGGCACTTGCAGGAAAAACCGGAACGAGTAATGACACGCGTGATAGTTGGTTTGTTGGCGTTGATGGTCGTGAAGTGACCACTATTTGGCTAGGTCGCGATGATAACAAGCCAACTAAGTTAACAGGCTCAAGTGGCGCGCTGCGCGTGTACGCTGAATACCTCAAGCATCGCATACCTGAAAAACTATCTTTGCCTTGGCCACAAGGCGTAAATACAGTGGGTTTTACCAAATCAGCCCAAGGTGATTTGCAGCTCGATTGTCGTAATGAGTTTAAACTTCCGGTTTGGGATGTTGATGGCAAATTTAAACAGCAGTGTGAGAATCAGCCTGCTCAGTGGATAAAAAAACTATTTACCTGGTAATCAGTACGTTATAAACATAGTTTACTAGACGCTCAACCACTTCATCATTAAAAGGACTTTAGAGTGAGAAAACTGGCTGTAATCTTGTTCGTTTGTACTTGGTCATTTTCTATCTTCGCGCAGGCCGCTCATGAAGAGAAGGCTCAACCTATAGAGCGAACAAAAGTGGCAGTTGTGCTCGCGGGTGGCGGCGCTAAAGGGGCTGCGCACATCGGTGTCCTGAAAGCATTAGAAGAAATGCGAGTGCCTGTGGATTATATAACGGGTACGAGTATGGGGGCTTACGTTGGTGGTTTGTATGCGACGGGAATGAGCGCCGACGAAATAGAAAGCTTCATTGATACCGTTGACTGGAACACTGGCTATCGTGATCGAGTCGATCGTAGTGAGCGTCGTGTCCGCGATAAAGAGTATGAAGACCGTTATCAATTGACCACAGATCTTGGCTTACGTTGGGGCGAGATGCGTGCACCAAGAGGTATCGTGCAAGGGCAAGGAATGCTCAAAATACTGCGAGAAACCACAGGTAACCTTCCTCCTTTTAGCTCTTTTGATGATTTAGCTGTTCCTTATCGCTCTGTCGCGACAGATATTATTGAGCTTGAACCTGTGATCATCGGCGATGGGTATTTGGTCGATGCCATGATGGCGAGTATGTCGGTTCCTGGAGCTCTCCCACCTTATGAAGTGAATGGTCGTATGTTGGTTGATGGTGGTGTCACCAATAATATGCCAGTTGATGTGGCGCGTGAACTGGGGGCCGATGTCGTAATAGCCGTTGATATCAGTACGGATTACAAAGAGGAAGATGATTTCACAACCTTTCTGACTGTGGCCGATCAGTTATCCAATTACTTGGTTCGTAGTACCACGAGCCGTCAAGCGGAAACGTTGACCGATGAGGATGTTTTTTTACGCCCAGAAGTAGGGGATATGGAAACTACGGAATTCGATAAGATGCCAGAAGCATTTCGTAAAGGTTATGAAGCGGCAATGCAGAATCGTGAGTTGATTGAGCGGTATAGTCTCTCTTCTGCGCAATATCAAAATTACGTGGACCACAAAGAAGATGCCCGTCGACACTTACGCTATGGTGATGAAATAGAAGTAGAAAACATTGTCATTAATAACAACAGCCACTACAGCAAAAAATTGTTGGAAAACCGCCTCGCTCTTGATGCGGGGAACACTTACTCGACAGCTGACATTGAGCAAAGTGTTCAAGACCTCTATGCATTGGATCGTTTTGAGTTAGTTTCTTACCGATACGATGAGATCGACGGTGAAGATACTTTGATCCTTGATGTCGATGAAAAATCTTGGGGGCCAAACTACGTTAACTTCCGTTTTTTCTTAGAAGATGACTTCAGCACAGATAGCCAGTATTCGATTGGCATGTCGACTAATTTTACGGACTTAAATGTTCATGGTGCTGAGTTTCGCACTAACTTGGAAATGGGCACAGACAAAATGATTGAAGGGGAGCTATACAGTCCTTTCCTCTCCAGTCAAAAAACGTTTACTACGTTAAGAATGGCTTACAGCAAAGAGAAGCGTAATGCTCCATTCACTGGCTTTGAAGATACCTCTTTAGAAGCGACAGAGAACTTTTTACCCGTCTCCTATACCGAGTGGATTGCGGAGGCTGCTGTCGGTTACCAGCAAACACTGTGGCGAGAGTTTAAGTTGGGTATTCGCTACAGTGATGGTGAAGGTGAGCTATCGAGCTTACCAATGCTAGGAGATGTCGCTTTTAAGCGTATTGGAGCGTTTGCTAACTACCGGATTGATACTTTAGACAGCTTTAGTTTACCAACTGAGGGGGTCTACTTAGATCTTAACTATTTGATCTCTCATGATAAGAGTGTTGGAACTACTGATTTGATCAGTGACCAGCGCGTGGAAGATACTTCCTACGAGATCAGTGGGGTACTTAAGGCTGCCCATAGCTTTTCACGACATACTTTGGTCGCAAATATGGATGTGGGCGTTGTCACCAGCAAAAACTCATCAGTACCGATTGACCCGCGTGAAATTGGAGGTTTTTTGCATCTCTCTGGTATCCCGCGCAACAGCTTAATTGGTCAAAACAAAGTGTTCGGAAGTTTGGTCTACCGATATCGTTGGTTTGATAATGATTTCGGATTGTTTACATCGCCTTTTTACCTTGGTACTTCGCTTGAATATGGGGGCGTTTGGTCTGACCCTGACTTAGATTATGACGATCTTCCGCTTTATATGGCGGGCTCGGTATTTGCAGGTGTTGACTCGCCTATTGGTCCAATTATGCTCGGTTATGGCCGAACGGAAAGAAACTATGATTCTATCTATTTGATCATTGGGACCACCTTCAAGTAGCGATAGGCTAAAGTGATGCAAAAACTCGATTCTTAACTGACGAGAATTAAAGGATTTAGTGCATAAAAATCATAAAACTTTAGTCTTAAGTTGCTATGTTGGTCAAAATGATGAGATTTTAATTTATCGTTAAATTTGCTATATTACCGCCCACAGTTTGGCCTCTCTGGCGCTGTTTCTCACTCAGAACTGAATGAAAAATATGGCATGGAGAGCCAAGTTTCCAAGGATGTTCACTCCCTTAT
>NZ_CFHWOM010000051.1:0-23463 GCF_984391705.1 Vibrio sp. | reverse complement strand
GATGATGGGGCTCAGCTTTCTTGGTTAGCGCCGACGGAAACATTCGTAGCAGCCAGTGTTGAAATGTTCAGCGGTAAAGGGTGGGATGTTGGTTACAGTGATCCTGCAACTGTTGGCGTGTACACCGCAAATCTACAAATTGGCGACGATGTTGATGAGTCTAACAGCTGGCGACTTGGCTTGAGCACAATGTATAACGCGAATGGACTTGGTTTCGCTGGTGAAGATTCTTCGGGCTCTTCTCACGATCACTCTGGCCATGACCATTCCAGTCATGATCACGGCGACCACGGGCACTCACATGGGCCAACAGTAACAGGCAAATGGTTACACGGCATCGATATAACATGGAAGTGGGCACCTGAGGGAAATTACAAGCAAGAAAATCTGCGTGCAACGGCAGAAGCGTGGCTGATTAACGACCGTTATGATGAGCAAATGGAGTCGATTCCAAACGCTGACGACCAAGCGTTTGGCTGGTACGCGGAATTGGCTTATCAGTTTACGCCAAACTGGACGATCAGTGGTCGCTATGGGGAGATGAATGCGGTGACAGGTGAAGTTCATTGGCATATTGATCATCATCATGGTGAGCTGACAACGTCTGATATCCAAGAAGCGGACATTGCATTGGATTGGCATGGCTCTCATTTTGGCCGAGTGCGCACTCAAGTTACCCATGAGCAGCTAAGCGAGCAATCTCAAACCATCTTTACCGTCCAGTACATTATGTCATTTGGAGCGCATCCTGCTCATGCTTTCTAAACTTTATATTACAGCGGGGTTGCTCGCGGTTTCCTTCACAGCTAATGCAAGTTTAAGTGTGTTTACCTGCCAACCCGATTGGGCGGCGCTGGTCAAACAACATGCGCCAAATGCCGAGGTGTATTCGGCAACAACGGCCATGCAAGATCCTCACTATATACAAGCACGGCCTTCGCTCATTTCCAAGATGCGCAAAGCGGATTTGGTGGTGTGCTCTGGCGCAGAGCTTGAGATTGGTTGGCTACCAGAGCTGCAGCGCCAGAGTCGAAATAGCAAAGTTCAAAATGGCGAAGATGGTATGTTTTGGGTAACGGACTACGTCAAGATGCTAGATACCCATGACCGCGTTGACCGCTCTATGGGAGATGTTCACGCTCATGGCAATCCTCACGTTCAGTTTGCGATAGCCGATATGCCAGCAATTTCTAGGGCCTTGGTGGAGCGTTTGGTAAAAATCGATCCAAGCAATCAAGTATTGTACAAAGGAAATGGGGTTAAATTTCGTGCAGATTGGCGCAAACATGTCGTGCGCTGGCAATCTGTGTCAGCTCAACTCAAGGGCGTAAACTTGGTTGGCTACCATCAAACTCATCGCTACCTTTTCGCGTGGCTTGGTATTAAGCAAGTTGCCGATTTAGAGCCTAAGCCGGGATTACCGCCAACGGTCGCACATTTGAATTCATTGAGCTCAATAACCCGTAAAGACGCCCAAGGTATTGTCTATTCGAGTCACCAACCGACAGAAGCGACCAAATGGCTCTCTGAACGCACGGGTTTACCCGTTGCAGAGCTTGCTCAGAGTGTTGGTGGTCGCCCTAACACTGATACGTTAGCGGCATTAGTCGATGACAGTATTGCTCAATTACTTGGTTTAGTAAGGAACTAAGCGTGGAATACTCTTGGCTTATTGCTCCTGTTTTAGTCGGTTTATGCGCTCTGGTTGCAAACATTATTTTAGGTCGGCAAGTGTTAAAGCGCGGGGTAATATTTATTGATCTCGCTATGGCGCAGATTGCCGCTTTAGGTGTGTTGGCTGTTGAGCTATCGGTTGGACACACAAGTGTTGCACTTAGCTCTAAATTGCTCGCCTCATGGCTATTAACCGTGCCCGCGGCATTGCTATTGAGCAAACTGGAACAAAGGGTGAATCAGCATCTAGAAGCACTCATAGGGTTGCTTTACGTTTTAGCGGCGTGTTTAGCGGTGCTACTCGTAAGTCATAACCCTCATGGCAAAGAGATGATCGCGTCGTTAATCAATGGTCGCCTACTTTGGAGTGGATTCGGTGATGTTATACCAGTACTTACGGTCGCCTTGGCTTTAGTCGCGATCCAGATTTGGCGAGATAACTGGTTGAGTGGGCGCAGCTTTTACATACTGTTTGCGATTGCGGTTCCGCCACTAGTGATGAGCCTTGGAGTGTATCTGGAGTTTGCCAGTCTAATCATTCCGGCACTCGCTGTAGTCAAACTGAATCACCGCCCAATGTGGCTTGGGGCTGTAACCGTTGGGATGGTGGGAGGAATTGGCGGATTCTATGCTTCGCTCATTCTCGATTACCCTGTGGGCCCTTGTGTGGTGTTATGTATGGCTGTCACTGGTTTTGTCTATGCCATCATGGTGTCGCCCAAGGTCGCAAAGCGCACTCATCAACCAGTCACTGATTAGTGGCTTATTCTATATTTTCAAATAATCAATGAGTTGAGTTACTCAAGGTTTGAACGCGTAGCTACCCATATTGGAGCTACGCGTCTACGCTTGTAATGACCAACACCCATCAAGTTCAAATGTGTCAGTGATGGGCTGTGTGAATTGATGAGTGAATTATGGATCCAATAACACAAGGTTTACTTGGTGCCGCACTGCCGCAGTCTGTGGTCAAAAAGCAGCATTTCGTTGTGGCTGGATCGCTAGGTTTACTCGCGGGTATGGCCCCTGATTTAGATGTCCTGATTCGTTCATCGCGTGACCCATTGTTGTTTTTGCACTTTCACCGACAATTCACCCACTCTCTGTTTTTTATTCCCTTTGGTAGCTTTATTTGTGCGTTAGTTTTACACCCTCTGCTGGGAAAAAAGTATCAGCTTTCGTTTAAGCAGAGTTGGCTGTATTGCGCACTAGGTTTTGCGACTCACGGGTTGCTTGACGCCTGCACGAGTTATGGCACTCAATTGCTTTGGCCGTTCTCCGATGCTCGTTATGCTGGGAATGTGTTGCCTGTGATTGCTCCGCTCTTCACAGTGCCGATTTTGATCCTCATTACCGTAGGTGTATGGAGGCGCAGCGTTTGGCTGGCGCGAACCGCTCTGCTCTGGGCTGTACTTTACTCAACATTAGGTTTGTATCAGAAAGAGAGAGCAGAGGCTGTGGGCTGGCAGATCGCGAACGAGCGCCAACACGAACCTTTACGACTTTTCGCTAAACCGAGCTTTGCTAATATTCTGCTTTGGAAAGTTGTCTACGAAACGGACGACAGTTTTTACGTTGACGCGGTAAGGGCTGGGCAGTCAATAAAGACATACCCAGGTGAATCGACGCCGAAACTCAATTTAACAACGGCTTTTCCTTGGCTTGATTTACGCTCGCAACAGGCTCTAGATATTAAACGTTTCCGTTTGTTTTCCAATGGCTATCTTGCGCAAGATCCAAACGATAAGCGCAAGATTATTGATGTTCGCTATTCAATTGTGCCAAATCGACTTCAAGCATTATGGGGAATTCAACTTTCTCCAACCGCAAGTGAAAACGCCCACGTGGGATACACTACTCACCGAGATAATTCACCGCAAACCAGAGCCCTATTTATAGACATGCTACAGGGGCAGTGAGTTGTGAATGTTCAATAGGCACTTAGTTTGAACTCAGAGTTTAAGTAACTGAATTGAAAGGATGATCTCATTACTTTTACAACTTTCGGTTTGAATTAACGTTGCAGCTTACGGCACAATGGCTGACGTTTATTATTCGCGGTCTCGCCAAGCATTCTGCGTCAATCAAAGGAAGGTTAATGGAACTACAGCAGTTAAGCACTCATCAGCTTGAGCAACTGATAACAGAAACCACAATCATGGATATAGAGTTTTGCATGGGTTCAATTCCTCCTATGCATGTATTAGCGCGTTCTGCAGAACAGATTCAAAATGGAAAACCAGAGCAGTGGGCATTGCCTTTAATGATGGTGAGCCAGGGTCGTGTTGTTGGGTTTTGCGGTTTTAAAAGTGAACCTAAAGGTGGGGATATTGAGATTGGTTACAATGTATCGCCAGAGCAGCAAGGGCGCGGATTCGCAAAATCAGCCGTTAAGCAGATTTGCCAAATTGCGTTTAGCTCGAGTTCTGTAGAGCGTGTCGTTGCGTTGATCTCATCGACAAACCTTGCTTCGCTTAATGTTGTAAAAGCTAACGGGTTTGTTTTCCAAGGAATGACTGTTGATGATGAGGGCGAAGAGTTGGAAAAATGGTTGGTTTACAAAGGCTCTGCAGATAGCTGAGTGTTAAATTTAGTATCGAGTTTAAGGAAAGAATGAAAGTACTGATAGCAGGATCTAATGGCTATATTGGCCGTCATGTAAAAGAACTATTTGTTGAAAGTTGCTTTGAAGTGTTTACCTATTCCAGGGAGCAAGATGGTATCTCTCAGTCAGGGTGTTTTATCGGTAATACGTCTTACTTTGAAGGGTACTTTGATGTTGTGGTGAACTGTGCTCGTCCACATTGGTCTGAGTTCTCTCCTGAAGAAATTGCAGATTTAGAAGGTAAATTGCTTAAGCGGCTTGACCGGCTAGCTGCTCCTAGTGCCACTAAGATTCATACATCGGGTGTTTGGCTATTTGGTCACGCGTCTAACGAAGACTTAAGGCATTTCAGGCTGAAACCTTTTGAGGTGGTAAAGCTAGATGCAGTAACAATAAACCGGATTCTTGGGCGTGGTTGGCAAGTGGTTTATTGCCCCAGTTTGGTCTACGGTGGTGAACATTGCCAACTGCAGCGAATTATCGAGTCTCGCTCTGACGGCGCGTTGCAGGTCGCGGTGCCAGCCCAAGGCTTCAATCAATATATACATGTCAATGATATCGCGAAATTCTATTTGTTGCTGGCGCAAGAAGACTACTCTAATGCGCAACATTTTATAGCCGAAGAAAAGGGGTATAGCCCAGAAGAGTTTGCCCAGCTTTTACTCGCGTCAAATGTGATACAGAAAGTAGATAAACTGGATTGGGCGGAATTTGAGGCAAAGAATGGATCTTCTGTGGCAGATATAGAGAAGCTGAATCTACACCTTCCAATTAGTCCATTGTTTAAGACAACCGAGGCGATTCGCGATTATATACAAAGCTACCATGTGTAAACTCCAAACCTAGATGATTTGGATAAGTCCATTGGTAAGCGTCTAATATCGTCTTTGAAGTGCAGCATATCGATGAGCATATTAGTCGGTTTGTTACCGCGGTTTACTTGTAGTGAGAGTTCTATCGCTAGTATCCCCGAAAAGTGAATAGGACATATGTCCAGAGCTTCGTCAAAGTAACAAAAGTCAGGGTTAGATTACCGTATAAGGCGGGACATTTATTCAGCAAAAAATGACAGCTATGTCTACTGGAGATGGATACTCTACGGCTTGTTGCAACCGCAGCTATTAAGGTTACCTTTGGATCTATGAGGCGGTATAACTGTGCTTGAAAGTAGCTATGTCTTTGAGCATAGATACGATTCATACTGTGCGGGAAATCTACCGTTAGCGTTATTGAGCCAAGAAACTAAGAGAAGGTGTATTTGGCATTCTGTGGAATTTACAGGGTAGGGGCGATTGTATTGACGGCCGCCCAATCTATGGCACTCCTGATATGTAGAGCGTACAAAGCCATAATACTTTTAGCTGTTTATTCAAATAGTTGTTAGATTGGCCTAATTAATGTTACTCAAATTTATCTGATTGAGTTGATAGCTTAGTGCCCCCTTATATAAGCGACTTTTTGCACTATAGTAATCTTTTCAAGTGGCTTTAACCTATTGATTACCAATTGAAGCTTTATGGCTAAGAGTGCAATATGTCAAAACAAAAAGACGACGATTAGTCGGCTAATAAGTGTTATGTGATTGGTGGACAATTCATACCCTTTGGGGCTAAAATGCCCGCTCGCGGCTGCACATGAATTTCAGTCAACTTTAGAGAAAATACGATGATTGTAGAAAATGTGCTTCCTGAAAATTACGCAGAAATGCTTAGTGTTTGGGAAAATTCAGTCCGAGCAACTCATGACTTCATAACAGAAGAAGATATTGAGTTTTTTAAACCAATTATCATTGAGCAGGCTTTTCCTGCTGTCACGTTAAGATGTGTGAAAAATGAAAGTGGTTCAATTTTAGGTTTCGTGGGTATCCACGACTCAAAGGTTGAAATGCTGTTCATCTTAAACGAGGCAAGAGGGCAAGGTGTTGGTAAGGTGCTACTGCAATACGCATTAGAGCAGTTAGGCGTAACCAAAGTCGATGTAAACGAACAAAACCCGCAAGCGGTAGGTTTCTACGAGCATATGGGGTTCAAAGTTGTTTCTCGCTCGCCGCTTGATGATATGGGAAAACCTTTTCCAATTCTGCATATGACACTTTAAAGCTCGGTTTATCGTAACCAGTTTGTCAGAAGAAACGCCCAAGGCTAATAACTTTGGGCGTTTCCGTATGCGGCGAAAAAATCACATAACAAACTGTTTAAGAGTGATTCGCAACGCGTGGCATTTTTATTATGCGTTGGTTTTAGTGTTTAAGGTGGTATGCGGCGGCTTCGGTATTGCGTTGCTCACACCTTAACAGGGCGTTATGTACTTAGAGAAAAATATGGATTTTCTCGTAGGTGTAGAGCTTCAGGATTCATTTGTTTTGGGTTAGCACTACAATGATCAAACTCTTGAAATTGAACTAGAGTTTAGCATCTGGCCTGAGTCTAAATATTATGAAGCTCCAAAAATAGGTGAGTATACTTGCTATCGTTTGAGATCCCTTCTTTTTGACGGCGTTTTGAGTATTAATGGGCTCTTGAATCAAAATGATATACAGCTGACCATAGACCTTGACGGTTCAAAAGACTATGGAAACATCGACTACTTTGAAAAGAACCAATCATATTTCAAGGTTGTAGGTCGTTTTGGGAACATAGAGTTTGAAAGCTCAGGAGTTCATTTTAAACTACGTACATAACAATCTGTTTAAGAGGGATTCGCAACGCGTGGCATTTTTACTATGCGTTGATTTTAGTGTTTAAGGTGGAATGCGGTGGCTTTTGTATTGCGTTGCTCACCCCTAAACAGGGCGTTAGATTAGATTGTATCAAAAATAACACATTCTAAAATGTTTCAAAAGTCTACGCTTTCTACATCAGTTGCTTATAGCCGAGGGAAATTATGGACGAGCTTAGTGGGGTATTAACTACATTTTCACAACAAGATTTTACAAGTATATCCAGTGCACTGGATATAATTAAACAGGGCTTAATTGGCTTAATTTTTTTACTCTCATTGATGGCATTTAGGCTGTTAAATTCTGAGCAAAAAAAAGAACAATCAGATGTTAATATTGTGAGCTCTATTAATAAATACATGTACTTAAACACATTCTTAGCTATTTTGGTTTTTATTTCTTCAGTCAATAATGGTGATGATTCAGAACCTCAAAAATTAACGGCAAAGATATCTACAGACATTACCAGTGTTGCAGTATGTTCTGAGTCTAAATTAGTACATAGATTTGTCTTATTAACACACCAAGACCAACAGAAAATGGTTCAATATAAAGCTTCTGCTTTCCCTTGTACTGAAGAAAGTAGCCAAATTTGGTTGAGTAAAGATGTAGCGATGCAACTTGGAATTACATCAAATGGTATAGAAATTACTGCTATAGCTGCACTAAAAGGTCAGAAGTTTGCTGATGAATTTATGAGGGGAATATGATGAGAGTTTTAGTATTAGTTCTTAGTCTGTTTTTTGCTACGCATTCATATTCAGACTGCATTTATAATGGTAAAGTTTATCCAGAAGGTACAAAGATCGGACCGTATACCTGTAAGAATGAACGATGGGTGAAATAATCTAACAAAATGTTTAAGGCAAATTCCCAACGCTTGGCGACTTGAGTTAAAATCGGTTTTAGTGCTTAATTATAATGGTTTAGGTTTGGTTGTTGGCGTTACTCACTACTTAACGCAGCGTTATGTATATCCGCGACTAAAGGGTTCAGAATAGGTTACTCTGAACCCTCATGGCTCTTAAAGGTTACTTTAGAGCAGCTAGAATGGTCTCGGCTTTGCTAGCCTCAAATTGCTTAGGCTCCTCGACATATAAATGTGTCACTACACCATTTTCGATAACCATTGCATATCGCTGTGAACGAACTCCACCGAATGTCGCCGTATCCATTTCCAGTCCTAGAGCTTTGGTGAAGCTCGCATCACCATCGGCCAACATCATAATTTCCGTGGCATTTTGCGCTTCTCCCCACGCCTGCATTACAAAAGCATCATTAACTGAAACGCACGCAATGATATCGACGCCTTTTGCTTTAATTTCGTCAGCTAGTACCACGTACCCAGGCAAATGAGCTTCCGAACAGGTTGGAGTAAATGCTCCTGGGACAGCGAAAAGAACGACTCGCTTGTTTGCAAAAAGTTCATCTGTGTTGTGGGTTACCATTCCTTCAGCGCTTAGTTCGCTGAGTGCGGCGGTTGGTATTGCTTGGCCTTTCTGGATCATGTTTGCATTCCTTGTTTTATTTGCCATGAACAGTTTAGCGGCCAAAGCAAGAAGGGACCACCTACAGAAAATAAGGGTATGTGGGTACTTAAAAAACACATAACAATAAATTTAAGAATGAATCACAACGCTTGGCGCTTTCACTTCACTTTAGCTTTGTGTTTGTTGCAAAATGGTTCGGGTTAGGTGGTAGCGTTGTTAACACCTTAATTGGGCGTTATTCTACTGGCCCGAAATCTTCAATAAGGAATACTATGAAACAGAACATTGTCCATATAGCCTTGGTTGTAAAAGACTACGATGAAGCTGTTGATTTTTACGTAAACAAACTCAAATTTGAGCTTATTGAAGATACCTACCAACCAGAGCAAGATAAACGTTGGGTGGTTGTAGCTCCGCCTAACTCTCATGGTGTTACTCTATTGCTTGCTAAAGCATCGAAGCCTGAACAGCATGACTTCATTGGAAACCAAACAGGTGGTCGAGTATTTCTGTTTCTAAATACTGATGATTTCTGGCGTGACTTTGAGCGTATGAAATCTATTGGTATTATTTTCGTTCGCGAGCCAACAGAACAAGACTATGGAACGGTAGCAGTGTTTGAGGATTTGTATGGAAACTTATGGGATCTACTTGAACTAAACCCAGACCATCCAATGGCCAAAAGGTAACATAACACATCGTTTAAGACAGGTCCCAACGCTTAGCATTCTCAGGAGGAGTAATGGAATTAGTCAAAGCATCTACAGATGAGCATTGGAATATTGCATCCGACTTTTTAGCTCAAACGGTAGAGCGTTGTAACGAAAAAGGGCTACCCTTGTGGACTCATGAACAAGTGTCAGTGAAGGCATTGAAAAGCAACTACGCTATCGAAAACTTGTTCCTATTAAAGTCTGGGCACCACACTATAGGTTGCGTGTTTATTAGTTTTGATTTTGATGATTTTTGGACAGACACGGATACAAAGGGAAGCCTGTTTTTTCATAAGTTTGCAATTGGCAATGCATTCAACTCCAAAGGTTTTGGTTCGCAAGCATTAACTGCAATACGGCAATTGGCTGAAGAGCGTGGATGTATTTGGGTTCGCTGTGATTGTCATGGTGATAGAGGCCGCTTAAGAGCGTTTTATGAACGTAGCGGGTTTGACTTTGTAGACAGACAAGAAATGTTGGGTTTCGATGTTGCTCGATACCAAATGCTAACGAGGCGTTCAAGCCGGATTCACAACGCTGAACGAGTTCAGTTTAAGTGAGCTTAAGTGTTCATGGCACAATGAGCTAGGTTCGTTGGTTAGCGTTGCTCACACCTAAACAGGGCGTTAGGTGTTTTGCAGCCTTTTGAACTAAGACACAGATTTAAACGTAGAAGTTTCGTTTTTAAAATAGGTAATTTGAAATGGAACTGACGTTGGAATCTGAGTCTAGAATCATCGAGATGGCATGGGAAGATCGCACTCCCTTTGAAGCGATCGAATTTCAATTTGGCTTGAGTGAATCTGACGTTATTCAGTTTATGCGTAGGCGTCTCAAATCAAGTAGCTTTAAATTATGGCGTGAACGAGTTTCAGGCCGTAACACAAAGCATAAGCATCTACGAAGTCCAGATGTCGCTAGAGGCTATTGCCCAACTCAGTATAAGCAACGCTAGAGGACTACTCCTATCAGGCAATTTGAGCGGATTCGCAACGCTTGGCATTTTGGGTTTGTATTGGTCTAAGTGTTTACGGCACAATAGTTTAGGTTAGGTGACCGCGCTGCTCACACAATAAAGCGGCGTTATATCTCATTCAATATCGAGGGAACGATGCAAGATAAAAGAGTCAAAGACGTATATCGCTCTTACTTTCAATTTAATAATGAGCGAACTCTTTCCACCGATTTAGAAAGTGAACTTTTCTCGTCTGCTTTTGAAGGGTGCTCAGTTTTTGTAGACAAAACACGTAAGTATGATAACCAGATAGTCATTCATGGTGTTTGTACTACAGAAGACTTAGAGGGCCATCTGAGTTTGTATAAACATGGCTTCTCCCCAGAAATTGCTATCGAACCACAGGCAATAACCAATAAGTTGAACACATGGTTATCAGACCGTGAGTTCGCACCAGCTTATGAGCATGAGTTTCTCGAATTAAAGGCGGCAAACTACCTAGCGCTTGAAGAAGCCTCTGACAAAGTCACAGTTGAACGATGGACTCATGATAATGTCGACGCGTTTCTAACCTTACTTAAAACATCAGGTTTAGAGTGTTCGAATGAAATCTGGGAGAAGAAACGCTCACTTTATTGTACTGATACATTTCGCTGCTATGTCGCAAAAATAAATGGTGAGCCGTGTGCTTGGGCAACGAGCTTTATCGAGAATGAATTTGCAATACTAGCCAATGCGTATACCCAAGAGAACTATCGTTCAAATGGGTGTCAAACTGCTTTGCTGCGAGCTCGAATTTCAGATGCAATGTCTTTGGGAGTACAGGTGCTTTTAACGGATGTAATGCCAAACAGTACTAGTAGTAAGAATTGCAAATCACTAGGTTTCTGTAGTGTCGGTGTGCGAAGTGTATGGTGTAAAGACTAGAAATATCGGCATGTAAGAGTGATTGGCAACGCTTGACGTTTTCGCTTCTCTTAAGCATAACCAAGCGCCGGTCATACCTTAACGCATTTTTCATCAATCAAATCTCAATAATTGAATCGTCATTGAGTTATTAAAAGGATATCGAGATGTTTAGCCATATTATGATAGGGACCGATGACATAGAAAATGCAGAACGTTTTTATAACTCTGTTTTGGCTGTATTAGGTATTAATAGGCCAATACATAACGTAAACGACACAGGTCAGAAACGGCTGTTCTATGTTCATAATGGGTCAGTGTTTTGTGTTACGGAACCTATAAATGGTGAGCCAGCACTTGCAGCTAATGGTTCAACTATTGGGTTTGCTTGTAACTCACCAGAGCAAGTCAAAGAGTTACATTCTGCTGCGATAGCGAACGGCGCTACTAGTATCGAAGCTCCGCCAGGTTTGCGTGATAACTCTACCGGCAAAAAGCATCTGTGTTATTTCTTGGATCCCGATGGACATAAAATTTGTGGGATGTACCGCTGTGAATAAGGTGAACCTGTTGAGTTCGGAGCCTAACAAGGCGATCAAGACGGATTAATAACGCTTGGCACTTTCAGTCTGAACCGGACTCAGTGTTTACGGCACAATGGTTTAGGCAGGGTTGCTGATGCTGTTCACTACTTAATGCGATGTTAGGGCCAAAGAGAATACAAGGAAGTTTAATGAGTAAATTAGTGATTTATTTGTCTGCTATTGTTGTTACATGTTTAGCTGTGGCGGAACCCGCATTTGCTGGACCTGGAGGGGTAATTGCAAGCGCATTGTCTGAGACATTCTGGGGAAAGGTAGTAATGCTATGTATATTAACCTTTTTTTCACCCTGGATAGTTTACTACCTCTGCAAGGAGAAATTAGCTGAGAGACGAGCTAGAAAAGATCTAAGATTTATGGCTGGCTACAGTGAATTGTTTGAGTGGTTAAAAGTACAAGAAAGAGCCAAGGATTGTTTTTATCGAGTACATTCAGGTTGGGAGAGTGAAGACTTATCTACTGTTTCTGACTGGATGACAGATTGGTATTGGCAAAATCAGCAACAAGTACACCTTGATAATTGGAAAAAACAAGGGTTAGTTAATGTATGCAAGGTAACCCATTTGTCCCAAATTAAACCACTACTATTTGTTCATAGGAATCAATCTGCAGAACATGAAGGCTCTATGGTCGTGGTTGCCATTACCGGTGAAACTCAAGATTACCTAAAAGTTAAAGAAACAGGCAAAATAGTCGAAGGGAGCAAAAAGTTCAAAGATGTCGAAACAATATGGACTTTGACCTTGATTGATGGTGTTTGGAAAGTCTCTAACATTGAAAGTAGTTCGATGTCCGTAGATTATGCCAAAGAAGCCAAGTATTTACCCAAGATTGAAACTACGGTTGTAAGTGACCTGAGAGCCTAACAAAGCATTTATCAGTGGCTCACAGTCTGTGGTGTTTTTACCATGTGCTTATTTTTGTGCGTTGCTCACCACTTAACCCGGCGTGATTTCGCACCAATTCTGCTAAATCAAGTGACTGATTTCTTAGCCCTTAAAAAATGGGAGGCGTAAGCCTCCCGATCTATTGCTACTTAAACTCGAATTTCCCTTTCATGATTGCCCAATGGCCAGGAAATGAGCAGAAAAAGGTGTAGTCGCCACCAGCTTTAAGTTTCTCTGTACTGAAGGTGATCGTCGTTGATTCTCCACCACCAATCACTTTGGTTGCAGCGTAAACGCGTTCGTCATTTGGCTTGACGTAATTATTGGCCGCGCCCGCTGACATCCCTTCTGTGCCTACAGCTTGCACTAATGCCGTATCTGTAATGACGACGTTATGGCCCATAGACTGTGCAGGCAGTTTACCCGTGTGATTCAAAGTCAATGTGACGTCTTTACAGGTTGCTGGAACACTCAACGTGCTAGCCGAAAATTGCATCATATCGTTGGCATCAACAGATACTTCACATTCGGTGGTAGCGTTGGCACCAAAGCTCATAACTGCAAGTGCTAGAGTGGCAGTGAGAAAACGTAATGACATACTTATATTCTCCATGTTTAACGTATTGAGGATGATTAATTTAGTTATTAAACAATTCTCATTATTACTTAGTGTCAAAGTAAAAAGTGTGCGCTCCACGAGAATTGTATTCAAAATTACATTATTCGTTGAATTCTAGAATGTTTTTATCTTTTGAAGTTTGAGTGATTACCCATTTAATTATCGAATCTAAACCTTGAGTTCGCCCTGGCGTAAGGTGAGCTCTTAGATCGAGCGATTCAAACCACGCTTGAATATCAAAACTTAATACGTGATTCAGCGGTTGTTGATCATAGGCAATGGTGAGCAACGACAGTAAGCCTTTGACTATCGAGGAGTCGCTGGTGGCTTGTATATTGATGAGTCCTTGGTCTGAGCGAGACATATAAACCCAGACTTGGCTCTGGCAACCTGACACAATGTAATCATCAGTCAATTTGTTACTAGGATAGGGTGGTAAGCGTTCGCCAAGCTCGATCAAGTACAAGTACCTTTCCTCCCAATCGACGCAACGATTAAAATTTTTCAGTATTTGTTCTGGTGTCATGGCGTTCACCTTAATAGCTGATTGATACGCTGCAAACCCTGACACAGTCGATCAACATCATTTGAATTACTGTACATGCCAATCGATGCACGACATACCGAGCTTTGGCCAAGTTTCTTAACCAGAGGCATAGCACAGTGGTGACCAGTGCGAATGGCGATTCCATATCTATCTAAAAACGATCCGACGTCGAATGAGTGATGACCTTTTAGATTGAACGAGATCAGGCCATTACGATTGACATCATTGCCATAAATTTCAATGTTAGGTACATCCGCAAGTGACTGCTCCATATAGTTCATTAGCAGAGCCTCATGAGCGGCGATGTTATCGAGGCCAACTGTTTCAATGTATTCGATGGCTGTGCCAAGGCCCAAAATGCCTGCAATGTTTGGTGTTCCAGCCTCAAACTTCCATGGTACTTGCCCGTAGGAGGTTCCGATTGGCAATGTCACTTGATCAATCATTGCACCACCGCCTTCCCAAGGTACCATGCTATTTAGGTGCTGGGATTTTGCATATAACACTCCGGTGCCAGTGGGACCATAAAGTTTGTGGGCTGAAAAGGTATAAAAGTCGCAGTCGAGGGCAGTAACATCGATCTGCTGGTGCATAACCGCTTGCGCGCCATCAATAAGCACCGGTACTTTTGATTCGTGGGCAATTTCTACCACTTCTTTTACTGGATTAACTTGTCCAAGAACATTTGAAACATGAGTGAGTGCAACTAATCGTGTTTTCTTGTTGAGCAACTTCTTTAGCTCAGCGAGATCGAGTTGTCCTTGATTGTTTACCTCCCATACACGAATCTTTACTCCGCATAGGTCAGACAATAACTGCCAAGGGACTAAGTTCGCATGATGCTCCATATCAGTGACAATGATCTCATCGTCTGGTGTTACTTTTGGCCTTAGATAACTATTCGCAACCAAGTTGATGGCTTCTGTGGTGCCTTTGGTGAAAACGATATTGTTCGCTTCTTGTGCACCAATAAAATCGGACACTTGAGTACGCACGAGCTCCATATCTTCGGTTGCCTTACTGCTTAGGTAATGAGCCCCGCGATGAACGCTGGCATAGTCGCGCTGATAAAACTGTGTCATTCTCTCAATGACAGACGTAGGAGTTTGCGCTGTAGCCGCTGTGTCTAGATACACCAATGGCTTGCCATACACCTCGGTTTTGAGTGCGGGAAAATCATTGGCCCAAGGGCTGACAATTGACTCTAAACTAACCATGGTCGGTCTCTTTATGTAGTGAGCTTGCAAGTTTTGATTTGATGTAGTTTCGCAGGCTAGGGTGGCGTATTTCATCGGCAACCTCATAAACGAAAGCTGACGTTAACATCTGTTCTGCCTTGTTTCGGTTGATGCCTCTAGCACGCATATAATCAATTTGATTTTTGTCTAGCTGACCAGTGGTTGCACCGTGGCTGCACTTTACATCATCGGCATAAATTTCTAACTGAGGTTTGCAGTTCACTTGCGCTTTGTCGCTGAGTAGCAAACTGTGTGTGTCCATTTGTCCATCGGTTTTAAGGGCAACTGGGTCAACATGAATCATACCGTCGAACACGGCATTGCCTTCATCCCGGCCAATAATCTTATGTATTTGCTCGCTTCGGCAATGGGGCGCATAGTGCTTTAGGAAAGTGCGAGTGTCGAAAGTTTGTTTCTCAGTTGGCATTGAGACGCTATTCATTGCTAACTCACCATTTTCGCCGCAAAGCTCAGAGCTGGTTTGGTGACGAATTAACAAGCCAGACAGCGAAATAGTGGTCGAACTGGCCTTGGCATCTCTTTGTACGCGAATATCGTTATGACCAAAGTGGTGCTGCTGCTTGGACTCTTCCAGCAGTTTAGTATGGAGGTAATGTGCGCCTTCACCGATATAGCTTGTCAATCGTGACAGCGTGACACCACCACCTTGCTCAAGAGAAATATGGTGTTCGATCACTTCTAGCTCAGATAAAGGCCCCATCTCAATGTGATGGCGATAACTACAGACATCGCCCTTTTGTCCTGAACTAATATGCAGCAAGTAAATGGGCTTCGTCACTTGCGTATTGGGTTCAACCTCAATCAACACACCCCCTGAGGCCGTAGCATCATTTAGGTAAGTGAAAGCGTCAGGCCTCACAGAATGTGATAGCTCATATGTTTCGACTGAGGTGAGGACATTAAGCGGGGTAACCCGTACTTTAGGGATCCAGTCAGAGCACCTTGCGGAAAAATGACCGTCAAAGAACACCAACCTATAGGCATCAATACCCAAGCTGAGTCCCTCATAAGAAATGTTTTCTGCTGATTGAAGGGCAGCAGATTGCAATGGCAGCGAATAGAAGCTATCGAGAGGGGTGTATTTCCAGCCTTCGTCTTTGGAGGTTGGCCACCCCGTAGACTGCGCTTTAACAAATTGATTTTGTTGCCAATCGTGATCTTGCACTAAGTGCTGCAACGTATCTACTGCGAGACAATTACTCTTCACCAGTAATCCACTCATAGCCTTTCTCCTCTAACTCATGGGCCAGCGTGTGGTCGCCAGACTTAACGATTTTTCCCTTATATAAAACGTGCACATAGTCAGGTTTGATGTAGTTAAGGATTCGTTGGTAGTGGGTAACCAAAATAAAAGCGCGCTTTCCATCTTGCAGCGCATTCACACCTGAGGAGACGGCTTTCAGTGCATCTATATCAAGGCCGGAGTCAGTTTCATCCAGAATGCAGAGATCAGGAGATAGCACCGCCATTTGCAGAATGTCGTTGCGCTTTTTCTCGCCACCGGAAAAGCCGTCATTCACTGAGCGGTTGAGGAGATCTGTAGGCATTTTTAACAAGGAGGCTTTTTCTTCTAGCAAATCTTCAAAGTCAAAACGGTCTAGTGGAGGCTCGCCTCGATAATCGCGAACTGCATTTAAAGCGGTATTCAGAAACATCTTGTTGCTGACACCAGGAATTTCTACCGGATATTGGAATGCAAGGAAAACACCTTCGCCTGCACGTTCCTCTGGTTCAAGCTCAGTCAAATCTTTGTTTTTAAATAAGATCTGTCCGGAGTCGACTTCGTAGTCGTCTTTACCTGCCAGCGTTGAAGAAAGGGTGCTCTTTCCGGAGCCGTTTGGCCCCATAATCGCGTGCACTTCGCCCGGCTTAATCGAGAGGCTAATGCCTTTTAAAATTGGATTGTCTTCTACACTCACGTGCAGATCTTTAATTTCTAGCATTGATTTATCCCACGCTATGCTCAAGGCTAATTGAAAGCAGCTTTTGTGCTTCTACTGCAAACTCAAGCGGAAGTTCAGAAAATACGTCTTTGCAAAATCCATTTACGATCATCGAAATGGCATCGTCTTCGCTGATGCCTCGTTGTACACAGTAAAACAATTGATCTTCACCGATTCGAGAAGTGGTCGCTTCGTGTTCTACATGTGCCGTTGGATTTTTCACTTCGATGTAAGGGAAGGTATGAGCGCCACATTGAGTGCCAATTAGCATTGAATCACACTGGGTGAAATTTCTGGCGCCTTCGGCATTAGGCAAGATCTTGACTAAGCCCCGGTAACTGTTCTCACTTTTACCTGCAGAGATACCTTTAGAAATAATGGTAGAACGCGTGTGTTTACCTATATGGACCATCTTGGTACCCGTATCGGCCTGTTGAACTCCGTTTGTTAGCGCAACAGAGAAAAATTCTCCAACCGAGTAATCTCCTTTTAGAATGACACTAGGGTATTTCCAGGTGATGGCTGAGCCCGTTTCAGATTGAGTCCAAGACATCTTACTGTAATTGCCTTCGCACACCGCGCGCTTGGTGACGAAGTTTAAGATGCCACCTTGGCTATGCTCTTCGCCAGAGAACCAGTTTTGTACAGTGGAATATTTCACTTCTGCGCGATCATGAATGATGACTTCAACCACCGCAGCATGGAGTTGGTAACTATCGCGCATCGGCGCTGAGCAGCCTTCGATATAGCTGACATAAGCGTCCTCGTCGGCGATTAAAATGGTACGTTCAAACTGACCTGTTTTTGCTTGGTTGATTCTAAAGTAGGTCGATAGCTCTCTGGGACAGTGAACACCTTTAGGGATGTAAACAAACGTCCCATCAGAGGCGACCGCCGCATTTAAAGCGGCAAAAAAATTATCTTCAGGTGGAACGACCGTGCCTAAATATTGCTGAACCAACTGTGGGTGCTCTTGAATAGCTTCACTAAACGAACAAAAAATGATGCCCAACTCATTTAACTCGTTCTTGTAAGTCGTTGTGACAGAGACAGAATCAAAAATGGCATCTACCGCGACTTCAGCTCCTTCCCTGACTGGTACACCAAGTTGCTCGAATGCTGTTTCAACCTCTTTGGTTAGGTACTCATTAGAGCCATCGTCGGAACAGCTGGAGTCACAACTAGCGCAGCTTGGTGCCGAATAATAACTGTAATCTTGATAATCGAGGTTAGGGTAGTCGGCTTTTAGCCAATGTGGCTCTTCCATTTTTTGCCACTTTTTAAAGGCATCTAGCCTAAATTCCAGCATCCATAGCGGTTCGTTACGTTTGGCGGATATTGCTCTAACTACCTGCTCGTTGATGCCTTTAGAGAGGGTGTCAGAGGAAAGCTGGGTGTAAAACCCTTCTTTGTAATTGCTGTTTTGAAATAGTTCTTCAACTTCGGGCTGTGTTTCAACGGCACACATGATCAAACTCCAAAGCTTTCGCCACAACCACAAAGGTTTTTAACATTGGGGTTGTTGTAGACGAAATTGCTGTTAAGGCCTTGTTGGACATAGTCCAGTTCAGTGCCATCGAGCATTGGCATTGCACTCAATGCGACGTAAAAGGGGATATCGTGTGATTCAAATTTCAAATCATCGCACCCGATCTGTTCAATGAGTTGCACCTTGTAGGCGAATCCCGTGCAACCTGACGGTTTGACGCTGAGGTGAAAAAATTGACCTTGCTGGGTTAGCATTGCCACTCTTTGAGCCGCACTCTCTGAGAGCGTCACACCCTGCCACTCCATATCGTGAATCGATATTTGATTAGAATCTGAACTTGGAATACTCATCAAAAATTCCTTTTGTTCGAAAATATTCCTGAATGATATTGATTATCATTTCATTATCAACCATGAATTTAGTGTGGTAAATGGTTTTTGTTACTACATATTGACAAGTGGGTCGGCTCGAATACTATATGTAGATGTAATTGATAATGGTTATCATTACAAATTTAAGTAAAGGTAATGAAATATGGACGTCATCGTATACTCCAAGCCCCAATGTGTTCAGTGCAACGCAACCGTAAGAGCTCTTGAAACCAAAGGAATTGCACACAAAGTGATTGATCTAACGCTCGATAACTCTGCAATGGAATCGGTGCAATCTCTGGGCTATCGACAAGCCCCTGTTGTGGTCGCTGGTGCTAAACATTGGTCTGGTTTTCGTCCGGACATGATCAGCCAGCTCGCCTAATGATTGTTTATTATTCCAGCGCATCGGGTAACACGCAGCGATTCGTCGAAAGGCTAGACGTTGACGCCATTCGGCTTCCTATCAGCGAAAAGGATCCTGCTCCGCTTATCGGTCAACCTTATGTTTTGGTATGCCCAACATACGCAGATGGGGAAGGGCGTGGCGCAGTACCGAAATCGGTGATCAAAGTACTTAATCAGCCTGAGAATCGTGGCCATCTTAAAGGAGTGATTGCGTCGGGAAATCGAAACTTTGGCAAGTTGTTTGCTCAAGCTGGAAAAATAATAGCGAATAAATGCCAGGTCCCTGTGCTTTATCGATTCGAACTTTCGGGAACCCAGCACGATGTTCAAGCCGTGCAGCAAGGGTTAGAACAATTTTGGAAACATCATGGATAACCAATTCAACACTGAGGCATTGGACTACCACGCGCTCAATGCCATGCTTAACCTGCTAGATGAACAAGGCAGTATTCAGTTAGAGGCAGACAGACAAGCTGCTCGGCAATTTTTCTTACAACATGTCAATCAAAATACGGTTTTCTTCCATAACTTAGGTGAAAAACTCGATTACCTAGTCAATGAGGGTTACTACGAAAAAGAAGTTCTAGACCAATACGATAGGGATTTCTTGCATCAGATATGGGATCGCGCTTATCAAGTAAAATTCCGCTTTCGTACCTTCCTCGGCGCGTATAAATTTTTCACCTCCTATGCGTTAAAAACACGTGACGGCAAACGATATTTAGAACGATTTGAAGACCGTGTGGTTATGACCGCATTGACACTTGCTCGTGGTGATAAAGAGTTCGCTATCGATCTCATGCAAGAGATCATTTCTCAACGTTTTCAGCCAGCGACGCCGACCTTTATTAACTCGGGTAAGAAGAGTCGTGGTGAACTCATTTCCTGCTTTTTACTGCGTATCGAAGACAATATGGAGAGCATTGGCCGTGCGATAAACTCTTCGTTGCAGTTGTCACGTCGTGGTGGCGGGGTTGCGCTCCTGCTAAGTAACTTGCGTGAACAAGGAGCCCCGATTAAAGGAATTTTGAACCAAAGTTCAGGTGTAGTGCCGGTGATGAAACTGCTTGAAGACAGCTTTTCTTATGCCAACCAGTTAGGTGCTAGGCAAGGCGCTGGTGCGGTGTATTTGAATGCTCACCATCCCGATATTATGCAATTTCTTGACACCAAAAGAGAAAATGCGGATGAGAAAATCCGTATTAAAACGCTCAGCTTAGGCGTGGTGATTCCGGACATTACCTTAGAGCTAGCAAAGCAGAATAAAGATATGTATTTGTTCTCGCCACACGATGTCGAACGTGTCTATGGTGTGCCTTTCTCCGAGATCAGCATCAGCGAAAAATACTATGAAATGGTGGATGACCCGCGTATCCGCAAAAACAAAATCCCTGCTCGTGGGTTGTTCCAAACCCTTGCCGAAATCCAGTTTGAGTCTGGTTATCCTTACATCATGTTTGAAGATACTGTCAACGCTGCGAATCCGATTGAAGGGCGGATTAATATGTCGAACCTTTGCTCTGAGATATTGCAGGTCAACGATGCTTCGCAGTTTAATGATGATTTAAGCTATGCCCATCTAGGACGAGATATTTCTTGTAACCTAGGGTCGGTAAACATAGCCAAGGCGCTAGACGGTGGTCATTTAGCTCACACTGTAGAAGTCTCGATTCGTGCCTTGAATGCCGTGTCTGAAATGAGTGCCATTGATAGTGTACCGTCGATTCGTAAAGGAAACGACGAAAGCCATGCCATCGGCTTAGGCCAAATGAATCTGCACGGCTTTTTAGCCAGAGAGCAAATTCATTATGACAGTGAAGAAGCGATTGATTTTACGAGTGCTTACTTCGCTGCGACTTTGTTCCATTGCCTAGCTGCCTCAAACAAGTTGGCCCAAGAAAAGCAGCAAGTCTTTGTCGGCTTTGAACAGTCCCAATATGCGACAGGTGAGTTTTTCACTAAGTATTTACAGCAAGACTACTCTCCTAAGACAGATACCGTAAAGGCACTGTTTGAGCGACTAGATTTGCGCGTTCCTTCAGTGGATGAGTGGCAGCAACTGCAATCGAAGGTGGTGGACTCAGGCTTGTACAATCGTAACTTGCAAGCAATCCCACCGACAGGCTCAATTAGTTATATCAATGATGCGACTGCGTCTATTCACCCAGTCACCGCAAAGGTTGAGATTCGCAAAGAGGGGAAAATAGGGCGCGTTTACTACCCAGCACCATACCTTAATAACGATAACTTAGAGTTTTTTAAAGATGCCTACGAGATCGGCCCAAAAGCGATCATTGATGTCTATGCTGCGGCGACAGAACACGTTGATCAGGGGTTATCGTTGACGCTGTTTTTCAGTGACGAAGTCACCACTCGGGATATCAACAAAGCGCAAATTTATGCGTGGAAGAAGAAGATAAAGACGCTCTACTACATTCGCATGCGCCAAAAAGCGCTTGAAGGAACGCAAGTTGAAGGTTGCGTCTCTTGCTCGCTGTAAACAAGGAATAACATCATGAGTACCCCATACGCCCAACCTGTTCGCGCCATTAACTGGAATCGAATGCAAGATGACAAAGATCTCGAGATATGGAATCGACTCACGGTTAACTTTTGGTTACCTGAGAAAGTGCCACTGTCGAATGATATTCAAACGTGGAAACAACTTACCGAAGAAGAGCAAACGCTGACGATTCGTGTGTTTACCGGCCTAACTCTGCTCGATACGATTCAAAATACTGTTGGCGCTCCAGCATTAATGGCCGATGCAAGAACACCACATGAAGAAGCGGTGTTGACTAACATCGCGTTTATGGAAGCAGTACACGCCCGCAGCTACTCATCTGTCTTTTCTACTTTATGCACCACGCCGCAAATTGATGAAGCGTTTCGTTGGGCAGAAGAGAATCCACTATTGCAAAAGAAAGCTCAATTAGTGCTGGAGGACTACTTGGTGGAAGGCGATCCGCTCAAGAAAAAAGTTGCTAGTGTCTTTCTTGAAAGCTTTTTGTTCTATTCGGGATTTTATCTGCCTATGCATTGGTCGAGTAGGGCAAAGCTGACCAATACTGCGGACTTGATCCGCTTAATCATCCGTGATGAAGCGATTCATGGTTACTACATCGGCTACAAGTTTCAGCTAGCGTTTAATGAGCTGACAGAGCAAGAGCAAGCAACGGTTAAGGATGAAGCTTACTCGTTAATGTTCTCTCTTTATGAAATCGAAAGTCAGTACACAGAATCGTTATATGACCAAGTGGGTCTGACAGAAGACGTGAAACACTTTTTGCACTACAACGCGAACAAGGCGCTAATGAATCTCGGATTTGAACCTTTATTTCCTGAGGAGCTCTGTCAGGTGAACCCAGCCATTATGGCGGCGCTGTCGCCAAATGCGGATGAGAACCATGATTTCTTCTCTGGTTCAGGCTCGTCTTATGTGATTGGAAAAGCGGTAGCTACAGAAGATGAGGACTGGGATTTTTAGCTCCAAGACTATTTAAGGAAACAAACCTTCTTTATCGGCCAGAATGATTGAGGTTAAGCTAAAGACCTAGATAGGTCTTTAGCAATTTATGCGAGCGGTCTGCAGACAGGCTAGGCCACACTATTTGCAACAAATTAGCGCTTATATCAGGCCAAGCAAAATGTATAATCATCAGTTCATTTCAGCCTACCGACGCGATGTTAAGGCTACTTAAACAATGGACTATTGATGAAATTACAAAAGATCGACAAGCAGTTATATCGCTCACGTTTAAACATTGTCATTGTCGCGTGTATCGCAGTCTTGGCGGTATCAAGCCTTACCATATCTCAAGCGCTTATCTTTCTGTTTCCATCAGAGTCTGGTTCACATTTCCACTGGAACTTACTTGGCGTGATTGTCAGCGCAATAGGTGTGGTAATGACGCTCATTAAGCTTAAAACACATCCTAAAATGCATGAAGTCGTCTACGTTTGGGAGCTTAAGCAGGCGTTAAACCTTATTTACCGTAAGAAGAGAAAGCTTGATGCCGCCGCAGAGCAGGGAAATGCTGAATTTAGCTACGACGGCTCCCGCCAGCTGTGGCAATTGGACGATAACACCATCACCATGGATAGCTTGAATAAAGCTCAAGCTAAATTAGATGGGCTGGTGGAAGAGCACGGTGTGACGTTAGATATTGCCAATTACCACTCTGAGATTTTGAAGTCATTTTAACTAACACTTAAGTTGCCTCTTCATGTTTCTCTCTAAATCTCAAAAATCCAGAGGTGTAAAGGGGTAAGTAGG
>NZ_CFHWOM010000050.1:0-23764 GCF_984391705.1 Vibrio sp. | reverse complement strand
AAAGAAGATGCAGCAGCAGAAGTTGCAGCAAAAGAGAAAGCAGAAGCTGAAAAGAACAAAGCAAGCCAAACAGAGCTAGACAAAGATCCAATCGCAGATGAGATTGAGTTTGACGCTTTCGCTGCAGTAGATATGCGTATCGCGCGTATTATCTCTTGTGAAGAAGTGCCAAAAGCAAACAAACTGCTTAAGTTCCAACTGGATATCGGCGGTGAAACTCGTCAAGTATTCTCAGGCATCAAGTCTGCTTACAAACCTGAAGAGCTAGAAGGCAAGCTAACTGTAATGGTTGCTAACCTAAAACCTCGTAAGATGAAGTTTGGTATGTCTGAAGGCATGATCCTAGCCGCTGGCCCTGGTGGCAGCGACCTATGGATTCTTGAGCCACACGAAGGCGCTCAGCCTGGTATGCGTGTAATGTAATCACAACCAATCATCTAAAAGCCCTGCCACATTGGCGGGGCTTTTTTTTGCATGTTTTGGTTCACACTTTTAATATTTTTCTATTGATGAAATTTCAGCCGCCAACTGTCTGAAAAATAACATACGCAAACGTTATCACTAATTAATGGTTTGAAAATTAAGCAACCAGCAACTTACAACTACTCGACCAAACTCCCATTATTCAGCTAGTGAATGAAACACAATTGTAACAGGCAAAATAATTACAACTGAAAATCACACATATGGAGTTTGAATAGAAATGAAAAAATCCCCACATTTCGCCTTGCTGCTACCACTAGTTTTAAGCTGTTCCTATCCAAGCATCGCTTCTGCACAAACCATTGAACTAAGAGTCATCGAAACTACAGATATTCATAGCAATATAATGGACTTCGATTACTACAAAGATAAACCTTCGCTAAAAATAGGGTTAGTGCGTTCTGCAACAATCATAAAGCAACAAAGAGAGAAAGCTGTAAACAGTATTTTGGTCGACAATGGTGATCTGATCCAAGGAAGTCCGCTAGGTGATTACATGGCAGCCAAAGGTATTAAGCCAGGTGAGACTCATCCCGTTTACAAAGCAATGAACAACTTAAACTATGACGTTGCAAATATAGGAAATCACGAGTTTAACTTTGGCTTGGAGTTTTTGAAAGAGAGCTTAAATGACGCTAATTTCCCTTATATTTCAGCCAACGTTTATGACGCAAAAACAGAGCAGCATTTTTTTACCCCCTATTTAATCAAGGACTATAGTTTTAAAGATACTGACGGGAAATCGCATCAAGTAAAAATTGGCTATATTGGCTTCGTCCCGCCACAAATCATGACATGGGACAAAAAAAACCTAGAAGGCAAAGTCATTGCTAAAGACATAGTCGAAAGTGCAAAACAGCTCGTACCTAAGATGAAGGCAGAAGGGGCTGATATTATCATTGCTATTCCGCACTCAGGGCTATCTACCGACCCTTATAAATTGATGGCAGAAAACTCTACTTACTACCTGTCGCAAATAGAAGATATTGATGCCATTGCTTTCGGGCATTCACATGCTGTATTCCCAGGCAAAGGGTTCGACAATATACCTGGAGTCGACAATAAAAACGGTACTATCAACGGAGTGACGGCGGTTATGCCCGGACGCTGGGGAAGTCATGTCGGAATTATGGATTTAGTGCTCGATAAACAGAATGGGGCTTGGAAAGTCGCCAGCGGTAGCAGTCACGCACTACCGATATATAGCAAAAAACAGAAGAAATCATTAGCTGACGCCGATCAAGAGATGACGAAACTAGTCATTGATGACCATGAAAAAGCTAGAGCTTTTGTTAATCAACCCATTGGCTCTGCAAGTGATGTAATGTACAGCTTTTTAGCCGTTGTTCAAGATGATCCTACCGTCCAAATCGTCAACATGGCTCAAAAAGACTATGTTGAACGCTATATTCAAGGCGACCCTAATTTAGATGGCATTCCCGTTTTGTCAGCGGCAGCTCCATTCAAGGCTGGTGGACGTAAAAACGACCCTACCAACTTTACGGAAGTCGAATCCGGACAACTGTCATCAAGAAACGCAGCGGATTTATACCTTTATTCCAATACGCTGGTTGCTCTCAAAGTGACCGGACGACAAGTTAAAGAATGGCTTGAATGCTCTGCGGGTATGTTTAATCTGATCGATGTCACGTCATCCCAAACTCAAGCCCTATTGAACTGGGATAATTTTCGCACCTATAACTTCGACGTCATCGATGGGGTTAACTACCAAATAGACATAACACAGCCTGCTAAATATGATGGTAACTGTAAACTGAACAACCCTAATACTGAACGTGTAAAAGCACTGACTTATGCAGGAAAACCCATTGATATGGATGCACAATTCCTTATCGCATCCAATAACTTCCGAGCATACGGTGGTAAGTTTGCTGGAACCGGAGAAGAGTTTGTTGCTTTTGCTTCACCAGATAAAAATCGCACGATACTCGCAAACTACCTATCAAGAGTCAGCCAGCAAAAGGGTCAGTTTGTTCCCACAGCCGACAACAACTGGAGGTTTTCACCGATTCTCAGTGAGACCAAGCTAGATATTCGATTTGAGACGGCACCAAGCGATAAAGCAAGCACATTCATCAAAAGCAAAGCGATATATCCGATGGAATATCAAGGCAATGATGGCATAGGCTTCGCGATCTATAGCATTGATCTTTCTTCTACAAAATAAACTCACTAACCGTAAATAGGAGCGTATTTAGTGCTCCTATTTATTATTTCTAAAAACTCTATGCGACAAGTCTGTGCATGGCGTGCACCAATTGCTATCACAAAAACATCCCACCCACGCAACCAATTGATTTTCCTAGCCAAAAATTTGGCACATTAATCGCTTTACTCCTTTAGAGGTAACAGGCACGAAAGGAGTTGGCTATGTTTGTTTTAATTTCACTCATTTTCTCATGCGCGATTTTGGCAGCACTATTTCACTATTCAAAAAAGCGCCAAACGATCTTACTGCGTAAATTTGAAACTCTCGTTTTACTTAGACAGCTACTTGGGCTTTGTCGAGCACACCGTCAATTGACTCATCGCGCTCTCAGTGACTCGGTGAACGGTCAACATTTAAAAAAAATCAATGCACTCTATGAAGAGTTGATTCGATGTTCGGATAATTTGGTTTCAATCGCACCGTTCGATAATCGCCCTATGTATCGAATTTTGCAGCTCAAGCTAAAAGCACTCCATAAAGAGTGGGATCAGCGCAGTATCGCGAGAAACCGAGTAGTCCATGGAAAAACCATCCGCCACTGTATGTTCTTGATGGATGAAATTGCCATCGCCTGGCTAATCGAGGCAGGGCGAGAAGATGTAAGCGATGAGTACCACATGAATTGGCAGCAGGTACTCGACAGTATGGAGGTGCTAACCCAGCTGCGCATCTCGATTCAAGATCGTCATTGCCCAGAAGGCGAAACTCGTATCATGTATTACTGTGATAAAGCGCGACGCAAATTGAATCAGCTTTCGTTGGTTAGCCCTTTGTCGGTATCATCACCCATAAGCTCTAAAGCCATGCATCAGCTGACAGAAATTAATGTGAGCCATGAAATAGTGGCGAGCAACGATGACTTATACCAACTAACGACTGATATCTCTTTGGTTATTTCACAAGTCTATGATCAAATGCTTTCCGACATGACCGAGAGCTTATATCAACCACTACCTAAAATTGCGCTTGCTTAAGCGAGTTACGATGATTTCGAGCACTTCTGAATTTGCAGTGCTCGTTTTTATTTCTATCCCCAAAGGTCCATATTTGCTAAAGTCGCCCGCTATAATGTCCGGTCCAACTGACCCTCCAAAAAAGAGCACTCCCTGTGACTAACAATGAAATTTTGCGTCGTATCCAGCACTCACTAAATCTGAAAAATAGCCAAATTATTAAGGCGTTTGAACAAGCAGATTTCACCGTTGCACCCAACCAAGTTAATGATTGGCTTAAAGCTGATTCAGATAAGTCAGTGACCAAGATGAAAGACAAAGAGCTCGCTCTTTTTCTGAATGGCTTTATTAATTTGAAGCGTGGAAAGAAAGAGGGTGAACAACCTAAACTAGAACAGAAACTCACCAATAATATGATTTTCATGAAGCTGCGTATTGCTCTAAACATGAAAGCAGAAGATGTATTAGATGTGCTGGAGTTGATGGGCGTGAGTCTAAGCAAGTACGAAATTGGTGCGTACTTCCGCAAACCAAACAACAAGAATTACAAAGCGTGTGAGGATCAACTGCTTTGCGATTTCTTAAACGGCGTGCAATTTACCAATCGTCCTGATTCAGAAGAGTTTGTGGCATAACGAGCTCTTTTATTCGAATACAAAAAACCTCAATCTGGCCAGCCATGATTGAGGTTTTTATATCAGATAGCGCTTACTAGCGCTCTACCTTTAAAGCATTTTACGTGCAGCTTCTACCACTACTTTGATTGAGCGCGCTTCTGTCTCTTTTAGCGTTGAGTGATCTGGGATCTCTTTCTGCGTACGGTTGATGATAACACCTGCTACACAGCCTGCCTTAAGACCAGAACTTGCACACATAGTCAGTAGTGTTGCAGATTCCATTTCAAAGTTCAGTACGCCCATGTCTTGCCATTCTTGCATAGAACCTTGGAAACGCTTAACAACGCGGCCAGAGAAAGTATCGTAACGCTCTTGACCTGGGTAGAAGGTATCACTTGAAGCAGTAACACCCATGTGTACCGTAGCGCCAGACTCTTCAACCGCAGCTTTCATTGCTGTAGCAACTTCAAAATCTGCCACTGCTGGGAATTCCATTGGAGCAAAGTGTAAGCTCGCGCCATCTAGACGAACAGAGCCCGTTGATACAATCATATCGCCCACGTTTACATGTGGTTGAATCGCACCAGTAGTACCAACGCGTAGGAAAGTACGAACACCAAGCTGAGCTAGTTCCTCAACTGCGATAGATGTTGATGGGCCACCGATACCTGTAGAACAAACAACAACAGGCTTGCCATCAAGCTCTGCACGGTAAAGTGTGTATTCACGGTGACTTGCTAGAAATACTGGGTTTTCCATTTCTTCAGCAATTTTTTGTACACGTGCTGGGTCACCTGGAATGATAGCCAGAGTTGCACCAGCAAGATCTTCTTGAGTTACACCAAGGTGGAATACAGCTTGAGACATAGGGGGCTCCTTATTGCGGTGAAATTAGTTCTCTATTTGAACAATTGTTTCACTCTATAAATTCATCGGGTACAGGAATACTCTAACCAACTCTCACAGACTAAAGAGTGATTAACATCACAACTACACAGGTAACATAATATTACATTGCACGTAAAATCGGTTGGGATCACACTTTTTAGCAAATACAGCTTTTTAGTTGCATAAAAAATAACCCTTACATCAAATGTAAGGGTTATTGGTTAAGAGAGTAACTTTAGAGAATCAGGATTCTTGGCTTGATTTAAATCTCAGCAGTCTAAGTGCATTTAACGTAACAATAGCAGTCGCGCCACTGTCAGCAAGCACTGCAACCCACAAACCTGTAATCCCTAAAAGACTCGTGACTAGGAACACACCTTTCAACCCAAGAGCCAACGCAACGTTTTGACGAATGTTATTCAAGGTTGCTCGCGATAACTCAATCATCCCTGCAAGCTCAACTAGGCGGTTGTGAGTGATTGCCGCGTCTGCCGTTTCTAACGCGACGTCAGTCCCCCCTCCCATAGCGATACCGATACTCGCCGCCTTCATGGCTGGCGCATCATTAATACCATCACCTACCATTGCAACATTGGCACCAGAAGATAGTTGTTCAACGTAGTTAACTTTATCTTGCGGAAGCAAACTCGCTTTATAGTCAATTCCTATCATAGAGCTTATCGCTAAAGCACTTCTTGGGTTATCGCCAGTCAACATAATTGAATTGATGCCTAAGGCCTTCAGCGCTTTTACTGCCTGTTCTGAATCTTCGCGCAACGTGTCTTGCCAGGCTATGAGTCCAATGACTTGCGTATGCTCAGCTAGAGCGACAACAACTGTCTTTCCTTGACCTTCAAGCAAGCCAATTTGGTTTTCTAGCTCAGTATCTAACTGAATTGTCAGTTTACTCGGGGCGATCACTTGATAAAGTGTGCCATCAATAGAGCCCTGTACTCCACTTCCCACCAGCGCTTGCTTATCTTTAGCTTCAGCAATTTTAATACCTAAAGACTCAGCTTTGCGCACGACGGAAACGGCTAGAGGATGGCTTGAGCCCACTTCGATGGCTGACACTTTTTCAAGCAGCTGGCTTTGTTCCCAACCATTAAGAGGCACAATATCCGTAACTTCTGGCTTGCCTTTGGTTAAAGTACCTGTTTTATCAAAGGCAACGGTTTCCACCTTGCCTAGTTGCTCTAACGCAGCACCACCTTTAATTAGAGCCCCTCTGCGAGCAGCCGCTGCTAAACCCGAGGTGATAGCGGCAGGAGTAGAGATGACCAAAGCGCAAGGACAAGCGATCAGCAGCAATGCGAGCCCGCGGTATACCCATGTCTCCCAAGGCTGAGCAAATAACAACGGTGGCGTAATAATCACAAATAGTGATACCAACATCATCAACGGAGTGTACCAACGACTAAACTTGTCGAGAAATCGTTCCAGTGGAGCTTTGCGAGACTCCGCTTCTTCAATGAGATGAAGAATACGATCAATCGCATTTTCTCCCTGTTTTGAGGTAATAACGAAGCGCACAACTCTATCGACAACGACAGCGCCTGCCATGACCGATTCGCCCTCAAAGCGCTCGACGGGAATCGATTCCCCTGTTAAAGCACTCTCATCAAAGCTAGCCACTTCACCCATTAACTTGCCGTCAGCAGGTAAACGAGCACCGGGGGAAACCTCGATGATATCACCGGGTTGAAGTTCACTTGCCGAGACTTCAACTCGTTGACCGTCAATAATCTGAATTGCGTTTTCCGGTACCAATTCCATTAGAGACTGAACACCGCTTCTTGCTCTCGAAGCAGCAAATGCCTCTAGGCGCTCACCAATCAAAAACAGCAATAGCACCATAGCTGCTTCGACCGTTTCACCCAGATACAATGCACCTATAGCTGCAACACTCATTAGTGTTTCAATAGCGAAAGGCGTCCCAGATTTAGCAAGAGAAATGGCTTTTTTAGCAATTGGGTAAAGTCCCGCTAAACAAGTGAATATAAATAGCCACTCACTCACTTGCGGTAAACTTGGCTTGATCAATGCGGCAAACAGCATCGCAGAAGCAATAGCGAGAATTTGGCCATTATCTTTGAAGAATTTTGATAAGCCCTTTTGCTGCTCTGCCGTTGACTTGGCATCCGCTGAGTTTGAGAAAGAAAAACCTGTTTCTAGAATGGCACGCTCAATCTCAAGGGCAACATCTTGATGATTGGTTTTCACCACCAATTTCTCGGTTGCGAATAGGACTTTTGCATCAACAACGCCAATAATTTTACTGACTGCGGTTTCAATTTTTCGCGCACAAGATGGGCAGTCCATCCCGTTGACTTTCCAGCTGTGAGTATATGTAGCCTCTATTGAGGCACCGGACTCACTTTCTTCGTCAGTCGGGTCTCCCCCGCTACTGCAGCTATTCGAACTACAGCAACCAGAGTCAGTCGTCTCTACGCCAGCCATTTGAATACTGGTGATTTTAGGGCTCGAGCAAGAGCCTTCACTGGATGGGTTTATCGCGACCTTATCGGATCGGCAAGCTTGATGTTTGGTGCACATAGTATTTCTCCATTTGACGTACACCTTAATCATAAACCTTGGAGCCAACTCCAAGGTCAAACACTATTTTACTTTTTCGGCTGATTTTCCGCGCCAGCGGCTACCTCTTCAATCAAAACCGCATCATGGCTACAGAATGGCTGACTATTCACACTGGTAATTGACGGATCATCTTGGAGCTCTTCTGCAGCAACCCCTTTCGTTAAATCGGAAATGTGCTTTTTCAAAACAACAATGGCAATGACTCCAAACACCACAGATCCCAAAGCTTGCCCATACAGAACTCCCAATGCTCCAAACCACTGTGAGCCTAAGTACACAAATGGCAATGTTCCTAGGGTCGCTTTACCCAGATTGAGTGCCGTTGAGTAAAGCGGCTTACCTAAATTATTAAATGAGGTATTCGCGACAAACTGAGCACCATTAAAGATAAAACTTAGCGCAACATAGGTACAAAATGCCGATACGATGATTGCCGCATCACCTTGCAAGCTGAAACTTTGAATAATCAAACCTTGAACAAGGTAGAGAATCAAGCAGACAGAAAGAGTATAAATCGTCGTGACCAGTAAAGAGTTGTTGAGCGTTTCTTTAACTCTATCAAACCGTTCTGCTCCAAAGTTTTGTCCTATTATCGGACCGACAGCACCTGAAAGAGCAAAAATGACTGCAAAACAGACAGGAGTTAAGCGGCCAATCACAGCAAAACCGGCTACAAAATCTTCACCATATTGGGCAATCGAGGTTGTGACAATTGCATTTCCAATTGGAGTAGCAATGTTGGTAATGATCGCAGGAACAGCAATTGTCAAAATCGCTTTTAGGTTGCTCTTCCAGCCACTGAATAATAACGGAGCGACGAGTTGATGTACTCGAATGAGTGGGTAAAGTGAGAAAAACAACACTGTGAACCGAGCGAACACTGAAGCAAGGGCTGCACCTTCGACATTCCAACCAAATCCGAATATGAACAGAGGATCCAATACAGCATTAACAATGCCACCAGATAATGTCGCCCACATTGATCGTTTTGCGTCACCAGCGGCTCTAAGTCCCGCACCAGCAGACATAGCAATAGCGATCACAGGGCCACTTGGAATGATGATACGCAGATACGCTTCCGCTCTCTCGGCAACGTACCCTTTTGCTCCAATCGCCGCCACCAAGTCAGGTATCGAAATAAACATTATGATGCTTACGATACAGCTTATGATGAACGCCGTTGCCATAATACTTGTTGCGAGCATACGAGCGTGATCGCGCTGCTTGGCACCGATCGCTTTTGATACCATTGCGCCCATCGCAATGGATGTACCGATGGAAATAGAAGTGGAGAAGAAAACCAAGGTTCCAGCAAAACCGACAGCAGCAGCCAGTTCCACTTGACCAAGCATACTGATAAATAGCATATCCAGTAAGTCAACGACGAATAAAGCCATTAACCCTACTGAACCAGCGCCCGACATCACTAGTATGTGACGCATTGTTGAGCCTTCGACAAATTTAGCGCTTTGATCTGTCATTGATTTTCCTAACTTACAATACAAAAAGAGGTGCGCATGGCACCCCTCTTAATTAACACTTTGTAACAACATCCTAAACCGGATGTTTGAAGCAGTCATCAATATTTTTACCAATAGCTCGTAAAACATCTCTGCGAGTAATGATGCCAACAAGTTTACCCGCATCAATCACTGGGTAAACTTTGGGTTTGCCCACCTTCATCATTTCAGCTAATTCAATTATCGAAGTATCTGAAGTGACTGAAAGCACTTCGGAGTGCATACAGTCAGACACAATGTGTGTATCTTGGCAGTAATACGATACTTTAATGAGTTTATCGAGTAAGTCCTGCCCAGATAGAAAGCCGATCACTTCTTTACGCTCATTGACCACTGGTCCACCAAGATAACGTGAGTCCAAAACCTTTTCTAAAGCGGCACTCAATGACATTTCTGGGCTAAACGTTACCGCTTGCAGTGTCATATAATCTTTTACTTTTAATGATTCCATTTATGTCTCCTTAGTGTGCAAGCCACGCAGCTGATATTGTAATTGTTGTCTAATTTCTTGATTTTACTAAATGGAAATCACCAATTTTTACAATTGATGGTGCCTATCAACTTTTTCATTACAGGTTTTTCTCACCGCAATCACGCAATGCGAGCCAACTGCTGACAAGGGAAACGATAAATGGAACACAATAAGTCAGGCACAATTTTAGCCAGTTGATTTGTGTATCATAAAGAATTGCATCCCATTGATTGATGAGATTCAAAATAGTACCAACGATTAAGGCGATAATGATTGCCCGCTTGACCGTATTTATTCTCATAATTACAACCTCTGTTCGACACCAAGATACGATAAACTGTCTAAACTATAGGTAGTCATAACGTAACTGGTAAGGGTGTATTTGAATGACTTCTACATTTTCTGCAACACTTGCAACCACTCCAGATGCGATGAACTCGTTATTTGAGTCCCTACCTGAGCCCACTTTCCTCATCAATAAATCTGGTACTTATGTAGAAGCTTGGGGCGGGCGTGACGTTAAACGACACCATAACCCATCCGCATTAATTGGCCTCAATCAATATCAGGTTCTTCCTGCTGATAAAGCGGTATGGTTTAGCCAAGTGATCGTCGATGTGGTCGAGAGTCAAAAACCCTCAGAGCTTGAATACTCTCTCGATCCAAAAGACTTATCTTGCTTCAAAGATATTGAGGGGCCAACAGAAATTCAACACTTCAGCGCATTGGTAATTCCTATACCAAATACTGAGTTGGTACTTTGGACAGTCCGAAATATCACAGAATATAAACGTGCGCTTGATAAACTTGCCCGCCAGCAATTGGAGCTCGAAAAGCTCACCTATATGGACCACTTAACGCAGCTTTATAACCGGTATGCCTTAGATGAATTGCTGCCCGATGCCATAGAACTGACTCGCCTACGCAACACTAACTCCGCCATACTTATGATAGATATCGACTGTTTTAAGCAGTACAACGATTATTATGGTCATCTCAGGGGAGACAGAGCTTTAAAAGAAATAGGAAGAGCCATCAAGCAATGGGCTCATTCGAGCGATCTCTGTTTTAGATATGGGGGAGATGAGTTTTTAGCCTACATATCAGGTATTAGCCGTACTGAATCACTGGAAAGAGCAGAATCGCTTAGGCAATCCATTTTAAACCTTGATATCCCACACAACGCTTCAACAGTCGCCAAACATATAACCATCACAATAGGTTTAAAGTTTAATGAAGCAATCGAAAGTAATATGGATGCTGAAAGAATTGTCTCTTTAGCCGATAAAGCACTCTTCCATGCTAAAAATCAGCAGCGTGGTACCATTCATCAACTAGTTTAAACGATCAAAAAGCCCTTCACTCAGGAAGGGCTTAGTCACCTTGTCTTCGGGTTATTTTTCAGCCCAGCGCTCCGCTGCCTTAGCATCGGAATCACGAGACTCAACCCAGCGTGTCGCTTCTGTTGTACGTTCTTTCTTCCAGAACGGTGCTTTAGTCTTCAGATAGTCCATAACGAACTCACACGCTTCAAACGCTGCACCACGGTGTGCACTAGAGACACCTACAAATACAATTTGATCGCCAATATCCAAATCACCGACACGGTGAATGACGCGAATATCCAGCAGGGGCCAACGTTTTTCTGCCTGGTCGCAAATCTCACCTAGCGCCTTTTCCGTCATCCCAGGGTAGTGTTCAAGAGAAAGACCAGTAACATTATCGCCAAGATTCATATCACGCACTTTACCGACAAAAGTCACGACAGCGCCAGCGGCAGTGCCTTGAGCTAATCGGTCGTACTCGGTGCCCACAGAAAAGTCATCTCGTTGAACAGAAATACGCTTATCCATCTTAGCCACCTGTCACTGGCGGGAAGAAAGCGACTTCATCACCATCAACTAACGCGTGCTCTAGCGGCACAATTGACTGGTTGACAGCGGCAAGTAGCTTACCAGGCTCTAAAGCTAGGTCCCACTTACCTTCTTTTTGGCAAAGGTGAGCTCGCAATGCTTCTACTGTGTCAAATTGGCTTTCGACTTCTAGCTCGTCTAGACCAACCAATTCACGTGTTTGTGCAAAAAACAGTACTTTAATCATGCATCCACCTTGAAGTGTCCAGATTTCCCGCCCGTTTTTTCTAGCAATCGGACTTGGCCAATAACCATATCTTTTTGCACGGCTTTACACATGTCGTAGATTGTGAGCGCTGCAACCGATGCTGCGGTTAACGCTTCCATCTCTACACCTGTTTTACCTGCAAGCTTGCACACTGATTCAATACGAACCATGTTTTCTGCTTCTATCGCTTCAAGTTGAACTTCAACTTTAGAAAGCAGTAGCGGATGACAAAGCGGAATCAAATCCCAGGTTTTTTTCGCTGCTTGAATACCAGCAATACGCGCGGTAGCAAACACATCACCTTTGTGGTGAGAGCCAGACACAATCAACTGTAAGGTTTCTGGTGCCATATGAACAAAAGCTTCTGCGCGCGCCTCGCGGACCGTCTCTGCTTTCGCAGACACGTCAACCATATTGGCTTCACCGGATGCATTAATGTGAGTAAATTCGCTCATGCTGTCCTCACTTATACTGACAGGTGAGGCATGAAGTTACATGGACGATGGCTGGCATCGAGTTGCTGCTTGATGATCTTTGTCCAACCGGTACGACAAGCACCTGTTGAACCCGGCATTGCAAAAATCACAGTGTGATTTGCAAAACCTGCAATCGCGCGAGATTGAATGGTTGAAGTACCAATCTCTTCGTAAGACACTTGACGGAACAACTCACCAAAGCCTTCAACTTCTTTATCAAACAATGGCTTTAGCGCTTCAGGAGTGCTGTCACGTGAAGTAAAGCCAGTACCGCCAGTGATCATAACTGCTTGAACATTTTCGTCAGCAATCCACTGAGATACAATTGCGCGAATCTTGTACATATCGTCAATAACGATCTGCTTGTCCACAACGTTGTGACCCGCTTCTTTCGCGTTTTCTACCAAGTAACCACCAGAAGTATCGTTTTCTTCAGTACGAGTGTCAGAAACGGTTAATACTGCGATGTTTGCTGGTTGAAATTTGCTTTCTGCGTGACCCATTGTCCACCTACCTATAGTCAATTTGTTCTGATTTCGCCAAGCTGTTACTTAGCCAAAGATAGTTTAGTTTTGTCAGTGATTATCCCCCGATAGAAGCCAAGTGAGGCGTCATACCGGAGTTTCCATCGTGCAGGAAGTGACTGACTGATTTAGTTTGTAACTGTTCTTGAATACGCTGGATTAGCGAATCTTCTTGTGAGTCCTCTTGAAGAAGGTCGCGTAAATCCACCCCGTGATCACCAAATAGACACAGGTGCAGCTTTCCTTTAGCAGAAACGCGCAGTCGATTACAACTCTCACAAAAGTCTTTTTCGTAAGGCATGATCAGGCCGATCTCACCTTGATAGTCCGGGTGAACAAACACTTGTGCCGGGCCATCATTCTTGGCACGCACTTTCAGCAGCCAACCGTTAGCGATCAACTGATTACGAATCGCGACACCCGATACATGATGTTTTTGGAACAGTTCGTCCATTTCTCCCGTTTGCATCAATTCAATGAAACGTAGCTGAATTGGGCGATGTTTTATCCAATTTAGAAAAGCAGGTAACTCATTAGCATTAAGGTCTTTCATCAACACAACATTGACTTTCACTTGCTCATAGCCCACTTCAAAAGCGCGATCGATTCCCGACATCACCTCAGTAAACTTATTCTCACCGGTAATTTGGTAAAACATGCGCGGGTCCAAGCTATCAACGCTGACATTTATGTGCGTCAAGCCAGCTTGTTTCCAATCAGCTACGTTCTTTTCCATCCGGTAGCCATTAGTGGTTGTCGCGACTTTAGAAATCCCAGGAGTCTCAGCGACAGCATGAATGATGTCGTTGAAATCTTTACGCAGACTTGGCTCTCCGCCAGTGATACGTACCTTTGAGGTACCACAATCGGCAAACGCCCGAACCACGCGTTTGATTTCAGGCAAGGATAAAAAAGACGAGTTTTTCTGCCCAGAAGGCTGATAGCCATCAGGTAAGCAATATGTACACTTAAAGTTACAAACGTCAGTAACGGAAAGACGCAAGTAATAAAACTTGCGATGAAATTTATCTTCGAATTGTTGCGCCACGGAACACCTTTCCAAACACGGGAGGCAAAATCATTTCCAATCTTGCCCTTGTGACAACTTGCCACTGGCTCAACACGCTTATTCACCTGTTTGTAAACTTAGCTTGTTGAGCTCGGAGTTATGGCAACTGGCTATGCTTTTATATGCGCACCACCAGTAGCTGTTGAGTAAAATACTTAATAATTGTGCGTGTTTCTACCCTAAAGGTCAAAAAAACGTGCACCTAACTCAAAATACCTCGTATTGAGTATCGTCTATTAATGCAATATTCTAAATTGTAGTTGGTTATAAAAGAATAAGACGTAATTAATGACTCTGTACTCAAACAAAAAAGTAGTTGCCGTTGGTGGAGGCCATGGCTTAGGGCGTATGCTGGCGGCATTAAAAGACTTTGGAGAAAACGCGACTGGTATTGTCGCAACGACAGATAACGGAGGCTCCACTGGCCGGATTCGTAGCTGCCAGGGAGGCATTGCTTGGGGAGACACCCGAAACTGTATTAATCAGTTGATCACTGAGCCTTCAATCAGTTCAATGATGTTCGAATACCGTTTTAAAGGTTCTGGTGAGTTAGACGGGCATAACCTCGGAAACCTAATGTTAACAGCATTAGATAACCTATCTGTCCGACCTCTCGACGCGATTAACTTGATTCGCAATATGCTCAAAGTAGATCTAAATATTATTCCGATGTCTGAACACCCTTCTGATCTAAAAGCACTTTCAACCGAAGGTCGCTGGGTGACGGGCGAAACCAGCGTGGATGAAATGCCTGAAAAGCTAGTACGCTTAGACTTAGAGCCAGAAGTACCAGCGACCAAGGAAGGCGTACTCGCTCTTGAGCAAGCGGATGCCATCATATTGGGGCCAGGTAGTTTTCTCACCAGCATCATGCCACCTTTGTTATTACCAGAAGTTGGCCGCGCTATTTCCAACAATAAGAAAGCACAACTGATTTTTGTTGAGAACTTGTCTCCAGAATTTGGACCTGCGGGAAAGATGACGTTGAAAGAAAAACTGGAATGGTGCGAGCGCGCGTGTCAGGGCAGAAGAATAGACGTTGTGTTGGGAGAAGAAGTACATCCGGAGTTAGAAGAGTGGAATTGTGTTACAACACAACTCGCATCTCCTAACCGTGATTGGCGCCACGATCGTGACAAGCTTCATGACGCTATCGAATCCTTACTGGGAGACTAGTTGCTGATAGCGTTGCTCTGTCTCTCGCAATAGCGATATCATTTTATCTTTGCTCTCCGTAGGCTCAAATACTTGACCTGCTTTTGCCATAGAGTCTAATTCTATGGCATAAGCGCAAAGTACTTCAGCACCAAAACTCGCAGCGCTACTTTTCAAAGCGTGGCTTATTTCTTTGAGGTAGGTCGATACATCTAAGCTACCGTCATTTATCAGCTTATCTTGGTATTGAGCCAATTCACCTAGGAATATATCCAGCAGAATTGGCACATTATCAGCGCCAATTTCACTCGCTAATTGATCTATTTTGTCTTGATTTAGTACGTCCATGATAGTTATTGGGTTTCCTTCAAGTTCCACGATTGTAACTTACGGTAAATAGTCGATGGGCTAACATCTAAATAACCAGCCGCTTTAGGGATATTGCCATCACAGGCTTTAATCGCCTGCTCAATCGCTCTCTTTTCTGTTAGCCACAGCGGAAAGATGTCTTGTACAGAAAACTCATCCACTAACGGTAAATCAACTCTAATCTGATTTTCTGTCGGCTTGTTTAAGGGAGGAGGCAGCATGGAAAGATCAATTTCCTTACCATTATTCAATACCACGACATTACGAAGCACGTTTTGAAGTTGACGGACATTACCGGGCCATTCATAACTGGCAAAACGGTCCACCACTTGTGGCGACAAACGAATAAAGTCTTTTCCTTCTTCTTTCGACATAAAGCCTAAAAGTGAATATGCAATTTCGATAATGTCGTCACCCCTCTCTCTCAATGGCGGTAGATGGAGAGGGATAACATACAAACGATAATACAAATCTTCACGGAAGCGTCCCTCTTCGACCTCTTTCCAAGGATCGCGGTTTGTTGCACAAACAAATCTCACATCTACGCTTTTCATTTTAGACGAACCTACCTTTTGAAAAGTACCCGTCTGGATAAAGCGCAGTAATTTGGTTTGCAAGTCTAGATCCATTTCACAAAGTTCATCGAGAAACAAAGTCCCGCCATCCGCTAGCTCTGCTGCACCTTGACGATCTGTCGCAGCACCAGTAAACGCCCCTTTTACATGACCAAACAACTCACTCTCGATAAGGTCTTTAGGGATTGCAGCACAGTTAATAGCGATAAAAGGTTTGTCACCGCGCTTGCTGGTGGCATGAATGGCTTCAGCACATACTTCTTTACCCGTACCACTCTCACCCGTAATAAAGATACTCGCTTTACTCGAAGCCGCAGAGTCAATGGTTCGATAGACGGCCTGCATCGTTTGACTACTACCGATAAAGCCCTGATAGCCTTGATTTCCTGGGTAGTCTCCCTCGTTTTTGAGCTTACTTGCTTTACGTAGTGCATTGTTTACCGTGACACGTAATCGATCGGCTTCACATGGCTTAATCAAGAAATCTTGCGCACCATGACGCATTGCTTCTACGGCTGTGTCAATCGAGCCGTGAGCGGTCATAAAGACGACGGGGACATCGGGGTTTTTCTTTTTAACAGCGTAAAGTACATCCATTCCTGTCATATCAGGTAGGCGTAAATCAAGAAGGATCAGATCGGGAGTTCGAAAGTTAAGACTTTCTATGGCATCGCGACCGGTGCCAACAATATTGATATCGATACATAACGGAGTTAGGTAGGAACGGTAAAGCGCCGCAACGGAAGCGGTATCCTCCACCATCAGCAAATACTTTGCATTTTGATTATGTGTGTTGTCTTGCATACTCTAGCCAATTATTGCATTGCAATTTGTATAAATGATTGCATTGCGCTTTGCATTTTGCAAACAAAGAAGGCTAATTTAGCTAAATTCGTGAAGATTTGGGACATTTATGACCCCAAATATTGGCATGGTATATGCTAAAAGTAAATTGACCCTCATGGGTCACCTAGCCAACTGACGTTGTTAGTGAACTTAGTATTCACAAATTACAGCCAATAGAACTGATATCTATTGGCTATTTTTTTATCTAAACACCTTTGTTATAGATTTGGTATCAACTGTTGGCAATAAACTTCTGACGTAGTTTGTCAATTTGATCACGCTTTTCTGCGGCAAGTTCAAACTCCAAGTCTTGCGCATGCTGATACATCTGAGCTTCAAGTTTGCTTATCTCTTTCTCTAGCTGTTGAGGCGTCATCACATCATAACTTTGCGATGGCTCTGCAACCTTAGACAGCGGAACCGTCTTACTTACACGCTGTTTCTTACTCTTAGTAATATCACCAAGCTCCATAATGTCTTTCACATTACGTTTCAGCGCCTGAGGTTCAATGCCCATTTTGGCATTGTATTCTTGCTGCTTCTCACGACGGCGATTGGTTTCATCCATCGCTTTTTTCATCGACTTGGTAATTGAGTCAGCATACAGGATCGCTTTACCACTGACATTACGCGCAGCACGACCAATTGTCTGAATCAATGAGCGTTCAGAGCGTAAGAAACCTTCTTTATCCGCATCCAAGATGGCTACCAAGGAGACTTCTGGCATATCTAAGCCCTCACGAAGCAAGTTAATACCCACTAAAACGTCAAACTCACCCAAACGTAAATCGCGAATGATTTCAACACGCTCCACCGTATCGATATCAGAGTGTAAATAACGAACTTTCACATCATGTTCAGTCAGATATTCCGTCAAATCTTCTGCCATTCGCTTCGTTAATGTTGTGACCAACACGCGTTCGTCTTTCTGAGCACGAATACGAATTTCAGAAAGTAGATCGTCTACTTGAGTGGCTACCGGGCGAACTTCCAATTCAGGGTCAAGCAATCCAGTTGGTCGAACAACTTGATCGGCTATTTCGTTATCGGATTTCTCTAACTCGTAGTTACCAGGCGTTGCTGACACAAAAATAGTCTGCGGCGCAATTGATTCAAACTCTTCAAACTTCATTGGACGATTATCCAAAGCAGACGGAAGACGGAAACCAAACTCTACTAAGGTTTCCTTGCGCGATCGGTCGCCTTTATACATTGCGCCAATCTGGGGGACCGTCACATGGGATTCGTCGATAATCAACAATCCATCATGTGGCAAATAGTCAAATAAAGTCGGAGGCGGCTCACCCTCTTTACGGCCGCTTAAATAACGAGAATAGTTTTCGATGCCAGAACAAAACCCTAGCTCGCTCATCATCTCGATATCAAACTGAGTCCGCTGAGAAATCCGCTGCTCCTCAAGTAACTTGTTGTTATCAAGAAGGTACTTTTTACGGCTCTCTAACTCGACCTTAATGTTTTCTATCGCATCCAAAATACGTTCACGAGGAGTAACATAGTGAGTCTTAGGGTAAATCGTAAAACGGGGTAAATCTCTCTGCTTAACGACGCCAGTTAGCGGATCAAATACACTGATGCAATCAATCTCATCATCAAACATTTCAATACGAACCGCATCTTGATCAGATTCAGCAGGGAAAATGTCAATGACTTCGCCACGCACTCGAAACTGGCCACGCTCAAATGCGACATCGTTACGGCTGTATTGAAGTTCCGCTAAACGACGTAAAATATCTCGCTGATCCATCACGTCACCACGGCGTACGTGTAACATCATCTGTAGATAGGACTCAGGATCACCCAGACCGTAGATAGCCGAAACCGATGCAACAATAATGGCATCTTTCCGCTCTAGTAGAGCTTTCGTCGCTGATAATCGCATTTGTTCAATATGCGCATTGACCGACGCGTCCTTTTCAATAAAGGTATCTGTTGTCGGTACATAGGCTTCAGGCTGGTAGTAATCGTAGTAAGAAACGAAATACTCAACCGCATTATTGGGAAAGAATGATTTCATCTCTCCATAAAGCTGAGCGGCTAGTGTTTTATTCGGAGCCAATAAGATTGCCGGTCTCTGCGCCTGAGCAATCACGTTCGCTAAAGTAAATGTTTTACCGGATCCTGTAACACCAAGTAAAGTTTGATGCGCTAGACCAGAGTCAAGTCCCTCCATTAACTGGTTAATCGCAGTTGGCTGGTCACCAGATGGCTGGTACTCGGATACCAAATCGAAAACTTTGCTCATAGGCTCCTCATTAATTTTTGTTAATCAGCGACCAGTCATTGTGACTGTATAAATATACAGAAACAATAGTTAAACAAAAAATATATCCCTGTTTTAGAAATTTTGCTCATCGATCGCTAGATCCTCAAATTCAATCCTGTTACTATCTTCCGCCCTACTAGAGATCTACTCTCAAAATCCCCATCATATAGCTAACAGCTTATTCACAAATTTTGTAATTTGCACGTGATCGCAAAAACGATCTCATTGATCCGAAATTTGCTTCCTATGGTCAAAAAACACTCTGACGCTTTATTATACAGCGGCTTATAAAAAGATCTTTATTGATTATTTTTAGACCAGAAACTCTATCTTTTGTCTGTTTATTAATTGCTCAAGTTTAATTAACATACTTATCCACAATTTTGGTGGATAAGTAAATGCAGCCTTTACCATACAAGGGCTTCGAGAAAGTAAAGCTTTTTGATAAACAAAAAAACGCCATTGACGTGGATTTTTATATTGACACATTTCAAGCGGATAGATAAGATTCGCCCCGCTTAAAGCAATTCCTCCTTAGCTCAGTTGGTAGAGCGACGGACTGTTAATCCGCAGGTCGCTGGTTCGAGCCCAGCAGGAGGAGCCAAATTCAGAAAAAGCCGTATCGCAAGATACGGCTTTTTTGTTGTCTAAACATTTTATTGCTCTATCATATCCAATACTCATTTTTCTCCCCATCCCTGCAAGTCTCCCGCATTCTTCTCTAATTCCGACGTATAACTCACCACTGGTTGAAACATTTTTCCCAACAATTTGAATAATCAAACAATCATACTTTCAAATCTGCGTATAAAATTTACTCAACAGTGTAAAACCTTATCTTTCCTTGGTTGTTATTAGGCGGGCAAAGCAGGATAATATCGGGATCGGAATTTCCTAAATAAATAACTATGACCGAATATCTTTTGTTGTTAGTGGGCACTGTCCTAGTTAACAACTTTGTACTGGTGAAGTTTTTGGGCTTATGTCCTTTTATGGGCGTCTCAAAAAAACTGGAAACAGCAATCGGAATGGGGTTAGCGACTACGTTCGTTTTGACCTTAGCGTCAGTGTGCGCGTATCTTGTCGAAAGCTATATTTTAGAGCCACTTGGGTTGCAATACCTAAGAACCATGAGTTTCATTTTGGTGATAGCGGTTGTGGTGCAGTTCACTGAAATGGTGGTACACAAAACCAGCCCAACCCTATATCGACTGCTAGGTATTTTCTTGCCCCTAATCACGACCAACTGTGCCGTATTAGGTGTGGCATTGCTAAATATCAATGAAAACCACAATTTCATTCAATCAATCATCTACGGTTTTGGTGCTGCAGTTGGCTTCTCTCTAGTGCTGATTCTTTTCGCCTCGATGCGTGAGCGAATTACTGCCGCAGACGTACCCGCTCCGTTTAAAGGGGCTTCGATTGCCATGATCACTGCGGGCCTAATGTCGCTTGCATTTATGGGCTTTACTGGATTGGTGAAACTGTAATGAGCTCAATCTTAATTGCGGTACTCGCCGTTGCAGCATTAGCTGCTGTGTTTGGCGCCATTCTTGGTTTTGCCTCAATCCGCTTTAAAGTCGAAGCGGATCCTATCGTCGATCAAATCGATACCATCTTGCCACAAACTCAATGTGGTCAGTGCGGTTACCCAGGCTGCCGTCCCTACGCTGAGGCGATAGCTAATGGAGACGCGATCAACAAATGCCCTCCAGGCGGTCAAGCGACTATCGAAAAGCTTGCCGACCTAATGGGTGTAGAAGCGACAGAGTCAGCTCACGATCTTGATGATGTAAAAACCGTTGCCTTTATTCATGAAGACATGTGTATTGGTTGTACAAAGTGCATCCAAGCTTGTCCGGTCGATGCCATTGTCGGCGGAACAAAGGCGCTACACACCGTTATCAAAGATGAATGTACTGGTTGTGACCTGTGTGTTGCACCCTGTCCTACAGATTGTATTGAAATGATTCCTGTAGAAACCACTACAGCGAACTGGAAGTGGCAACTGGACGCCATTCCTGTTGTTGATATTACCGATTCTGCCACAGAGCAGAAAAGTGTGAATTAAGGACTGGTATGTTGTCATTAATCGAACAAATCAAATCTGGCGCTCTCTGGGATTTTCCTGGCGGTATTCACCCACCAGAAAACAAACAGCAATCCATCAAATCCGCGATTTCACGTGCGAGCATTCCGCAAGAGATCGTGCTACCAGTAAAACAGCATATAGGTAAGCCGGGCACAATTACCGTGAGTGTCGGTGACAAAGTATTGAAAGGCGAAGCGCTCAGTAAGTACGACACCAGCTTTATGCTGCCGGTCCATGCACCAACTTCTGGTACTGTAGTGGCTATCGAAAATCGCACTACGGCTCACCCTTCAGGTCTCGCTGAAATGTGTATTGTGATCGAACCAGATGGCGAAGACCGCTGGATTGAACGCAACCACAATCAAGACTTTAGCCAACTCTCTCCTGATGATCTGATTGAAATCATTCGTCAAGCGGGCATCTCAGGCATGGGCGGTGCTGGTTTCCCTACAGCGAAAAAAATTCAATCTGGTTTAGCGCGCACTGAGATTTTGATCGTCAATGCAGCCGAATGTGAACCTTACATCACCGCTGATGATATGTTGATGCAAGAGCATGCCGACGAAGTCGTTAAGGGGATAGAAATTGTTGAACATATTCTAAAACCTAAACTGACCATCATTGGTATCGAAGACAATAAACCGCAAGCGGTAACCGCATTAGAAAAAGCGGCTCAAAACAAAGACATCATCATTCGAGTGATTCCAACCAAGTACCCGTCTGGTGGTGAAAAGCAGTTAATTAAGATCCTGACCAATAAAGAAGTCCCGGTGAACAGCATCCCTGCGGATATTGGCTTGATGGTACAGAACGTCGGCTCACTACAGGCGATAAAACGTGCCGTTTGTGATGGTGAGCCGTTGGTAGAGCGTATCGTTACATTAACAGGAGATACGTTTAAGCAACCACGTAATGTATGGGCGTTAATTGGCACACCAGTTCAGGCACTACTGGATGAGTTTGGTTACAAAGCCGATAAGAGACTGCCTCGACTAATCATGGGCGGCCCTATGATGGGCTTTACCTTACCCCATGCGAATGTACCTATCACCAAAACAGCCAACTGTATTCTTGCGCCGACTCGTAAAGAGATCTCACCAAATCAATACGAAATGGCCTGTATTCGTTGCGGTCAATGTGCTGAAGTATGCCCAGCCTCTCTACTACCACAGCAGTTGCAGTGGCACGCAAAAGCCGAAGAGTTCGACAAATGTGAAGAACTTAACCTCAAGGATTGTATTGAATGTGGCGCTTGTGCATTTGTCTGCCCAAGTGAAATCCCACTAGTTCAATACTATCGACAAGCCAAAGCAGAGATTCGTACTCGTAAAGAAGAATCAGAAGCCGCTGAGCGCGCCAAAATCCGCTTTGAAGAGAAAAAAGCGCGTATGGAACGCGACAAAGCAGAACGAGAGAACCGCTTTAAGAAAGCAGCCGATGACCGTCGTAAAGAGATGAAACAAACTGGCGGTGATGATGCAATCGCAGCAGCTATCGCTCGCGTGAAAGCACAAAAGTCAGAATCTAAACCGACTGAAAATGAAGTTAAGCCAGCCGTTGCCGCAGCAATTGCTAAAGCGAAAGCGAAACAAGCTGCCGCTCAAAAAGCAGGACAAACCGAGCCAGACAACTCTGAAATGACGAAATTACGTGAAGAGAGAAAACGTCAAGCTCGTGAACGTAAAGCGCTCAAGGCTCAAGACTCTGAACAGCCAAGCAGTACTGACAGCTCAGAGAAAAAAGATGCTGTAGCTGCTGCCATCGCTAGAGCCAAAGCTCGTAAGGCTGAACAATCTACAGCAGATGCCCCACAAAGCGATAAAAAAGCTGCTGTCGCCGAAGCTATTGCTCGCGCTAAAGCGCGCAAAGCCGCTCAGCAAGAGGAAAAGCCTCAAGTTGAAGAGGCTACCGAAGAAACCGCACAATCTGACGATCCAAAGAAAGCCGCAGTCGCTGCTGCCATTGCTCGCGCTAAAGCGCGCAAAGCTGCTCAGCAAGAGGAAAACTCTCAAACTGAAGAGACTAACGAAGAAACGGCGCAATCTGACGATCCAAAGAAAGCCGCAGTCGCTGCTGCCATTGCTCGCGCTAAAGCGCGCAAAGCTGCTCAGCAAGAGGAAAACTCTCAAACTGAAGAGACTAACGAAGAAACGGCGCAATCTGACGATCCAAAGAAAGCCGCAGTCGCTGCTGCCATTGCTCGCGCTAAAGCGCGCAAAGCTGCTCAGCAAGAGGAAAACTCTCAAACTGAAGAGACTAACGAAGAAACGGCGCAATCTGACGATCCAAAGAAAGCCGCAGTCGCTGCTGCCATTGCTCGCGCTAAAGCGCGCAAAGCTGCTCAGCAAGAGGAAAACTCTCAAACTGAAGAGACTAACGAAGAAACGGCGCAATCTGACGATCCAAAGAAAGCCGCAGTCGCTGCTGCCATTGCTCGCGCTAAAGCGCGCAAAGCTGCTCAGCAAGAGGAAAACTCTCAAACTGAAGAGACT